>DASUFK010000338.1:0-12071 GCA_036274615.1 Gammaproteobacteria bacterium | reverse complement strand
CAGCTCCGAGCCGAGCCTGAGCAGCGAGAAGACGGCCACGACGGTCAGCAGCGCCGAGATGCCGAGCACGGTCCACGGCCTCCCGAGAAGCCGGTAAACCCAGCCCTCTACACGGTGGCTGCCGGGATCCACGTCGCGCGTCGCGTCCCGGGGCAACAGCCATACCGCGAGCGCCGGGATCAGCACCACGGCCACGACCAGCGACACGAGCGTCGACAGCACCACCGTGAACGCGATGCCCGACACGAGCCGCGCCGCCATGCCCTCGATCAGCACCACCGGCAGGAACACGACGCAATGCGTGAGCGTGCTGGCCACGATCGCTCCCGCCACGGTGCCGGTGCCCTTGGCGGCCGCCTCGCCCGGCGGCTGGCCCTCGGCGCGCTTCCTGAAGATGCTCTCCATCACCACGATGGCGTTGTCCACGAGCGTGCCCGCACCGAGCGCGAGGCCGCCGAGCGTCAGGAGATTCAAGCTGTAGCCGGCGAAGCTCATCGCGAACACGGTGGCGAGCAGCGACACCGGAATGGCGGTGGCCACGACGACGATCGGCCCCGGGCTGCGCAGGAACACGAACAGCACGCCGATCGCGAGCGCAATGCCGATGAGCGCGGACGACTGGAGCTCGCCGATCGCGTCCTCGACGAGCGCGGCCTCGTCGCTCACCATGGTGACCGTGAGCCCGGGCAGATCCGCCGCAAGCTTGGCGAACGACTCGCGCACCACGCGCGACACGGCGACCGTGTTGGCGCCCGCCTCCTTGTATACCGCGAGCCCCACGCCCTCCACGCCGTCCACGCGCACGACGTGCGCGATGTCCTTGTCGGCGAGCGTGACCGTGGCGAGATCGGACACGTAAACCGGCACCACGCCCTGCGACGACTCGGTGTCCTGATAGCGCACCACCGCGTTCGCGACGTCGTCCGGTCCCTTGAAGCGCGCGAGGCCGCGCACGAGCAGCACGCGATTGTCCTCGACCACCGTGCCGGCGTTGACGTCGACGTTGGCCGCGTTGATGCGGTTCTTGACGTCGTTGATCGTGAGCCCGTAGCCGTCGAGCCGCGCCTGGTCGAGACGCACCTGGATTTGCTTCTCGCGCCCGCCGGTGACGCGCACTTCCGCGACGCCTTCGAGCTGCTCGAGCGCCGGCCCGATCTGCCGCTCGGCGAGGCGCCTGAGATCGGCGAGGTCGGTGCGCCCCTCCTTCGCCGTGAGCCCGATCACGAGCACCGGCAGCTGGCGAGGATCGAAGCGCCGCACGCGCACCTCGTCCACCTCCGTGTCCGCCGCGATCGGCGCCACCGCCTTGTTGACCTCCACCAACGCGATGTCGACGTCAGTGTTCCAGTCGAAGGTGACGCGCGAGATCAGCTCGCCCGAGCGCGCGATCTGACTGATCGCGCGCAGGCCGCGCACCGTGAACAAGAGCTGCTCTATGCGCTGGCCGTAGAGCCGTTCCATCTCCACGGCCGGGCGCTCGCCCGACGTCACCGAGATCAGCACGGTGGGGCTCTCGAGGTCCGGCAAGAGATCGAGGGGCAGTCCCCGCCACGAAACGAACCCGAGCACTACGACCACCGCGGCGAGCACAACGACGGCCACCGGGCGGCGGGTTGCGAGGCGCGCTATGGATTCCATGTCGAAGCCGCTAGCGGTTGGTCACGCGCACGAGCATCTGATCGGTGAGCGTCTCGAGCCCGCGCACCACGACGCGCTCGCCGGGCTCGAGCCCGCGGCGCACCTCGAGAACCTCGTCGTCGCCGAGGCCGATCGTGACCTCGCGCATCGCCACGCGCTGGCTCGACAGCACGAACACGACGCGGCGGCCGCCGCGCTCGGTGACCGCGCCGCGCGGCACTACCGGCACGTTCTCGCGCCGCTCGCCGATGAGCGTGACCTCGACGAACATGCCGGGCCGCAGGCGTTGCTCCTTGTTGTGGATCTCGACCTCGGCGCGCAGCGCGCGCGTCTTTTGGTCCACCGTGGGCGCGAGCCGCAAGACCTTGCCCGGGAACAGCGTGTCGCCCCAGGCGTGATAGCGGGCGCGCGCCTCGAGCCCCACGCGTACGGCGGCGATGTCGTCGCCGATCAGGTCCACGTCGGCCACGAGCGGATCGAGCGGCGCGATTTGCGCCACCATCTGCCCCACGGTTACGAGCTGGCCGTTGGCGAGCAGCTGCGAGTTGGTGTCGCGCGCGAGCTTGAGCACCACGCCGTCGATCGGCGTGCGCATGAGATTGCGGTCCTCGGTGCGGCGCGAGCGCTCGAGGTCCGCCTTCGCGTTCTCGTACTTGCTCTCGGACGTGTCGAGCGTCGTGCGGTTGATGAGCCCGCGCTTGAAGATCTCGCGGTTCGCCTCGACCTCGGCACGCGCCGCGTCGAACGCGCGCTGCGCCGCCGCCAGGCGCGCCGCGATGCGCACGTCCTCGCCGATGATGCGCGCGACCTCGCTGCCCGCCTTCACGGTGTCGCCCTCGGCGAGCCGGCGGCCGTCGGGCCCGCGGTTGATCTCGAGCACGCCGCTGTCGAGCACGGAGAGCGTCACGATCTCGGGGGGACGCAGCGTGCCGGTGGTGACGATGCGATTCTCGAGCGTCGCCGTGCCCACCTCCTCCACCGCCACCGGCACCCTGAATTCCACTTGCTGTTGCGGGCCGTCCGGCGTGCACGCCGCGGCCGCGGCGACCAAGATGACGGCGGCCGCCGCGCGCAAACCTCCGCTGCCGAGCTTCCGCCCGATGTGTCCGTGCATGCTGTTCATTCCTGCGACGTCGTCTGAAACGTGCGAACCGGCGACCAGGCCACGGCGTCCGCAATGATCATTCCGCTGTCCGCTTTGTCGGTGAGCTCGACGCGAACCTCGCCCGCGGGCAACCGGTACTCGCCGACGAGGTTCCAACCCAGGGCGGCCTTGGACGCGTCGAACTCCACCGGCTCGCGGCCATCGGCGGTCACGATCTCGAGGCTCCAGCGCTTGTGGTTCGTGATGTTGAACCCCGGTAGGTGGACCTCGAGCTCCCAGGTGCCTGCCGTCGGGATCGTGGCCGGCATCGCGACGCGGGTCTTGCCCTCGCCCGCCCGGATCGAGGCGAACGTGTGCCGGTAGCGTCCCCACGCCGCCGGACCGGGCCGGCGGCTCCAGACCGACGGGAACTGCGACGTCGCTACCGGCAGCCCTTGATCGAGATCCGCCGCGGCGCTGCCCTGCCCGCCGAGCCTCAAGCTGTCGCCGCCGGCGGCATCGCTCACGACGGTGAAACCTGGATCGAGGTCGTCCGACACGATTCGCGGATCGCGGCCCTCGTCGAACGAGATCGCGCGCCAGCCCTCGAACGGCGCTACGTTGCGGAGCGGCGGCTCACCGGCAGGCAACGCACCCGCGAGGAAGTCGTCGCGATTGAGCGATAGATATGGCAGCACGCGCACGTTGAGCGCGGGCACGGATAGCACGACGCCGAACTCGGCCGCCGAACGGCCCTCGAAACGGACGGCGTCGCTGCGGCTCACCACCGCGTTCGCGTTGGCCGCGGCCGCATTGACGTTCTGTCCCTGCTGCACCAGCACCGGCCCGCCGCCCGGCGGTCGCGGCCCCGGCACCGCCCATGCGACGCGCGCGAAGCCGACGGCCGGCTCCTCGTTGCCGAGCCGCACGAGCAGCTGATAGCGGCTCGCGCCGTTCTCGTCGTCGGGGAGCCGGTATTGTTCGATGCTGCGCACGATGAATCCCGGCAGCGCCGTGCTGCCGATCCAATCCTGGATCAGCGGCCCGAGCTCCGGCGACACGGTCGCGCTCGCCGCGACGAAGTCCGCAAACGAGAACGAGCCACCGGCATGCGCGTCGAGCAGCTGCGCCAGCAGCTTGCCGATCTCGTCCGGCCCGAGCTTGTCGCGCACCACCTCCGACAGCTTGCCGCCTTTGAGCGTGAGCGTGTCGATGGTGCGTTGCGGATCGGCGAGCGGATCGAGATCCGCGAGCGGTGTGGCAAGCGCGGTGTCCCAGACGTCGGCTCGCGCCGTTTGAGCCCTGATCACGGCGTCGGAGATGGCATTCACGCCTTGCAGGTTGTTCATGATGGAGACGACGGCCGCGTTGACGTTCGTGAACATGTGCGCCGAGAAGTAGCCGCGCCGGCCCGACACGAGCATCGTCGAGAGGTCCTCGACCACGAAATCGAGCGCGAGCGCGTCGGGCCCGGCCGCGGACGTGCGGTACATGAAGAACGAGCGCGCCGCGCCCGCGAGGATGTTGCCGCCGGACAGGTCGTTGGCGAAGAAATTCACCAGCCGGTCGCGATCGACGCGCGGCTTGCCGCCGTCGACGTCGTAGCTGCGATTGCCGAAGGTCTTGAGCACGTCGAAGTCGAAGCGGGCCGTGGGGAAGCTCGTCTCCTTGAGCAGCGCCATGGCCGGGGGCGCGAGCGCCGTGTCGAGCCGCCAGCCGCCCTGGTAGCTGCGCAACGTGGCCGGCACCTCGACGGCGGTGAACGCGTCGAACGGATACGCGACGCCGGCGTCACGGGCAACGTCGAGCCGGTCCTTGATCCATTGCTCGATCTCGCCGCGCGCGTCCGCGAGCACGGCGAAGTTGCGGGTGTGGTCCGGATGCACGAGCACCTCGAACGTGATGCCGTCGACCTCCGTGGCAAAGCTCTCGAGCTTGCCGGCCATCAACGCGACCTCGGGCAGCGCGGGCTGCGGCGCGAACCGGAACGTGGTGCGGCCGCCTTCCGAACGAAGCATCTGCCGTTTGCCCGGGCCGGCCGCGAGCCAACCGGACGGCAACTCCACGTCGAGCGCCACGCGGAAGTAGTCGGTGCGCCGCGTGCGCGGGTCGTCGCGGCCTACGTCCACGCCCGCGGCCGGCAGCCAACGGATACCGGGCATCAGCGCCACGTAACGCCTGTCGAAGATGCCGCGCACGACACCGAGTATTCCCACCTGCGCCTGCAGAGCGGTGCCGGTTTCGACGTTGAGGGTGCTATCGAGATAGGCGAACGACGTGTCGGGCCGGCCGCTGTAGCGGAGCTTCAGCGACGTGCGCTCGCCGGGGGCGAGCGGCCGCTCGAGCGCGATGTCGAGGAGGCCGTTGGCGTGCTCGGTGCGCAGCGCACTGCCGCCGGCCGTGGCCTCGTCCACGTGCAAGCCCGGATTCAACGTGAACAACACCTTGCTCAAGCTCTGGTTCGCCGGCGCCTGCAACTCGACGACGAGATCCGCAGCGAGGTTGCGGCCGGGATCGATGGACACCTTGCCGTCGATCGAAACGACGTCGGCCACCGGCTCCAGCGCGCGCGCCTGGTGCGCGGCCCGCCAGCGGTCGGCCTTCGCCGCCTCGGACACGCGCAGCTGCGCGACGGCCGCGACCGCCGCGAATCCCACGAGCACGAGCGCCACCGAGCCGGCGAGCGGAGTCCACGACTTGCGCGCGTCGAGCCGCGGATGGATGGCCGCCGCGATGCCGACCAAGCCAAAAGCCATCGCGAGGACACCGAGGCGATGCCACGCGCCGCCCGGCAGCAGCAGCGCCGGCACGAAGTCCGACGCGAGCCCGGCCTGACCGATGCCCATGAAATCGAAATACGGGGCAATGGTCGTCGGCGTTGTGAACATTCCCCAATAGAGGCCTCCGAGGGCCGCTATCCCGAGCAGCGCCGCGATCAAGCGGTTGCGCACGAGCAGCGTGATGACGAACACGAGCGCGATCGCGAACGCGAAGCCGGGCACGGCCATCAGCACGGCGAAGGCGACGAGCGACCGCGGGTCCACGGTGCTGCCGACCACCGAGCCGAGCATCGGCAACAGCCAGCCGAGACCCTCGATCAGCAGCACGAGCACCACGATCGGAATCCACGCGGAGAGCAGTAGCGCCACGAAGCGCCCCACCACGAGCTCGAAGTTCGTGAGCGACTTCGCGTCGAGCACTTCGACTATGCCCTCGCGCATGTCCCGCGCGCGTACGTCGAACGCCAAAAACACCATACCGCCCACGAAGCCCGTCAAATAGAACAGCGCTATCGCGGACACGAGGTAACGCGGCTGGATCATGCCCACGCTCGCCGACAGCGACGAGAACAGCGCGTGCAGCGTGCTGTAGTAGAAATAGAGGCCGAGACCGACGAAATACGCGATGGCGAGAAAGACCCAGTAGCGCACGAGGCGCCGCGTGTGCCTGCGCTCCATGCGAGCAACGGCCCAGATATTTCCTAGATTGACCACTTTGGCTCCCCGAACGCCCCCGCGCCCGTCAACCGCACATCCGAAAGATCGCGTCCTAGCTCGAATCTCCCATGGCGAGCTCGTCCGCGCGGCGGCCGCGGCCCACCATGAATGCGAGATAGGCTTCCTCGAGCGTCACGTCGCTCACGGCGCGGGCGCCCGGCGGCGCGGCCTTGTCGACGACGCCGCGCACGGTGACTTGGCCGCCGGCCGGCCGCCGCGCGACCACTTCGAGACTGCTCATGAGCTCGCCTTCCGCCGACTCGGGCACCGTGATCTCGACGACCTTGCCGGCCGCGCGCGTCACGAGCTCCGCGGGCGAGCCGCGGAACGCGACCTTGCCGCGATCGAGCAGCGCGAGATCGGAGCAGCCCGAGCCGAGATCGGCCACGATGTGAGTGGAGAGCACGATCGCACGGTCGCGCCCGAGATCCGCCATGAGCTGCCGAAACCGCAAGCGCTCCTCCGGGTCGAGGCCCACGGTCGGCTCGTCGACGACGATCACCTTGGGCTCGTGCACGAGCGCTTGCGCCACGCCGAGCCGGCGCACCATGCCGCCGGACAGCTGCTTCACCTTGCGATGGGCGACGTTGGCGAGGCCCACCGATTCGAGCACCTCGCCGATGCGGCGCTTGCGCGCCGCGGCATCCGTGAGACCCGACAGGTCCGCCAGCGTATCGAGGACCTCGGTGACCGTCTGCAACCGCCAGGCACTGAAGTGCTGCGGCAAGTAGCCGAGCAGGCCGCGCACCGCGCGCCGGTCTTTGACGACGTCGAAACCGCCTACGGTCACTCGGCCGCGCGCGGGCACGAGCAGCGTGCAGATCGTTCTCATCAGGGTGCTCTTGCCGGCGCCGTTGGAGCCGAGCAAGCCGAACAAGCCGGTGCCGATGTCGAGGGACACGTCGTCGAGGGCGACGGTGCCGTTGTTGTAAACGTGTCCGACACTCTCGACCGAGATCACGGCAGCCATGGTGGCCTTCCAGCGGATTTTTCGCGGCGCATTATAAATGTACGTTGCAAACGGAAAGGTATGACACACCGACCGGAACGCGAGACATAGCGGGCCTTAGCAAGGATCGTGCCTCGCGGGCGCTGCGCGCTCATCTCATTGATTCGTACGAGAACTTATCGGCGATGCCGTCTTTCCAGCCGGCGGGGGCGATGGCGCAATCCGCTAACAATTGCGTGCGGACGACGCAATCGCGCGGGAAAAGTTACTGCCGCACGGTCGCCGGGACACCCAAATGGCCGCAGCCAACCCGCACCGTCAGTTTCCGCTGCGCCCAGCGTATTAGGATCGGGACGCAGGGGAGCCGTGATGCCGACCACCGCCGACGCAGATCGATTCAAGGGCTTGATCGAGCCCCACCTCGATGCGCTGTTCCGTGCGGCTTTCAGGCTCACGCGCCACCGAGCGGACGCCGAAGACCTCGTGCAAGAAACCTGCGTGCGCGCTTACCTGCGCGTCGGCGAGCTGCGCGAATCGCTGCCGGTGAAGGCGTGGCTGCTGCGGGTGCTGCACAACGTGTTCGTGGACGGCGTACGCCGCTCGCGGCGGTCGCCGGTGGCGATTGCGGGTGACGACGGGGAGCTCGCCTCGTCGGCCTGCTCGGAGCCGAATCCCGAGGAACGCGTCGGCCTCGCCGAGCGCGAGGAACAACTGCAGCGCGCCTGGTCGAAGCTCGACCGCGGCCACCGAGCACTGCTCGCGGTGCGCGCCGAGGGTTACACGCCGCAGGAAATCGCCGAGATCACGGGGCTCGACGTCGAGGCGCTCAACGCGCGGCTGTACCGCGCTCGAGTGAGCCTCGCGCGCCATCTGCAAGAAGAGCGCGCGACCGAGCCCGCCATTCGCATGGAGATCGCAAAATGAACTGCCTCGAGATCAATCGCATTCTCGACACTCATGCCCCTGAGGAGCTGAGCACCGGGCAAAAGCAAGCGGTGGAGCTGCACTTCGCGTCCTGCGAAACGTGCCGTGACGCGTGGATGAGCTATCGCGAGATCGCCGCGGAAACGCTCCCGCGGACGCCGCGAGATTTGCGCGTGCGGATCGCGGCGGCGATCGCGGCGCGCGCGCCCGCCGAGGCAGGTGGGCGGCGCCGGTCGCTGCTCCTCGGCGGCCTGTTCGCGATCGGGGCCGCCGTGGCCGCCGGTATCGCATTGCAGGTGACGGAGCGCACGCCCGACCCCGTGCGCCGCAGCGACGAGTCGCCCCAGCCGGCGTTGCCGGCCGCCCCGGATACGGCACCGGTCACCGACGCGCCCGCAACCGCGCTTCGAGTCGATGCCAGCGCCGGCGCCAGCCCGGAGCTCCGCGGGGGGACGGCTGCGAACGCCTCGGCGTTCGCGCTCGACGCGCACAGCATCATGGTCGTCACCGTGCCGGACCCGCGAGCGGATGAGCGCGCCATCGCCGAGTTCGCCGAGTGCCGCGCGCGAATTCTCGAGCAGTTGCGCGCCGTGCCCGGCTTGAACGTGATCGCCGGCGAGCGCGTGTCGGCATTCGACGCCTCGAAGTTGCCCGCGGAGGAGATCGCGCGCGAGCTCGGCGCCGGATCGATACTGCTCCTCAAGATCATGGAGCATCAGGCTTCGTGCAGCGCGACGCACGTCGACACGAAAAGCGGCGACGAGCGCTCGAGCATCATGGTCTTCGTGGATCCCAAGTGGCAACCGGAGCGCTGGGCGCAGTTCGCCGCGACCGTCGCCGCGAGCGTCAGAGACGCCACACTGAAGGATTCGCTGACCGTGCTCTCGGACGCCGAGGCGACGGTGCTGAACGCGGCGCTCGGCGACGCGGAGCGCATGGGTGCGCTGTTCAAGCTGCGGCGCGGGACCACGCAGAGCCTCGTGGCGAACAACAGCGCCATCATCGCGGCGGCCGCGCAGATCGGGATGCTGTCGCGCGACGCGCGTGCGCGCGAGGGCGCGTGGCTCGGCCTGCGCGGCTTGCGCGATCCGTATCTCGTTGAGCCGCTGCTGCAATCGTTGGCCAATGACGCCGTCGAGAGCGTTCGCCGCGCGGCGGCCTACGACCTCGCCTATTTCGTCGACGAGCCCGGCGTGCGCGACGCGCTGGCGCGCGCGGCGGCGGAAGATCCGTCCGCGCAGCGCGCGTCGCCTTGCTGCATACCTACGGTACGCGAAGCGGCCGCCCGCTCGCTGCTATCCGACCAAGAGTTGCGCGACTTGGCTCTCGCCACGGTGATGAACGATGCGCTCCCGGACCGAGAGCGGCTGCAGGCGCTGACGTTCAGCCCCGACGGCCGCGCGCTGCCGATCGCGCTCACGGAAGAAGCGGCCCGATCGGTGTTCGACATCGGGCGCCGCTCGGCCGACGCGGGCATCCGAACGCAAGCGTGGTACTCCGTGGGTCGCGCGAGCCCGCAGCCCGAGTTCGCGCAAGCTTTTCTCCAGGATCTCGCGAGCCATTCCGCCGACAACGTGCGCGGAGCGGCGGCGACGGGCCTCGCGCATTACCTCGACGACGCCGGCGTACGCACGGCGCTCGAGCGGGCAAGCGCAGAAGACTCGTCGCCGGACGTTCGGCTCCGCGCGCGGAACGCGCTCGAGGGCGCCGCGCGCTAGCGGCCGCTACGGAACGATCGGATGGGTCTCGTCGGTCAGGCGGCGCTACCCTGCCGTGCGCCGGTCGCAACGGCGCGGCCGAACAGCCGCGCCGAGGCCCGCTCGGCGCCTTCGCGCAACGACCTGAGCTTCGCCCACACGACGTCCTCGGTAACCCATTCCCAGCCGACGAACGTGCCGAAGCCGCAATCGACTCCCGCCACGACCCTGGCGGGGTCGCCCACGGCCCGGGCCACGGCCTCGATGCGCTGCGCGACCACCTCGGGATGCTCGATGAAGTTGCTCTTCGAGTCGATGACCCCCGCGATCAGCGTAAGGTCGTCGGGCAACACGCGTTTCGCGATCGCGGCCACCTCGTGCTGGCGGCGCGGGTTCGCGAACTCGAGCCCGAGCGCTCCCACTCTCGCGTCGTAGACCGCCGGCAACAGCACCTCCATGTCGACGTCGTGGTTGTGCGGTCCTTCCCAATTACCCCAGCAGACGTGTAGCCGCACGCGCTCGCGGGGAATGCCTTCGAGCGCCTTGTTGAGGGCGGCGACGTGCATCTCCACCGTCTTCGCGAACTCCGCGTCGCTCAGGTCTTGATAGAGCAGCACTCGCTCCATGGCCAGATCCGGAGCGTCGATCTGGAGGATGAAGCCCGCCTCGACCACCCTGCGATATTCGATGCGGAGCTCGCGCGCGATCGCGTCGAGATAGCGCTCCTGCGAGTCGTAGTAGGCGTTCAACATCGTGCACGCCACGATGCCGGGCGACGGCGCGTTCATGAATAGATCGGAGAGACCCGAGCGCAGCGGCTGCGCGAGCCGCGTGAG
Organism: Gammaproteobacteria bacterium; assembly: GCA_036274615.1. Lineage (GTDB taxonomy): Bacteria > Pseudomonadota > Gammaproteobacteria > Steroidobacterales > Rariloculaceae > FEN-1219. Next base: position 1,446 of record DASUFK010000338.1, on the reverse strand, counting down.
ACGAGCGATCTCGGCGTCGAGCAGAGCCGTGCCGAAATAGCGGATCTCGTCGACGGCCTGCGGCGCGTCGAACACTTTTCCGGTCTTCGGGATGCGCTGCATCATGCGCTCCGTGAACTGCGGGAACTCGAGAAACTCCTTGCCGTAGGGCCGCTTCGACACCCCGCCGAACCCGCTCATGCGCTGCATCAAGTAGGTCTGGAATCCCACCCGGCCTTGCTCGCCGTCGTTCGCGATGTCGATTCCCACTTGGCTCTGTTTCTCGAGCACGTGCGCGACGCGCGTCTCGATGGCCGCTTCGAGCTTCTGCCGGCTCACCGGCTCGCCCTGCTCTTGATCGATCAGAAGCGAGCTCAACGGCTCGCCGCGCGGCAGGCTGCCCGTGTGGGTCGTGAGGATGCGATTGTTCGTCGTCATGCGTGCCCCCTGTCGTTGTTGTCGTGACCGCTAGGCCGCTCGTGATTGCGGCTCGTCGACGATCGCGTTGATCGTCTGGCCGATCTCGCGCCATTCGCGTTGCAGCAGCTCGAGCAGCCGCAGCCCGGCGGCGCTCAGGCGGTAGAACCGCTTCTGGCGCCCGCCCTCGTGACGCCACTCGCTTACCAGGAACCCCTGCGTCTCGAGCCGCTTCAATAAGGGATAGAGAGTGCCCTGCTCGACACTCAGGCCGCGCCGCTTCAACGATTGGCGCAACGTGTAGCCGTATTGCTCGTCTCTCAAGGCGGCGAGGGCCGCGAGCGCGAGGCAGCCGCGCCGCAGCTCCTGGCGGAACGGGTCGATGTCGAGCTCGCCGTGAAAACGCGGTCGACTTTGTCGCCAACCGGGAGGGAGGTAATTACCGATCATGGGCGGCCTTTATAGAATGACTCACATACTATGCGGCACTACCCATAGGCGTCAACCATGAGCTCGCGCCGCTCAAAGAAGGTCTTCCAATCGTTGGCGCTAGCTGCGGGTCCGGCGGCGCGAGTGCGTCTCCACCGGCAGCGCCACGAACGTGCCGCCATTCCGCTGGCAGAGCACGCGCATCAGCGCGGCGTAGTCCGCGGCGCTGGAGAGCTCGCCGGTGGCCGAGTACATCGATGGGAAGGCGATGCCGTGGATGCGCACGCGGCGGTTACCCGCGTGGTCGGCGTGGTTGAGCCGGTCCACCTCGCGGACCACGGCGTTGATCGAGCCCGTGCCGGTCGCGAAGTCGTCGCTGTAGACGTAGAACGAGATCTTCTTGTCCGGATCGTACAGATCCCGGAGCGCCTGGATGATGCCCTCGCGCGGGTTCGAGTTCGAGAACGCGTCCCAGTTGCGCAGCGTGTCGAGGATGGTCTTGCGCTGCGTCGGGCTGTCGGGGATCCATTCGCGGCGATAGCTCTTGAACATGTACTCGCCTTCGTCGTTGAGCACCTGGATGCCCTTGACGGTGGGGTACACCTCGAGCGTCTCGCGGAT
>DASUFK010000337.1:0-4536 GCA_036274615.1 Gammaproteobacteria bacterium | reverse complement strand
CGGCCTCCCGATAGGCCACGGCCTCGAGCCGCTTCGCCTCGTATTCCGCGGCGGCCGACGCGACCGTGGCTTCCTGGTCGAGCTGCTTGTTGCGCAGCTGGAGCTCGAGATCCGCATAGGCGGCCTTTGCCGACTCGACCTCGTAGCGAGCCTCGTCGGCGGCCTGCATGAGGTCCGGGTTCGACATCTCCACGATCACGGTGTCGGCCTCGACGATCGCGCCGGGCCGGAACAGCACGCGGTCGACGCGGCCCTCGGCCTGCGCGCCAATCCAGCGGATCGCTCGCGGCTCGAGCGTGCCCGGGCCGCGAACCTCGATCAGCATCTCGCCCTGCTTCACGTCCTCGGGCCATACGGAGGCCAGGGCCACCGACGGGGCCGCGGGCTCGAGCCGGGTAAGGCCGATGGTGATGGCTGCGAGAACGATGATGGCGCCGGCCGCGATGGCGGTTTGGCGAATCCGTTTCTGACGTTTACGTTCGGGGCGTGGGATGTCCATGGCCTGCCTACACGCAACGAGTGTGCCAAGGGCGGACGCGACGCTAACTGACTGACCCGGCTACGAAATGCTTCGCCGGCTCGGAATACCCGCTGTGCCGGGGAGTCCCGTTCGCGCACAGGCGTCGCGTTTCCGGGACGAATCCGCTGAAGACGCCGGTTTTCCCGGCGGGCGGGCCGCCATCAAGCGCGCTGACGCGCCGATAGGCTACATTGGCCGCGTCGCCGCCGCACGCGGCCGATCCAGCAGGGAGAAGCCTCGATGATCCTCGGAATGTCGATGTCGACGTTCATCGCCGTCCACGTTGCCTTGAGCCTGGTTGGGATCGCGACGGGGCTCGTGGTGCTCTACGCGATGGTGCAGGGCAAGCACGCGGCCGCCGCCGCCGCGCTGTTCCTCGGGACCACGGTTCTCACGAGCGCTACCGGCTTCCCCATTCCTCCCCACGGATTCGATCCGCCGCGGGCCTTCGGCGTGCTGTCGCTTGCGCTGCTCGCGTTCTCGTTGCTCGGCTTGTACGCCTACAAGCTCGCGGGGGCCTGGCGCCGCGTCTACGTGATCACGGCGCTCGCGGCGTTGTACCTGAACTGCTTCGTCGCGGTGGTGCAGACGTTCCAGAAGGTCCGGTTCTTCCACGCGCTCGCGCCGACGCAGGCCGAGCCGCCGTTCTTCGTCGCCCAGTTGTTGCTGCTCGGGGCGTTCGTGGTGCTCGGGGTGCTCGCGGTGCGGCGGTTCCATCCCTTGCCCGCCTCGCCGGCCGTGGTGCGCGCGACAGCCGGCTAGCACGCGGACCCTTCAACCCGCTCGCACGCCGCCTGCCCACGGCGCGGAAGCGGCTTTCCTCCGAATTTTGGAAATTCGTGAAGCTTCCGACATGAAGGGCCTCGCGCCGCTTAGAACCTTCGGCCAACCGCCGGTCACTCACGCTGGCACGCAAATTGAAATGCGTGTGTCGGGCCGGAGTCGCTCGGAGGTGTTATGTCATACGATAGGGATCGCGCGCACGGAGCACTGCTGCTCATCGCAGTGGGGATAGCCCAGGCCGTCGTCATCGTCGCGCTGCTATGAGCGCGCCCCGCACGCTGCAAGTCTCTCGTCAACGCGCGGCGGCTCGCAAACGCATCCGTCTCAGTCAGCTGCAAGCACGCTTCCGCTTCAAGCACCGGCATGCGTTCGACGATTTCTGGGGCGAGCAGCTCCTCGATATCGATATTGCCGACACCGCGCTCCTCGCGCACGAGGACCGGTTGGCCCGCGCGGCGCCGCGCGAGGCGCGTCACGCCTAAGGCAGCGCGTCGAGGTCGACGTCGACCTTGATCTCCTTAACCTCGTCGTCATCGGCGACCAGCTCGCATTTCACCGTGGAGATCACCCGGCCGTCGGAAGCGACGGCGCCCGGCGAGTCGGGCCGCGTCTCGCGGCAGACCGGGTGCTCGTCCATCTGCGGTGTACGCGCGCCCGCGAACAATCCGTCCGCTGCGTCGCGCGTGCAGACGCCCACCATTCCGAGCAGTGCGGCCTGGAACCTGTTCTTGTAGATCGCGCAGCGGGAGCTCATCACTTTCTGCATCGCAGTCGGCGCGGGCTCGATCGGCAGCGGATCCGCCTTTCGCTCGGGGATGTCTGTCGGCCCGATCGTGCGGTAAGGGCCTCCCGGACTCTCGATCGTGTGGCGCACGGCCGCTTGCCGTTCCTTGTCCCAATCGATGCGGGGCGGCGGCTCGGTTCGCTCGGGCGGTTGGGCTTCCACCACCGGCGCTGCGGGTGCCTCGGGCTGCTTGGGCGTGGCCGGGCGCTTCGGCGCGGGCGGCGTCGCGCGCTTGGGAGGCGGCGGCTCGACCGCCGCAGGGGGCGGCTCGGCAGCTTGGGGTTCCGGCGGCGCCGGCGGCGGCTGCTCGCGCGCCGGTAGCTCGCGCAGCCACACCACGGAGGCCGCAATGGGCGGAGGCACGTGGGCTTCCGACGCCGGCATCGGCACTCGCGTGAGCACATAGAGCAGCGCCACGTGCACCGCCAACGAGAGCGCGACGGGGAGCGGGCGGCGGCGCCGCGGAGTGCGTCTGCCGCAGCTGGGATCGGCTTCCCGTATCGCAGGCATGAGCGACCTACTCTCCCGACTTCCGCCGCGCTTCTCAAGTTCTCGCGCGGGCGCCGTGCCGCCCTGGCATCATGAACGAGGCTCGGCAGTCTTCGGGGAGACCACCGTGACGATGTTCGGTTCCCGGCAGCGGGGAATTCGCGCGCTCGCCGTGGGGTGGGCGGCTTGGTGCGTGATGGCCGGCTCGGGCGCTCACGCTCAAGCGCCGGCGAAGCCGACGGCGGCGGAGAACCGCATCACCGGCGCGCCCGCGTTCAAAGCCTCGGAGCTCACCGCTGCGCCGTCGTCGGGCTGGATCACCAACGGGGGCACACTCTACAACCAGCGTTATTCGCCGCTCGCGCTCATCGATCGCGGCAACGTGAAGAACCTCAAGCCCGCCTGGCGCGTGAGCCTCAACGGCTCGGGCAGCGCCAGCAAGTACTCGGGGCAGGCTCAGCCGCTCGTCTATCGCGGGGTAATCTACATCGTTACCGGTGCCGACGACGTGTTCGCCGTGGACGCCGACGGCGGCAAGATCCTCTGGACCTACGAAGCGAAGCTCGACGAGCGCATCGACAGCGTCTGCTGCGGCTGGGAAAGTCGCGGCGTGGGTCTCGGCGACGGCAAGCTCTACGTGGGCCAGCTCGACGGCAAGCTCGTCGCGCTCGACCAGCGCACGGGCAAGGTCGCCTGGTCGACCCAGGCCGAGCGCTGGCAGGACGGGTTTCCGATCACGAGCGCCCCGCTCTATTACGACGGTCTCGTCATCACGGGCTTCGCCGGCGGCGACCGGGCGACGCGCGGCAGACTAAAAGCGTTCGACGCCAAGACGGGCGCTTTGAAGTGGACGTTCTACACGGTGCCCGGGCCCGGCGAGCCCGGTCACGACAGCTGGCCGCAGGACAACGACGCGTGGAAGTACGGCGGCGCGTCCATCTGGCAAACGCCGGCGGTCGATCCCGAGCTCGGGCTCATCTATTTTTCCACGAGCAATCCCGGGCCGGATCTCAACGGCGGCGTGCGCGCGGGCGATAACTTGTACAGCGCTTCCATCGTGGCGCTCGATGCGCACACCGGCCGGTACCGCTGGCACTTCCAAGAGGTGCACCACGACCTCTGGGACTACGACGCACCGAATCCCGTCGTCTTGTTCGACGCGGTGATCGGCGGTCAGCCGCGCAAGGGGCTCGCGCAAGTCGGCAAGACCGGGTTCACTTACCTTCTCGACCGCGCAACGGGCAAGCCGCTGATCGGCATCGAGGAGCGGCCGGTGCCGCAGGAGCCGCGGCAAAAGACGTCGGCGACTCAGCCCTATCCCGTAGGCGACCCGATCGTGCCGCACGAGATCGACATCGTCCCCGAGGGCTTCGAGCTCGTGAACGGCGGCCGCATCTTCACGCCGTTCTGGGACAAGCCCGTGATCGCGAAGCCGCAGGCCACGGGCGGCGCCAATTGGCCGCCGAGCTCGTACGACCCCGAGACGCATCTTCTATATGTCTGCGCGCACGACGGCATCAGCGCGTACAGCAGCAACGGCGAAGTCGACTTCATGGAGCCGACGCCCGGCACTCGCTACGCCGAAGGCACGTTCGGCCGGGCCGGCGTGCGGGTGCGCGGCATCTTCGCGGCGGTCGACGTGACCACCAACAAGCTCGTCTGGCGGCAGCAGTGGGCCGAGATGTGTTACAGCGGCTCGATCGTGACCGGCGGCGGGCTCGTTTTCGTCGGCCGCAACGACAGCCGCTTTACGGCGCTCGACAAGACCACCGGTGCGCTGCTCTGGGACTTCGAGACCGACGCGGCCGTGAACGCCACGGCGAGCACGTTCGAGCACGGGGGCAAGCAATACGTGGTGGTGCTCGCGGCCGGCTCGTTCTTTCCGGGCACGAAGCACGGCGACAGTTTGTGGGCGTTCTCGCTCGGCGGCGCAGCGAGCCCGGAGACGTCGGGAGCGCCG
>DASUFK010000336.1:0-17327 GCA_036274615.1 Gammaproteobacteria bacterium | reverse complement strand
GACCGCATCGGTCCCACGGTGGCGCTGACCAACTCGGCCGGCGGGCTGCGCGCGCTCCTCACCGCGCTCAAGACCGACAACATCAAGGGGATCGTCGCCTACGAGAACGTGGGCTATGTGTTCCCCGCGGGAGAGGGGCCGGGCGGCGAGCAGGGCCCGTTCGGGCCCATCGAGGTTCCGCTCGAGGAGTTCCGCAAGCTCACGAAGTTTCCCATGCAGATGGTCTGGGGCGACAACGTGGAGAAGTCGACGAGCTACCCGCAGGCGTTGCTCCAGTCGCGGCGCTTCGTGCAGCTCGTGAACAAGTACGGCGGCAAGGCAGAGGTGCTGATGCTGCGCGACGCGGGCCTCGTCGGGAACACCCACCTTCCGTTCGCCGACCTGAACAACGTGCAGGTGGCGGATCTCCTGTCGAAATTCTTGCGCGAGAATGGGCTCGACGCTTACGCGAGCACTCCGAGGTGAGGCAAATGCGAAAAAAATTCGCAACCGTCATTCACGCGGCGCCGGCGGCGAGCGCGCTCGCCGTCGCCCTTAGTCTCGCGGCGACGCCGGTGCGCGCGCAGCCCGCGCTCTCCTGCGACGCGGCGAGCTTCGCCCGCCTCGAGCTGCCCGCCACGCGAATCGTCTCCGCCTCGGTCGTGAGCGACGATCGCCGCGCCGGGCCGCACTGCGTGCTGCGCGGCGCCGTCAACGAGCGCACGGGGATGGACGGCAAGCCGTACGCGATCGGCTTCGAGATGCGTCTGCCCGAGCGTTGGAATGGCGGCTACTTCGATCAGGTGAACGGCGGCAACGACGGCGCGGTGGTACCCGCCTACGGCGACCTCCTCGGCAATCAGCCCGACAACGCGCTCGCGCGCGGCTACGCCGTACTGAGCTCGGACTCCGGTCATGACGGGCAGGCCAACCCGGACGCCGGCCTCGTCGGCGGCAACCTGTTCGGCTTCGACGAGCAGGCGCGGCTCGACTACGGCTACGCCGCCAACGTCACGCTCACGCCGCTCGCGAAGGCGCTCATCGAGCGCTACTACGGCCGGCGCCCCGAGCGCTCGTACATGGTGGGCTGCTCGAACGGCGGACGGCACGCGCTCGTCGGCACCACGCGCCTCGCGCGCGAGTTCGACGGGTTCCTCGCGGGTGCGCCGGGCTACAACTTGCCGATGGTGGCGCTGCAGCATGCGTGGGACATCCAGAGCTTCGAGGGTGCCGGCGGCGACGTGCGCAAGGCGTTCTCGCGCGACGACATGAAGCTCGTGGGCGACGCCGTGCGCCAGCAGTGCGACGCGCTCGACGGCGCGGCCGACGGCATCGTCGGCGACGTGGCCGGCTGCCAGAAGACGTTCGATCTCGAGAAGCTCCAGTGTGCCGCGCAGTCGAGCCCGGGCGGGGCGTGCCTGTCGGAGCGGCAGGTCGCGGCGCTCGCTCGCTCGTTCGCGGGCCCGAAGGACAGGAGCGGCCGGGCGCTCTACACGTCGTGGCCGTTCGACGCGGGCTTGGGCGCGAACGGCTGGCGCACCTGGAAGCTCGAGAGCCCGATCCCGGGGTTCGACGGCCTGCCGCTGATCGCGACGCTCGGCGCGGGCTCGCTGTCGCAAGTGTTCACCACGCCGCCCCGGCGCGTCGCCGGCACGCCGGACGCGCTGCTCGCCTATCTGCGCAGCTTCAACTTCGAGCGCGACCCCGCGAGGATCCTCGCGACGAGCGCCGACTATCCGGTGTCGGCGATGGACTTCATGGCGCCCACCGATTGGCGCCAGCCGAAGCTCGCGGAGCTCAAGGCCGCCGGCGGCAAGGTCATCGTCTATCACGGCGCGGCCGACGGCGCGTTCTCGCTGCAAGCCACGATCGACTGGTACGAGAAGGTGCGCTTGAACAACGGCGGCGACGTCACGGGTTTCGCGCGTTTCTATCCGGTGCCCGGCATGACGCATTGCGGCGGCGGTCCGGCCACGGACCAATTCGATCTGTTCGGCGCGCTGGTCGACTGGGTGGAGCACGGCAAGGCGCCGCAAGCGGTGACCGCCACCGTGCGCGCCGGCAACGCGGAGCTGCCCGCCGATTGGAGCAAGACGCGGTCGCGGCCGCTCTGCGACTGGCCGAAAGTCGCGCGTTACGAAGGGAAAGGCGACCTCGAGTCCGCGGCAAGCTTCGTCTGCGAATAGCTTGCCGCCGGGCACGCCTCGGCGGTCCCTGCGCACGGCGCGGAATGTGACTTGCGTCCGGGTAGCCGCGTGCGGCCGAGCCGTACGCTGCCTCCCGTTCGCTCGTCACCTAGCGAGGGATTATGGTTACTCCGCGCGGCCAGGAGAGGATCAAACTTCTTTGCGGTCCGACCCTGTGCGTGCTCGCGGCAGATCTTCTGTCGCTCGCGGGATGCGGCAGCGGAGGCGGCGGCGGGGACTCGCCCGCGTTGAGCCTCGCGCCGATCACGTCGGCCAACGCGCCGGCGATCGCGGGTGCGGTGCTGAGCGCGTCGTTCGACGGAAGTAGCCTCGGGTCGTTCGCGGGCTTCGGGGCGGGCGGCGCGTCGCCGTTGGCCGGCACCGCGACGGCCCCGCAGTCCAAAGCCGCGCAGATCCAGCGCGCGCACGTGTTGGCCGTGGTCAAGCAGAGCGCAGCGCGCACGGCGCAAGCCACCTTCGATCCTGAGATGAGCCAGTGCACCGGCGGCGGCACCGTCACGGTGTCCGGCAACCTCGCCAATCCGCTGACGCTGAGCCCGAACGACACGATTCTGTTCGTATTCGCGTCGTGCGCCGAGGACGGCGCCACGGTGAGCGGACGGTTCGCGATGCGGGTCACGAGCTTCTCGGGTGATCTGTTGAACGGCGCCTTCACGCTGGGCGTGAGCGTGGACCTCACGTCGTTCGCAGTCACCGCCGACGGGGAGACCGCGACCGCGAACGGCACGATCGCAATCGCCGTGAGCTCGAGCTTCGCGGGCACCGTGAGCACGACGGTGACGTCGAGCTCCTTCACGATTGCCGACGGGACGACGACGGTCACGTTGAGCGACTACTCGGCCGCGAGAACCCTCGACACCGTGGCGGGCTCCTTTACCCTCGACGCCGGCGGCACGGTGACGAGCTCGGCGTTCTCGGGCTCCGTGACCTTCGACACCACGCTGCTGCTCACCGGCACGGGCGATTCGTTCGCCTCCGCGGGCGAGCTCGTGATCACCGGGGCGAACAAGGGCACGATCAAGGTCGCCGTGCTCGACGAAACGTCGGTGCGGATCTCGGTCGACGCGAACGGCGACGGCACCGTCGACACGATCGTCGACCAGACCTGGGAAGAGCTGCTCTGACACGCTCCCGCCGCGCGGTTTGACGGCGCGGCGACGTCTTCCGCCGATGCGGGGGCGTGCTATCGTCTGCTGATGCTGCCGGCCTCTACACGTTCGCGGCTCGCCGCCGCAGCGGGTTTCTTGGCGCTTGCCGCCGACGGGTTTTCCGTTGTCGACTCGCAAGTCGTGCTCGATGCGACCGCGAGCGAGCAGCAGGGCCGGCTCATCGCCCGCATCGATGAGGAGCAAACGCTGCACGGCGTCGACGGCGCCGAGCTGATCGCCCCGTTGAGCGAGCTCGCACGCTTCTACCGCGCGCATGGCGATGCGGCTCTGGCGATCTCGGCCGCGCAGCGCGCACTGGGCATCGTGCGCGCCAAGCACGGACTGAATACCCTCGAGCAGGCGCCCCTCATTCTGCTGCAGAGCGAGATCGAGGAAGGCCGGGGCAATGTCGAGGAGGCGTGGCAACTCGAGCAGGACTTGCTGCAGCTCGCGCGGCAGAATTCCGGCGACCTCGGCACCGTGACGATCCTCCAGGACTTTTCCGACAAGCGAGCCGGCCTGCTGGAGCGTTATCGCAACGACGACCGCAAGCCGCCGCAAGTCGTGCTGGGGTGCTACTACGCGGGCGGGCCCCTTCAGCCGCATGGCGCAACCTCGTGCCGCAGCGGCAGCAAGCAAGTCGCCACGGCGGCGCTGTCGGACGAAGCGGACACATATCGTGCGGCAGCGGTGCGAACGATCGTGCACAGCGACCACTACGCGAGCGGAGAAGTGAACGAGCTCCTGAGCAAGGCCGTGGACGCATGCCGTCACTATCGGGGCGATCCGCTCGACGCGTGTAAGCGGGAGGTGGAGCTCGTGGCCGACCTCGCATACGTGGTCGGCACTTCGGTGCCGCAGGTGGACGCCCAGGTTCGGATGGCGGACTGGCAGCTTTTAGGCGTGCCCTGGTGGCAGGCGCCTCCGCGCGTGTCGAGCGCCGCGCCGCTGGTGCCGGGGCAGCTCGCCCCGGGAAGCGTTCCGGTCTCGAAGCCCGTCGAAGACTGCACGGGCTGTAGCGAGGCGCTCGAAAGCTACCGGCGAGCGTACGAGGAGCTCCGAAGGCGAGGCGTCGAGCAAGCGGCGATCGACCGAGTCTTCTCGCCACGGCTGCCGGTCGTGTTACCGGCGTCGCGCGATAGCGTCTTCGTCGAGCCCGTGGGGGAGTCGGGCGCCTACGTGGACGTGGCCTTCGAGGTCACGAAGCAGGGGCGCGCGGTGAACGCGGAGCTCCGCGGCGCGACACCGGGCGTCTCCCGCGAGAGGAGGTTCGGAGTCGTCCACTGGATCGGCGAGCTGCGCTTCCGGCCGATCATGACCGACGGCCAATTCGTCGACGCCGTTCCGGTGGTCGTGCGGTATCCGGTGAGCGACTGAGGATTGGAGTTGCGGCGGCGGGCGCCTCCGGCGATTGCCGGCAAATTGGGCCGAAGTGGGGTCGCCGCAGGCCGTGCGGCTTCTGCCGCCCAGACTCCTAGTGTCGAACCTGCGAGGTGATGTCCTCGAGCTCGTACACTTCGCAGTTGCCGCGCTCCGGCAGCACCGGGTCGGCGTTCGGCGTGAGCCGCATCGTGCGCGGCGTCATCACCCACGGCTCGACGAGCATCTCGGGATCCTCGACCGTGACCTCGTACAGCATCTCGTTGCCCTTGCGCGTGAACTTCTCCACGACTCGCATCTTGTCGGAGTGGATGAAGCCGCCGCGGCCGAGCCAGGTGCTGTCGACGAACGCCACCGAGTCGACCACGAGGGTGTCGCCTTGCCAGTCGCCGACCGAGTAGCCCATGTACTTGGTCAGCTCGAGCTGCGACGGATCGTGCTTGCGGCCGTCGATGGGGATGTCGCGGTACTCCGCGTAGCCCCCGCCGCCGTCGGCGTACTCGCCGTAGAAGAACAGGACGTCCTTGGGCTGCTGGACGATCCGGCGCGGCGCACCTTCGCGCGGGATGCCGAGCGGCTGGCAGGTCATCACCGGGTCTTCCTTGTTCGTCCACATGTCGAGGTACTGAATCCGGTCCCAGAGCTCCGGCTTGTAGGTCGGCCGGTTCGGACCGTAGCGCGACGGCGACTCGAACTCGTAGTCCACCGTCTGGTTCCACGCGGGCGAGCAGTCGCTCGTCTGCCAGGGCCCGCAACGGCGGTTGCCGTAGCGCCAGTTCATGGCGGGCAGGCCGTCCGTGTTCCACATGCCCGTGAGGTCGGGGTGACCGTCGGCCGTGCGCGGCGTGGCCGCGTTGGCCGCCTGCGGCGCCTCTCCGCCCGGCGGTGGCCCGAATACGTTGGTCTCGAACGGGACGGTGGCCACGGTGAACGGCGTGGACACCTTGATCGCGGCCTTCACGCTCGCCGGCACCGGCATCACGACGTAGACGCTGCCGGTCTCGGTCTCTTTCGTGGTGAGGTCGCGCACGACCTTGCCGTTGAGCTTCTCGACGAGCGTGCCCGCGTAGAACACCTCGGCCTTGTTGAGCTCGCTGTTCCAGTCGCGGTAGTCGCCGTAATTGAACTCCCGGGTGGTCGAGCCTTGCTTCACCACGACGCGTTCCGCCCGGTGCTGGCCGTCGAGCGTCGCGGTGGCCGTGGCGCCCGGCACGCCGGGGATCGGGAACGTGATGACGGCCTTGCCGCCTTCCCACGTCACGCTGGTGTCGCCGATCTTCGACGGGCCTTCCGGCAGCTTCATCGGATCGGGTTGCTTCGCGCCCTGGAGCGCTGCCTTCGGTGCGCCTTGCGGGCTCGCCCAGAACCGAATCAGCCGCTCCTGCACGGCCCTCGGCGCGGGCGTGGCCTTGCCTTTGCCCGCCACGATCTCCGCACCCGGGATGTCCTCGTTCCACGCGTAGAGGTTGTTGAACGTCTCGACGTTCGAGTACGCCTGGCCGTTCGAGCGCGTGCAGGTGTACTGAATGCGCTCGCCCGGCAGCTGGTAGTTGAAGCTCGCGCGATACTTCGTGAGCTTGCACGGCTGGCCGTTGACGTCGACGGTGCCGCTCGCCGCCTGATACTCGAGCGACGCGATGAGCTCGTGCTCTTGGACGCCGCGCAGCATGCCCATGTACCAGGTCCAGTTGTATAACGCGGACTTGAGGTCCTTGGCGTCGGCGGGGGGCGTGTAGGGCGGCGGTGGAGGCGGGCCGAACTGCGCTACGGCAGACAGCGGTGCGCCGACGATGAATGCGAGGGCGAGCGCCACCCTGGTCGAGATCAACCCTTGTCGAGAAGCCATGATGGTCTCCGGAATCGGCTAGTCGGAGCTGCTGCCGTTCGAGATCTGAATCTCGCGCTTGTCGGCGAGCGTGATCGACCGGATGAAGCCCAACGGCGCGCCGTTACGCGCGGCGAAGTACTTGATCGTGACGGCGTCGCCCACGTTGACGGCGTTCGGACCGTTCTTGCTGATACCGAGACCGGCGAGCGTGTTGGCGGAGCCGGTGGTCATGATCCACTCGGTGCTCGTGCCGTCGGGGTTCTTCACCGCGAGGTGCATCGCGCCGTGAGGATTCGTGAAGGCCACCTTGGTGAGCGTTCCCGAGACCGTGCCTTCCTTCTTGATGTCGTACACGCCGGACAGCGAGTGATGGGCCAGAGCCGAGGCGCTCGCCAGCAACCACCCACAGAGGGCGACACATCCCAAAATTCGCTTAGTCATTCGCGCACTCTCCAACCAAAAAAAGATATTCGGCACCGGATCCCCGTGACCTTCGAAAACCCGAGGTTCAAGGGTCATGTGAGGGTACCATCGCCGGCCGCCGCGGCTCAATTTCGTGCATCTCTAGAATAGTCTAGAAGCCGCCCGCACGCGGTTGCCGATCGCGACGCGGCATCGACGCCGCCAGCCCCGGCGCGGCATTGAACGGAATCTGGGGGGCAGCGTCAGCACCCGGGTCCCCGAGGGCAGGCTGCGCTGTCGGCCCGGCCGCCCGGTCGCGGCGGTGTCGCAGTTGCCGATCGCGGCGCTACGCTGTCTTCCGCATGCTGTACCCGACCTTCCGTCCGCTGCTTTTCGGGCTCGATCCCGAGCGGGCCCATCGGCTTGCGTTGCGGGCGCTCGGCGCAACCGGACGTCTGCCGCCGCGCGACCCGCCGGGCACGGCCGTGGACCTCATGGGGCTTCGCTTCCCGAACCGCGTGGGTCTCGCGGCGGGCTTCGACAAGAGCGCCGAGGCCGTGGACGGGCTCGGCAGGCTCGGGTTCGGATTCATCGAGGTGGGCACGGTCACGCCCCGGCCGCAACACGGCCAGCCGCGGCCCCGGCTGTTTCGTCACCCGCGGCGCAACGCGCTCGTCAATCGGCTCGGGTTCCCGAACGACGGCGCCGCGGCGGTCGCGAGCCGCCTCGAGCGCCGCCGCTACCGCGGCGTGCTCGGCGTCAATATCGGCAAGAACGCCGAGACACCGATCGAGTGCGCGCTCGACGACTACGTGAGCTGCCTGCGCGCGCTGCACGGCGTGGCGGATTACATCGCGCTCAACATCTCGTCGCCGAACACCGTGGCGCTCCGCGATCTGCACGAGCCCGCGCGGCTCGAGCCGCTCCTGTCCGGTGTGCTGGGCGAGCGCGACCGGCTCCTTCGCGGCAGCGGGCGGCGGCTGCCCGTGCTCCTCAAGGTGTCGCCCGATCTGGACAGCGGCGCGCTCCGCGACGTGGCGCGCGTGGCGCAACGAGTGAACCTGGACGGGCTCGTGGCCACCAACACCACGGTGCAGCGAGCCGGCGTGGGCGCCCACTGGGCGAGCGAGTCCGGCGGGCTCAGCGGAGCGCCGCTGCACCGGCTCGCGCTCGCGGCGGTGACGGCGCTTCGCGAGCTCATGGGCCCGCGGTTCCCGATCGTGGGAGTCGGGGGCATCGACTCCGCGGCCAAGGGGGCGGCGATGCGGGCGGCGGGCGCCGACCTCGTCCAGATCTACACGGGCCTGATCTATCGCGGCCCGGCGCTGGTCGGGAAGCTCGCGCGCGCGCTCGATTGAGCAGCGGAAACGGCGCGACTTCGGTTGCGCTTTTCGTGTAGGTTGCAGATCGGGTTGGATCAACGTCGCCCGCAGCGGCGACGAAGGAAAGGGGAGCGCAGTGCCGTTTCTGTCTCTGTCTCGATGTGTGGGCTCGAGCCATCGAGCGCGGTTGCTGAGCGTGATCGCGTTGGCCGCGGTGAGCTCGCTGCTGACTTCGAACCCCGCCGCTGCCCAGTGGGTCGGCTATCCGACCGCCGCGGTGCCGCGCAAGCTCGACGGCAAGGTGAACATGTCGGCGCCAGCGCCGAAGCTGCCCGACGGCAAGCCCGACTTCTCCGGCATCTGGACCACGGCGGACCGCAAGTCGGAGGCCGGCGACGTCGCCAGCGACGGCAACGACGTCTCGTCGTCGCGCTACATGAGCAACTTCGGCGCCGAGATGCCCGGCGGGCTGCCGTATCAGCCGTGGCTCGTGCCGATCGTGAAGGAGCGCACCGCCAACCTCGCGGTCGACGACCCGCACATCCGCTGCCTGCCGGACAATTTCCTGCGCGCCTACGGCCTGCCGCACATGCTCAAGTTCGTCCACAAGCCCGACATCCTCGTGGTGCTCAACGAGATGAACGCCGGCTACCGGCAGATCTTCACCGACGCTCGGCGCCTGCCCGACACGCCGGCGCCCGCGTGGCAGGGCTACTCGTCGGCGAAGTGGTCCGGCGACACGCTCGTGATCGACACGATCGGGCTGCGCGACGACACCTGGATCGACTGGAACGGCAGCGTGCTCACCGAGTCGGCCAAGGTGCGCGAGGAGATGCGCCGTCCGGACTACGGCCACCTCGAGATCAAGGTCACGGTCGACGACCCGAAGGCGTACACCAAGCCGTGGTCGGTGACGCTCAAGCAGCGCATCGTGGTGGACGCGGAGCTCATCGACGAGGTGTGTCTCGAGAACGAGCAGTTCGCGCAGCACACCGAGGGGCTCAAGCAATTGCCGAAAGAGCCGGCGCCCGCCCAATGACTGCTCGTGGATTCCGAGGATTCGAGATGACCATTACGTTCAGAGCCGCCGTGCTCTCTCTCGCCGCGGGCGCGTTCGCGGCACTGTCGCCGGCGCATGCGCACCACTCGTTTCCCGCGGAGTACGACGCGTCGAAGGCGGTGACGCTCACGGGCAAGGTCACTAAGGTGGAGTGGACCAACCCGCACATCTTCATCTACGTCGACGTGCCGGATGAGAAGACCGGCAACACCGTGAACTGGCAACTCGAGCTCGGCGGCCCTAACTCGCTGCTGCGCTTGGGCTGGAAGCGCGACTCTTTGAAGGCCGGCGACATCGTTACCGTGGAAGGCAGTCTCGCGCGGACCGTGCCCAACCTCGCGAACGCCAAAACCATCACGATGACGGCGACGGGCAAGCGAATGCTCGCGGGCTCGAGCGGGCCGGCGGCCGACGAACAGCGCTAGCGAAGCCCGGCCCGGTCAGGTTGCGGCGTTGAGGGGGAACGATGCTGCAGGACTTGAAGACTGCCTGTCGCGAGCTGCTCAAGAGCCCGTGGTTCACGTGCATCACCGTGCTCACGCTCGCCCTCGGGATCGGCGCGAACACGGCGATCTTCGGCGTCGTGAACCGCCTCCTGCTCAACCCGCTGCCGTATCCCGACGGTGACCGCATCGTCTACCTGCGCCTCGGGGCGCCGCGCACGCTGTTCGGCCGCCCGACCTATGCGTTCGTCGCTCGACAGTGGCGCGACGAAGCCCGCTCGCTCGACGGCGTCGAGGTCTACGAGCTCCACGACATGCTCGCGTACGACGATCGCGGCGCGCGCGTGGTGCACGCGATGCGGATCACCCCCGGCCTACCGGCCTTCCTCGGCGTGTCGCCCGCGCTCGGTCGAACGTTCTCGGCCGACGACGCGGCGCCGGGCGCGCCGGCCGTCGCCCTGTTGAGCTATCGGAGCTGGCAGCGGGACTACGCCGGTGCTCGCGACGTGCTCGGCAGGGCGGTGACGCTCGACGGTACTTCGCACGTCGTAGTAGGCGTCATGCCCGCCGGCTGGGATGCGTTCGCCAGCTCGCGCACAGCCGGCGCCGACGTGTGGGTGCCGTTGGCGCTCGCCGGGTACATCGGCCAGAGCGTGGAGGTAGTGGCTCGGCTCCGGCCCGAAGTTCCGATCGCGACGGTCACGAGCGAGCTGGACGCGATCATGAGGCGCGCGAGCGCCGACGTACCGCTGCAAAATCCGTCGCAGCAAGTTCCGGGAGACTTCTCGCGCGTGGTGCGGCCGGTGGAGAACGTCACCGCGAACGCGCGCGACACGGTGCTCGTCTTGATGGGCGCCGTGGGTCTCATGCTGCTGGTGGCGTGCTCGAACGTTGCCAATCTGTTTCTCGCGCGCGGCGTCACGCGAGCCAGAGGGCTCGCGCTGCGCGCCGCGCTCGGGGCGAGCCGCTGGCGGCTGGTGCGCGCGCAGCTCACGGAGTGCCTCGTGCTTGCGCTCGCGGCCGGTGCGGCCGGTCTCGCGATCGGCTGGCTCACGCTCGCGCTGCTCGTGCGGCTGCGCCCCGACAACCTCCCCGAGCTCGGTGACGTGCGGCTCGACGCCGGCGTGCTCGCGTTCACGTTCGGCGTGTCGGTGCTCACCGCGCTCCTGTTCGGCGTGGCGCCGGCCCTTCAAGTGGCCTCCACGAAGCTCGGCAACGCGCTGCGGCACGGCGCGTCAGGGGTGATGCGCGCCGACGCCGGCGCACGAATCAGGAAGCTGCTCGTGGCAGCGCAGATGGCGTTCTCCGTTATCTTGCTCGTGAGCGCCGGGCTGCTCGTGCGCAGCGTGATCTATCTGGAGAACGTCAACGTGGGGTTCGACACCCACAATTTGCTTTCGGCGCAGCTGGCACTCCCCCGTGCCCGGTACGACACGCCGGCGAACCGCGACGTTCTTTCGGAGCAGATCCTCGAGCGAGTGGCCGCGCTGCCGAGCGTCGCCGGCGTCACGCAATCCTTCATCGCGCCGCCGCGGTACGCCGTCACCGGAGGCGTGCTCGAGATCCGCGGCATGGCGGTGAGCGAAGCCGACGCGCGGGCCAGCTACGCTTTCAATTTCGTGCGGCCGAACTATTTCGCCACACTCGGCATTCGCCTGATCGAAGGACGCACTTTCACGGCCGACGAGGTCCGAAGCGGCGCCGCCGTCGTGATCAATCGGGCCGCCGCCCAACGCTTCTGGCCCGGAGGAAGCGCGATAGGGGCGGAGATCAAGCTGTTCGAAGATTGGGCCACGGTCGTCGGAGTTGCCGACAACGTCGTCTCCGGGAGCTTGATCACGCGGAGCGACAGACCGCAGTTCTACTGGCCGTTCCTCTCCGGCCGGGTGCCCACCTTCATCGGCGATACGCCCGGCATCGTGCTGACGGTCCGGGCCGCCGCCGATCCGGCGCCGCTGATCGCCTCGTTGCGCGCGGCCATACAGGCGCTCGACCCCGAAATCGCGTTCCCGAGCGTGCTGCTCACCGAGACGGCGCTGGCGGGCTCGATCGCCGGTCCGCGGTTCAACATGGCGCTCTTGACCGCCTTTGCCGCGATTGCGCTGGCGCTCGCGGCCGTGGGTCTCGCGGCCGTGATCGGCTACGAGGTCAACGAACGCACCCACGAGATCGGCGTGCGCGTGGCGCTCGGCGCGCGCGCCGAGGACGTGCGCAGGCTCGCCATGCGGCACGGGCTCATGCCGGCGTTCGGGGGCGTGGTCATCGGTATGCTGGGCGCGCTGGCCGCGGCCAAGCTTGCGGCCAATCTGCTCTACGGCGTGGCCCCGCGCGATCCGGTCACGTTCGCGACCGTGGTCGTTGCCTTGATCGTGGTCGCGCTCGGCGCGAGCTGGATTCCGGCGCGGCGGGCGGCGAGGGTCGATCCGATCGTTGCGCTTCGAGCCGATTAGCCGCCGCGGCTTCGAGTCGCTATCAGCCGTTCGGGCAGGACGCTCCCGGCCACCCCAAATCGCACGCGCGCGCGTTGAGCGCCGTGGCGTCGCGCTCGTCGATCGGGCCCTTGCTGCCGCGCAGGATGAACGGGTAGTCGAGGTAAGTCGGCACGTCGTGGCGCAGTGCGGCGCCGCTCCCGAGCGTCCGGCCGTTGGCGCAGCCGGCCGCCGACTGCAGCGTGCAGGCGCGAGCGAACGCCGAGGCGGCGCGAGCGGGATTGCCGTAGCGCTCGGCGAGCAGGATGCCGGTTTCGTTGCAGGCCCACGGCGACCCGTCCGCGCAGAAGCCCTCCTGCAGGAAATACAGGTTCAAGCAGGCGTCGCGCTTGTCGGCCGCGCACGCTTGCTCCCAGAACGGCGTCCATTGTCCCGGATGCCGGTCGCCCAAGTATCCGCTCGCGCTCATCGCCGCGAAGGCGAGCGACCACACGCCGATGTAGGCGAGATTGCGGCGGCGCCCCACGAGCGCGCGGCCCCATCTCGCCGGATCGATGGCCTTGAGCCAGGGCGACCGCGCGAGCTTGTCGAGGAAGATCACCGACAGGTTGAGCAGCGGCACCTGCAGCAGCTTGTCGTAGAAGCCCGGCGTGTTCGCGCTCAACAGCAGGTCGTACAAGAGCACCACGGTGAGCCCGTAGAGCACGCCGAAGAAGATCCGCCCGAGCTCCGTGCGCGGCGAGGTGGAGGGATCGGTGAACAGCAAGTGCATCCCTAAGAACACCGCGATGGGCACGTGCGAGTCCACGAAGTAGAAGCTGCCGGTGGCGGCGTAATAGATCGCGCTGAACGCGAACGTGGTGACGACGGCGGACATCGTCATCGACGTGACGCCGAAGAAATACTGCCCCGGCAACGCGACCAAGAAGAGATACAAGTAGATGAACGGCGGATAGAACTGGGTTTGCGCCACGTCGAAGCCCCAGGTCATGTCGCTGCCGTCGGTGAGCACGAGCACGAGCGCCACCAGGGCGAGCGGGAACGACGAGGGATTGAAGATGTGGCCGTTCACGCCGTCGCGCTTCCAGCGCAGGAACTCCTTGGCGGTCAAGCCGACGGCCAGCATCACGAACTGCCAGTAGAACCACGCGTCCTTGAACCACAGGAACAGCATGATGCTGAAGACGATGGGGAAGGCGCCGAACCCCAGCGCGAATTTGCGGCGGTGAGTCCACGACAGGAGGCTGTCGAACCCGTACGCGAACAAGAGCTGCGCAACGATCAGCGGCGCGGCGTGATACACCTCGCGCCAGTAGAACCCCCAGTAGATCAGCACCGAGCTGTGCACGCACGCCTGCAAGTAGTGCTGCCGGCGTATCGCGATCTCGAGCGTCACCGTTTGGCCGCGCCGAAGCACGCCGAACAGCAGCGCGCTCCACGCGAGCAACGCCAGCGCCGCGACGAAGGTGGAGGTGCGCACCACCGGGCGCCCCTCCAGCAACGGGAGCTGGCTCAAGACGAGCAAGCCCGCCGCGAACGCGGCGTTCAGCAGAAACGCGCCGCGCGCGGAGAGCTGCCTGCTGAACGTGAACCCACCCGCGGACGGAGCCGCGGGTGTTGCAACCGCGCTGCTGGCTTGAGCCATCGCTCGTCGGCGGATGAAGGTGCTACTTCACCCCGGCGTCGGAGCGATACACCGTGCGCGCCTGCTCGACGAGCGGAGCGGGCATCACCGTCGCGCGGATCTTGAACGGCACGTGCTGCTCCACCTGCGCCTTCGATGACGGCTTGTCCTCGCCCCAGACGAGCGTGACCTCGGTGCCGGGCTTCGCGAGCGCGGTGTCGATGGTGCCGAGCGACAGGATTCCGCGCTCGTTCGCCGAGTAGCCGGTCCAGGTCGAGAGCCCCACGACCTTGCCGTTCGCCTCGATGCGGTCCGCATGGAAGGTGTCGTAGAGCGACATCGGCAAGTTGATGAACTTCGCGAGCGGCCCTTTGTGGAACATCGAGCCGTACGCCGCCGCCGTGTCGTCGCCGTTCCACACGAACGTGACCTTCTTGCGCCGCGTGCTTCTGCCGTCGGCCGCCATCTTCTCGAGCGCCGCGCGGCCGATGAAGTCGTGATCGAACGCGATGATGCGGCCGTAGTCGAGCTCGTACGGCGTGAAGTAGTAGTCCTCGATGTTCTTCGAGTAGAAGCTGCCGCCGAGCGGGGAGGTGGTTTCGTAGGCGTTCTCGGTGAGCCACTCGCGATAGGGCTTCATCTTGTCGCCCGAGTAGATCGCGGGCAGCGGCCGCGGCAGCCAGCCGGATTCGAGCGCGTTCGTGTGGTACGCGCGGCCGCCGACCTCGACCATGCCGTGCTTCCTGCCGGCCTCGAGCAGCGCCGAGTGAACCGCGTCGTTGTCCTTCCACGGCCCCCAGAGTTCGAGGCCCGGCTCGCCGGCCATGCCGTGGCGCAGCGCCCGCACCGGCCTGCCCGCGATCTCGAAGCGGGTCATGTGGAAGAACTTGAGCTTCGGCGGCTCCTTGCCCGTGGCTTCGCGGATCACGTTCATCGCGCCGGGTCCCTGCACCTGATAGCGGTACAGCACCGGCTCGCCCTTGCGGTAGAACGAGTTGTCGTCGCGCCAGACGCGCACGTCGTAGCCGCCCGTGAGCGCGTGATAGTGGAGCCAGTTGATCGACGGCGGGATGCCGACGGCCTGGTACTCATCGGGCTCGAGGTGGAAGAGGATGTTGTCGCCGATCATGTAGCCGTCGTAGTTGACCGCGACGAACTGCTTGGCCATGTCGACCGGGAAATTCGCGACGCTGTTGACCGCGAGCTTGCTGATGAGCTTCAGCGCGTCCGGGCCCTTGATGTTCAAGTCGGCCATGTGGTGCGACTGATCGAACAGCACCGACGTGCGGCGCCAGGCCAGCTGCTCGTCGCGCCAGTTCGTGAACTCGGGAACGACGCGCGGCACCACGGCCGGCGGAGTCTTCGATTCCCACAGCAGGTTGACCGGGCCACCGGCCTTCTGGATCGCCTCTTCGAGGTTCTTCGCCACTCTCGTCACTCCAAGAAATAGTTCTTTGTACACGGCGACCGCGCGCCGGGGCGGCTATTGTGACCGAATCTCGCGCCGTCCGGGCGATCGCGTGGCTTGGCACCACCTACGCTATGCTTCGCGGCACCACACTCGGGGGCTCCATGCACCAGCACACCAGGATTGCGGTTGCGGTCGCGGCAGTTGTCAGCACAGGTTTGGCCTTCGCCCAGCCGCCGAAGAGGTTCATGGGCGGGCCGGTCACGATCGAGGACCAGGGCAGCTTCTTCGTGGGCGGCGTGCCGAAGGTGAGCGAGTACGCGGCCGTGCCGTTCGCGCCGCCGGGCCAAACGCCGCCGGCGCCCACGCCGCAGCAGATCACGATCGGCCAGATGTATGTCCAGTTCCAGATTCCCGCGCGCAAGACCGGGCCGGGCTGGCCCGTGATCATGGTGCACGGCTCCACGCACACCGGCGCCGCGCTCGAGTCGACGCCCGACGGCCGCGAGGGCTGGTATCCGTACTTCGTGCGCAAGGGTATCGCCACCTACGTGGTCGACCAGTCGGGGCGGGGCCGCTCGGGGTTCGATCAATCGGTGCTGCAGGAGGCCGAAGCGCGGCTCGTGGCCGGCGATACCGCCCGCGCCGCGGAGCTCATCCCGAACTTCGGCCGCATCACTGACACGGGCGCCTGGCAGGCGTGGTTCGGCCATCTCCTGCCCGCGGGCTCGAACATCACCAGCGGCCGGTTGATCAAGCACGGCGATCCCGGCGATCCGCAGCTGCCGGGGGAGGGCAAGCCCCACGTGGCTCCGCTGTTCCCGTTGAGCGCGGTGGACGAGTACTACAAGCAGCTCGTGCCGAACGCGGAGGTCACGCTGCCCGGCTCCACCTGCGCCACCTGCACGCCGCAGGCGCTGGCCCCGGCCAACACCTGGACGCCGCAGAATCTCGCGACGCTCGTCGAGCAGCTCGGCGGCGCGATCGTGGCCACGCACTCGCAGTCCGGGATCATGGGCCATCACATGGTTCGGATCTTGAAGGAGCACGGCAAGCTCCATCTCGTGAAGGGGCTCATCACGATCGAAGGAGGGTGCTCGCTGCCGCAGAGCGGCCTCGCGGCGCAGGACTTCGACGCGATCCCGTATCTCGCAGTGAAGGGCGACTACACGCCCACGAGTGCGCAGTGTCAGGAGACCGTGGACGCGATCAACGCGCGGCGTGCCTCCGGCATGGGCGCGGCCAAGGCGGAGTACATGAAGCTCGACGAGCGCGGCATGCTCGGCGTGACCCACATGATGATGCTCGACGCGAAGAACCTCGAGATCGCCGATCTCATGATCGACTGGGTGGGGCGGAACGTGCCGAAGGCGTCGCAGCGGCGCGGCCCTTCGCCGGCTGCCAAGGGTGCGACTCCGAGAGGAGCCCGCGGCGAAAACTAAGAGAGCCCTGGGCTTGCGCCGCAGGGCTCTCGTTCAAGAAACGCGAAGCTCAGATCAGTGGCGCCACTGCGAGGTGACTTCCTCGCGCTCGCCCTCGTAGCAGTTGCCTCGCTCCTGGATCACCGTCTGATTGGCGGTGAGCTTCAGGGTGCGCGGATTCATGACCCACGGCTCGACGAGCACTTCGGGGTCCTCGACCGTGACCTCGTAGAGCATCTCGTTGCCCTTGCGCGTGAGCTTCTCGATGACCCGCATCTTGTCCGAATGGAACTTGCCGCCGCGTCCGAGCCAGGTTTCATCGCCCAACGAGGTGGAGTCCAGGACCAGCGTGTCGCCTTCCCAGGTCGCGATCGTGTAGCCGAAGTACGTGGGGTTGAGCGCGCGCTGCGGATCGCGAGGACGCCCGTCGATCGGGATCATGCGGAACTCGGCGTAACCGCCGCCGCCGTCGAGCCCGGCTCGATAGAGGAACGTGAGGTCCTTGTCGGTGGCGAAGATGCGCGAGGGCGGTCCCGTGCGGACCAGTCCGAGCGGTAGGCAGGTCATCACCGGGTCGTCTCGGTTGGTCCACTCGTCGAGCGCCACGACCTTGTCCCAGTACTTGGGCTTGTACAGCGGCTGATTCGGATCGAGCCGCATCGGATGCTGGAACGCG
>DASUFK010000335.1:0-4236 GCA_036274615.1 Gammaproteobacteria bacterium | reverse complement strand
CGCGGCACCTTCTCCTCGCTCAAGAAGTACCTCGCGCCGAATCAGACCGTCATGGTGGACGTGGTGCTGAGCCGCAAGGTGACGGAGGGCGTGTTCAAGCTCACGCAAGGTCTCGCGCCGGAAGACTTCAAGGATCAACCGAAGGGGCAAACGCTACCGTAGGCTCGTCGGCGATGCGCGGCTAGGGCTGCGGGGTGGTAGGGGACGGCATCGAAACGTAGCCGAGCACGACCGGTGTGCCGTAGCGGTCGAGACCGCCGAAGGCCGTCGTGTACCGCCATTCGAGATCGAGCGCCTTGATGAAGAAGCCCACGGGCTCGTGGCCCGTCCATACGGCGTCGCGTGGGACGTTGCCGAACTTCCGCTCGAGGAAACTCTTCGGTAAACCGAATTGAACTCGACACAGCGTGATTCGGCAATCCGCTTGCAGGTCAGTCATTCCGAGACCGAGCGCTTTTTGTGCGATCTCGCCGAGGATTCGGGCCTCCATCGCGGGCGAACGTAGTGGATCCTTGTCTTGGGACGCCATCTCGCGCTCGGCTTCAGAGATCTGGCCCACAAATGCCGGCGAGGCTAGTTGAATATCTTGGGCCACCTGAGGCAGCGAGACGGGGGGTGCGGCCGCCGACGCAAGGCCATCGCGGACGGGTAGCGGCGGCGCGCTCGAAGCCTGGAGCGTTGTGGGCGTGGATTGCTGCGGCGGCGCCGCCGTCGGCAAAGTGCCCTCGATCGCTCCTCGTGGATGCGCATCCCCAAGGAGCTCGTCGTCCGTGCGGTCGTTTGCGGGCTCAGGGCTTCGAAGCAGCGCGGCAAGCACGAGCGCGCCCACGAAGCCTGTCACCAACGCACGACCGCTGCGCATGATTCCGCCGATTCGTCCAACCGGTAGCGCGCATCATCTCGCAAGGTCGCCGGAAAGATAAGACGCCATCAAGGTCTCTTGAACGGCCTGCCCGCCGAGCCGCGCGTGATTCACATCATCACCAACCTCTCGTACGCGATCACGGGCCACACCGCGAGCGGCGGCGCGTACGGGCAGGACATCGGCATCGGCGACAAGCACGGCGTGCTCGCGGCGGGTCACTACGTGGATTCGCTGCGCAAGGTGAACGGCAACTGGCGGTTCGTGAGACGCGAGATCGTGATCCAGCTGCAAGACACGCCGAGAGCGCGCGGCCGGCCGAGCGTCACTCCAAAGCGGCGTTAGTTGCCGGTCGGCGCCGGCCGCCGTGTCCTCGACGGCCGCGATTCAGGGCTCGGAGCCCGTGCCGCTCACGAAATAGCGCACCACCACTCGCGACCGATGGGCGATCTTCCCGTCGGCGAACAACGGCCGAAAACGGCTGCGTTCGATCGCCTGCACGAGCTCACGCTTCGCGTCGACGGACACGGCTGCCGAGGCTTCGACAACATCTACCCGCCGGCTGAACCCGTACCGGTCGACGTCGAACGCGACATCGATGTGCGGCGCGGATTCCGCGGTCGGCTTCGAGGCAAGTGGATTCGCCAGGAACGTCGGCAAGACGACGGGTATCCGCGGCGCGAAAAGCCGGTCGATCGAAGTGTCGCCGGGAGCTTGCTCCTCGAGCTCTGCGTGCGCCGTCTCGTACAGCTCGAGCGCCGCCGAATAGCGGCTGAACAGGAGCTCCCAATCCGCCATTTCGACGACAGCCAGTGCTCGGTCCGCGGGAGGTCGAGCACCCTCTACCGCATCGGCCAAGAGCCGCTGGTAGCTCCGCTTGCCGACCTCGTAGTAGTTCCATTGGGACGATTCTCGCGGAGCCCCGCCAGCCTGATACGCACTGCGCACGATCGTCATTTCGAGGTCGCGAAGCTCGTCGCTCGAATACTGCCCGTTCTCGCGGAGCACGCTGATCGCGTTCCAATAGCCGTTCCAGGCTTGTCCGAGTAGCGACTCCTGCGTGTAGTGTGCGACGAACGGCGGCTCGATCTCCGGAGCGTATTCACCCGCCACGAAGCGCCTGTGCAGATCCATCTTCCGGTCCGCGAGCTCGCGATAGATCGCAACCGTGCGCAGGTCGCGCGGATTCTTCGCCGCGAGTGCCAGCAGTGCTTGCTCGCGGTCGCCGGCGGAGGCCGTGTCTCCTCGAGCGTCGTCGTCCTCGAGCAGCTCGCGTAGTAGCGGCGCCTGATCGAGAGAAGCAAAGCCGGAGCTCACGCGCA
Organism: Gammaproteobacteria bacterium; assembly: GCA_036274615.1. GTDB lineage: Bacteria > Pseudomonadota > Gammaproteobacteria > Steroidobacterales > Rariloculaceae > FEN-1219. Next base: position 2,052 of record DASUFK010000335.1, on the reverse strand, counting down.
CGAGCTCGAGCGCGCGCTCGGTGGCGGCCGTCGCGAGCCGGCGGTCGCCGGCGTCGCGATAAGACCGGCGCAATGCGCGGAGCAGATCGATGAGCCGCGCGGAATGTGGCCCGTTCCTCGACTGCTCGGCCTGGATCTCGGCGACGAGGTGCTCCGCATCGGGGGTTGTTGCGTCCGGCGCGGCCTGCGCGCAGACCACCGGCGACGCGGCGATGGCCGCGCTTACGACGACGGCTCGGAAGTACGTCCGAAGCGTCCTGCGCACTGCGAACGACGCCATGCGGCCTCCGTCGAGCAACGTATAGCAGCTGGTCCCACACCGCAACGTTCGAGTCTTCTGCCATGTTCGGCCTCCTTGTATAGTCGGCACGGCCGGACTCCGAGTCGCGTTCCGGTTGAGCACGTCGAACAGGTCACGCAGGGGGTTGAAATGAAGCACGAGCAGCTCGGACCAGCCTTTGGACAGCTAGCGCGCGTCGGCATGGGCGCGCTCGCCGCGGCCGTCGCGGTTGTTTGCGCCGCGCAAGCGCAGGAGGCAGGCAAGGCGTTCAAGCCCGTCACGGACAAGATGCTCCAGAACCCGCCGGCGGCCGACTGGCTCACGTTCCGCGGCACGCTGAGCGCGTGGGGCTACAGCCCGCTCGAGCAGATCGACGCCGGCAACGTGAAGGGTCTCAAAGAGGTCTGGTCGGCGAAGAACACCAACACCAACGTCGCGCCGCTCGTGCACGACGGCGTGATGTACATCCCGCTCGGCGGCGACGGCGTGGTCGCGCTCGACGGCGCCACCGGCAAGGAGCTCTGGAAGTACGCCCGCGAGCTGCCGAACGGCCGCCAAGCCGGCGGCAACAAACGCAACATCGCGGTCTACGAGAATTTGCTGATCAACACCGCGGGTGACGGCACGCTCTGGGCCGTCGACGCGCGCACCGGCAAGCTCGCGTGGGAGAACAAGATCACCGGCCAGGCCAACACGTCGAGCGGACCGATCATCGCCAACGGCAAGGTCGTCTCGGGCCGCGCCTGCGCCCCCGGCCGCGGGCCCGAAGGCTGCGTGATGATCGCGAACGACGCGCGCACCGGCAAAGAGCTGTGGCGCACGTCCACCATCGCGAAGCCCGGCGAGAAGGAAGACGCCACCTGGGGCAACGTGCCGTACGAGAAGCGCAACCAAGTCGGCACCTGGATGCCGCCGAGCTACGACCCCGAGCTCAACCTGATCTACTTCGGCACGTCGGTCACCGGTCCCACGCCGAAATACACGCTCGACGGCAACGACAAGACTTACCTCTATCACACGTCCACGCTCGCGCTTAACGCCGACACGGGCAAGATCGTGTGGTACTACCAGCACATCGTGGACCACTGGGACTTCGACCACACGTTCGACCGCATCCTCGTCGACACCGAGGTCGCGCCGGCCGCCGGCCAGGTGGCGTGGATCAACCCGAACGTGCGCGCGGGCGAAGTGCGCAAGGTGCTCACCGGCATCCCGGGCAAGACCGGCATCGTCTACACGCTCGACCGCAAGACCGGCGAGTTCCTCTGGGCCGAGCCCACGGTGAAGCAGAACGTGGTGAAGTCGATCGACGGCAAGACCGGCAAGGTCACGATGAACCCGGACACGGTATTCACGCGCGACGACCAGACACTCGACGTGTGCCCGGCCTTCACGGGCGGCAAGAACTGGATGCCGGGCGCGTATAGCCCGAAGACCGGCCTCATGTACATGCCGCTCGAGAATCTCTGCTCCGACGTCACGAGCCGGGTGGAGGGCAAGGGCCAGCTCGGCATGCGCATCGACTACACCGCGAAGCTACCGCCCGGCGAAAACAACGTGGGCACGGTGCGCGCGATCTCCGTGAAGACGGGCGCCACGGCGTGGAGCTTCAACCAGCGTGCCGGCGTGATGGCCGTGGTCGCCACCGGCGGCGGCCTCGTGTTCGGCGGCGACGTAGTGGGCGGCTTCCGCGCGCTCGACGCGAAGACTGGCAAGGTGCTCTGGGAAACGAAGCTCGGCGGCGCCGTATCCGGCATCCCGGTGAGCTACGG
>DASUFK010000334.1:0-7502 GCA_036274615.1 Gammaproteobacteria bacterium | reverse complement strand
AGGAGCCCCAGGGACGGTCTTCCGGCGTGTCTCGGGAAGCCCTCTGTCGCACCTCCCGCCCAAGCAGCGGCGCGGTACGCGTCGGGCGCGGGACCACGCGGTGAGCGACGCGACCGGCGTGGCTCCGCTGCTGGCGGTGCGGGGTGTGACGTTGCAGTACCGCACGCAGGACGCGCTCGTGACGGCGACGTATCGCGTGAGCTTCGACGTGCTGCGCGCGGATCGGTTCGTGGTGCTCGGGCCGTCGGGGTGCGGCAAGTCGACGCTGCTCAAGGCGGTCGGCGGATATCTCGCGCCCGTCGAGGGCGAGATCTTGCTCGGGGGCGCGCGCGTTGCGGGGCCGGGGCCGGATCGGGCGTTCGTGTTCCAGGAGTTCGATCAGCTGCTGCCGTGGAAGACGGTGCGGGAGAACATCGTGTTTGCGCTCACCGCGAGCGGCACGCTTGCGCGACGCCAGGCAGTGGAGCGGGCCGGGCACTTCATCGACAAGGTCGGGCTCACGCAGTTCGCGAATAGCTTTCCGCACACGCTGTCGGGCGGGATGAAGCAGCGCGTGGCGATCGCGCGCGCGATGGCGATGGAGCCGAAGATTCTGCTGATGGACGAACCGTTCGCGGCGCTCGACGCGCTGACGCGGGAGAGGATGCAGGACGAGCTGCTGCGTCTCTGGGAGGACGTGAAGTTCACCGTGCTGTTCGTCACGCACTCGATTCCCGAGGCGATCCGCATCGGCAACCGGGTGCTGCTGCTCACGCCGCATCCCGGCCGCGCGCGGGCGGAGATCGGTTGCAACGGGGTGGACGCGGCCGACGCGAGCGGCGAGCTCTTGTCGGCGCGCATCCAGCGGATCCTGTTCGACTCCAAAGGAGCCGCCGATGTCTGACTCGACGCGTCCGGACATCGTTCACGACGTCGCGGCCGGCGCCGGCTTCGAGGTTGCGGCGCAACCGTTGGGGCTCGGCGCGCGGCTGTACGCGAACGGCGCGCTGCGCAAGACCGTGCTGCTCGTCGTGCTTGCGGCGGCATGGGAGATCTATGCGCGCGTGCTCGGCAATCCGCTGCTGTTCCCCACGTTCACGAGCACCGTCGCGGCGCTGGCGCGCTCGCTCGCGTCCGGCGAGATCCCGCGCGCCGGCGCGTACACGCTCTCGCTGCTGCTCGAGGGCTATGCCGTCGGCCTCGCGATCGCGGCGCTGCTCACCGCGTTCGCGAGCGCGTCGCGGATCGGCGCGGACCTGCTCGAGACCCTCACGGCGATGTTCAACCCGTTGCCGTCGATCGCGCTGCTGCCGCTCGCGCTGATCTGGTTCGGTCTCGGCGACGGCAGCGTGATCTTCGTGCTCGTGCACGCGGTGCTCTGGTCGGTGGCGCTCAACACGTTCGCCGGGTTCCGGGCCTTGAGCCCCACGCTGCGGATGGTCGGGCAGAACTACGGCCTCTCGCGCGTGGGCTACGTCACGCGCATCCTGATACCGGGCGCGTTCCCGAGCATCCTCACCGGCCTCAAGGTGGGCTGGGCGTTCGCGTGGCGCACGCTGATCGCGGCCGAGCTCGTGTTCGGCGTGAGCTCGGGCTCGGGCGGGCTCGGCTGGTACATCTTCGAGAACAAGAACCAGCTGCGCATCCCGGAGGTGTTCGCCGGGCTGCTCACGGTGATCCTCTTCGGCCTGTTTGTGGAGAACGTGATCTTCCGCGGCATCGAGCGCCGCACCGTGCGCCGCTGGGGCATGCAGAGCTGACGGCCCGCGTCGCGGGATGCAATGAGCGCCGGCGGCCCGTGTCAGCCGCTGCTCGGCAGCGCTGCCTGCACGTCGCGCGGAAGCGTTACGAATGCGAAGCAGGAAGCGGGATACAGATAGTCTTCCCCCGAATCGTCGACGACATGTAGCTCGGCCCGGCGGAATGTTGAAACGGCGCCCTGGCCAATGATGGTTCGGGCGGCAACGCTTCGATCGCCGGTCCGAGCGCGCGAGGCGGGAGAGGCCCCTTCAGAAAAATCGAGCTTCCGCGGCGGCGACCGAGTAACGGCGAGTTCTGAGCGGCCACGTAACGAGCGCACTCCAAGACCCCGCGATTCCTGCGTTTACTGGCACGCGTGGTGCATGAGTGACATAAGCGCCGCGCGTGAAGGTCGCCGGCCGAAGCCGCGCCGCGCGTTGTCGTCTAGACCCGGTTTTGGTTTAATCATTCGTCACATTTTTCAACTACTTATTTCGACGATCTCTGCCGGCTACGATCTCTGCTGCTGCAATCGTCTCGATCTTGGGGGGCCGTGACTCGATGACTTTGCGACGATTCCTGTTGTTGGGCGCCTTGGCAACCGCCGTCGGCGCCGTCTCCGCCCAAACCACCGATATCCCGGCGGCCCCGGCCGCAACCTCCCCGACTCCCCAGCCGTTTTCCCCCGACACCGCCAAGGCGTTCTTCACCCAGTACTGCGTGACCTGCCACAACCAGTACGCCAAGATCGCCGACGTAGTCCTCGACACCCGCGACTACGACCACATCGGCGCCGACCCGGATCTCTGGGAGCGCGTGGTGCGCAAGCTCAACGCCGGCGCGATGCCGCCGAAGGGCATGCCGCGTCCCGAGCCGGCGGCGTACAAGGGCATGGTCGGCTGGCTCACCACCTCGCTCGACGCCGCCGTCGCCGATCACCCGAATCCCGGCCGCTCGTCGATCCATCGCTTGAACCGCGCCGAGTACGGCAACGCCGTGCGCGACCTGCTCGGCCTCGACATCGACGCCACCGAGCTCCTGCCCGCGGACGACGAGGGCTACGGCTTCGACAACATCGCCGACGTGCTGCGCGTGTCGCCGTCGCTGCTCGAGCAATACCTGAGCGCGTCCGCGAAGGTGGCGTCGCTCGCCGTGGGCGACCCGGAGACGCCGCCCGTGATCGGCGTGTTCCGCGTGCCGCCCGATCTCGCTCAGGCGAACCACATCGAGGGCCTGCCGCTCGGCACGCGCGGCGGAATACTCATCAAGCACAACTTCCCGCTCGACGCGAGCTACGACTTCGCCGTGTTCCTGCGCCGCAACATCGTGGGCTACATGGTGGGCCTCGAGTGGGCCCACGAGCTCGAGATCAGCATCGACGGTGAGCGCGTGTTCCTCGCGCAGGTCGGCGGCCCGGAGGACAACAAGAAGTCCGACGCCAACATGTCGGCCACGGCGAACGAGATCGACGAGCGCTTGCGCACGCGCGTGTTCGTGCCGGCCGGACCGCACGAGGTCTCCGTGGCCTTCCTCGAGCGCAGCAAGGCCGAAACGCAGGAGCCGCTCGAGCTGCACACACGCAACCTCGACCTCCAGGACATGAACGGCATCCCGGTGGTGGACTACGTGAATCTGTCGGGGCCGTACGACGCCAAGGGCGTCGGCGACACGCCGAGCCGCCACAAGATCTTCGTCTGCGAGCCGAAGAGTCTGCGCGACGAGACGCCGTGCGCCACCAAGATTCTCACGCGGCTCGCGCACACCGCGTTTCGCCGGCCGGTCACGCCGCAAGACACCGAGACGCTGCTCGAGTTCTTCCATCAAGGACGCGAGCAGAACGGCAGCTTCGACGGCGGCATCCGCACGGCGCTGCGCGTGATCCTCACGAGCCCGGACTTCCTGTTCCGCAGCGAGCCGGACCCGGCCGGCGCCGCGCCGGGCTCGCTGTACGCCGTCACCGACCTCGAGCTCGCGTCGCGGCTGTCGTTCTTCCTCTGGAGCAGCCTGCCGGACGAGCAACTGCTGCAGGTCGCCGAGCAAGGCAAGCTCCAGGATCCCAAGGTCTACGAGCAGCAGGTGCGGCGCATGCTCGCCGACCCGAGAGCCAAGGCGATCGTGGACAACTTCGCGAGCCAGTGGCTCTACCTGCGCAACTTGCAGAGCGCGCGGCCGGACGCCGAGGAGTTCCCGAACTTCGACGAGAACCTGCGCCGCGCGATGCGCACCGAGACGGAGATGTTCTTCGACAGCATCGTGCGCGAGGACCACAACGTGCTCGATCTGCTCACCGCGAACTACACGTTCGTGAACCAGCGGCTCGCCGAGCACTACGGCATCGACGGCGTCTACGGCAGCCAGTTCCGCCGCATCACGCTCACCGACTCCACCCGCTTCGGCCTGCTCGGCCAGGCAAGCATCCACACGGTCACGTCGTACGCGAACCGCACGTCGCCGGTGCTGCGCGGCAAGTACATCCTCACCAACATCCTCGGCACGCCGCCGCCGTCGCCGCCGGCCAACGTACCCTCGCTCACCGAGAACGCACCCGGTAAAGAGGCGCGCTCCGTTCGCGCGCGGCTCGAGGAGCACCGCTCGAATCCGGTGTGCGCCACCTGTCACAACGTGATGGACCCGATCGGCTTCGGGCTCGAGAACTTCGACGCGATCGGCGCGTGGCGCACGAAGGAGCCGGGCGGCGCGATCGACTCGTCGGGCCAGATGGCGAACGGCACGCCGGTGAACGGCCCCGCCTCGCTGCGCGCGGCGCTCACGGCAGACCCGAACCAGTTCGTCGGCATCGTCACCGAGAAGCTGCTCACGTACGCGCTCGGCCGCGGCCTCGAGCCGTTCGACATGCCCACGGTGCGCTCGATCGTGCGCGATGCGGCGGCGAACGGCTACAAGTTCTCGTCCGTCGTGCTCGGCATCGCCAACAGCACGGCGTTCCGCATGAAGGTTGCGCAGCAGCCGGAGGCGACCACCACGGCGGCGTTCGTCCCGGCCGACGCTCGCGAGTAACGAAGGGGAGTCAAACGATGTTCGTCACCAAGAAGCATCTGGCGCGGCGCACGTTCCTGAAAGGCGCCGGCGCCGCGGTCGCGCTGCCGCTGCTCGACGCGATGGTGCCCGCGTTCGCGAGCAACGTGAAGCAGAACCCCCGCATCGGCTTCGTCTACGTGCCGCACGGCGCGGTGATGGCGCGCTTCACGCCCGACAAGGTGGGCCGCGACTTCGAGTTCAAGGACATCATGAAGCCGCTCGAGCCCTATCGCGACCGCTTGAGCGTGGTGAGCCGCCTGCACCACCGCGCGGCCGACTCCACCGCGGTGCACTCGCTTTCGCCGACCACGTGGTTGTCGGGCGTGCGGCCGAAGCCCACGCAAGGCGTCGACGCCTTTGCGGGCGTCACCGCCGACCAGGTCGCCGCACAGGCGATCGGCCAGGACACGCTGCTGCCGTCGCTCGAGATCGCCACCGAGGATCACTCGGGCCTGATCGGCGCCTGCGACCGGGACTACGGCTGCATCTACATGAACACGCTGTCGTGGCGCACGCCCACCACACCGATGCCGATGGAGATCAACCCGCGCAAGGTGTTCGAGCGCATGTTCGGCCAGGGCGACAACGCCGAGGCGCGCTTGAAGCGCCGCCGCGAGGATCGCAGCATCCTGGACGCCCTCACCGCACAAGCCACGGGCCTGCAGAAGGATCTCGGCGCGCACGACCGCGGCACGCTCGACAACTATCTCGAAGGCGTGCGCGAGATCGAGCGCCGCCTCGACCGCGCCGAGTCGCAGGTGGCGTCGAACCCGGATCTCGTGATCCCCGAGGCGCCGGCCGGCATCCCGTACGAGTACGAGAATCACGTCGGCACGATGTTCGACCTGCTCACCCTCGCTTACCGCGCCGACATCACGCGCGTGTTCACCTTCATGATGGCGCGCGAGGTGAGCAACCGCACCTACACGCAAGTGGGCGTCACCGAGGGCCATCACGCCGTGTCGCACCACCAGAACCGCCCCGAGAAGCTCGAGTGGTGCGCGCGCATCCAGAACTACCACATCGGCTTGTTCGGCAAGTTCTTGGCGCAGCTCGACGCGATCCCCGACGGCGACGGCTCGCTGCTCGACAACACGATCCTCATGTACGGCAGCAACATGAGCAACAGCAACGCGCACGATCACTACCCGCTGCCGGTCATGGTCCTCGGCGGCGGCCGCGGCAAGCTCAAGGGCGGCCAGCACATCATGGCCGAGGAGCACACGCCGATGACGAATTTGCTCGTCACGCTGCTCGACAAGACCGATGTGCCCGTCGACAAGCTCGGCGACAGCACCGGCGTCATCGCCGAGCTCTGAGCGAGGATCGGGTCATGCAGAACAAGCGGATGGCGCAAGTCGTCGCGGCGGGCTCGCTCGCAGCGCTCCTCGTGCTCGCCGGCGGCCGCGCGCTCGCCGAGAGCCCGCAGATCGTGCAGGCGCTCAAGTCGGGCGACCGCACCGCGGCGCTCGGGCTCGCGAAGAACAAGACCCAGGCCAACGCCGCGGAGCCCGACGGCACCACGGCGCTGCACTGGGCCGTGCGCCAGGACGACGTCGAGCTCGTCGACCGGCTGCTGAAGAGCGGCGCCGATCCGAAAGCCGCGAACCGCTACGGCGTCACGCCGCTGCACCTCGCCTCCGTGAACGGCAACGCGGCGATCATCGAGCGCTTGCTCAAAGCCGGCGTCGACGCGAACGCGGTGGGCCCCGACGGCGAAACCGCGCTCATGACCGTGGCCCGCGGCGGCCACGTCGAAGCGGCCAAGGCGCTGCTCGCACACGGCGCCACGGTGGACGCTCGCGAGAAGTGGCACGGCCAAACGGCACTCATGTGGGCAGCGGCTCAAGGCCACGTCGACATGGTCCGCACGTTGTTGGCCGGCGGCGCCGACGTCAACGCGCATTCGAGCGTCGAGCAGTGGGAGCGGCAGGTCACATCCGAGCCGCGCGACAAGTGGCTTCCGCCCGGCGGCCTCACGCCGCTGATGTTCGCTGCGCGCGAAAGCTGCGTGGCTTGCATCCCCGTGCTCATCGAAGCCGGCGCGGACAAGAACGCCACCACGCCCGACGGCATCAGCTCCACGATTCTCGCGCTGATCAACGGCCACTACGACGCGGCCGGCGCGCTGGTCGACGCGGGCGTGGACCCGAACCTCTACGACTACACGGGCCGCGGCGCGCTCTACGCGGCCGTCGACTTCAACACGATGCCGGCATCGAACCGCCCGGCGCCCAAGGTCATCGAGAACAAGCTGTCGGCGCTCGACGTGGCCCGCAAGCTGCTCGACCGCGGCGCCGACCCGAACGCGCGGGTCAAGCGCCAGGTGCCGTATCGCGCGAAGCTCGACCGGGGCAACGACACGATGCTCGGCGCGGGCACCACGCCGTTGCTGCGCGCGGCGAAATCCGCCGACCTGCCGGCGATGCGACTCTTGCTCGAGCGCGGCGCCGATCCCACGCTCACCGTCACGCGCAGCGGCATCAACCCGCTGATGGCGGCGGCGGGCGTCGGCACCAACGAGGCCGACACCGTGGGCCGCTACAAGACTCAGCCGCAGGCGAACGAAGCGATCCAGCTGCTGCTCGACCGCAAGCTCGACATCAACGCGCGAGGCAGCGACGGCCGCACGGCGCTGCACGGCGCGGCGCTCCAAGGCTACGACGACGTCGTCAAATTCCTCGTGTCGAAAGGCGCCGACCTCGATGCAAAAGATTGCAGAGGATTCACGCCGCTCGACATGG
>DASUFK010000333.1:0-3807 GCA_036274615.1 Gammaproteobacteria bacterium | reverse complement strand
ACCCGCGGCCAGCCGGTGCTCGTCGGCACCACGTCGGTGGAGACCTCGGAGTTCCTGTCCGGGCTGCTCAAGAAGGAGAAGATTCCGCACCAGGTGCTGAACGCGAAATACCACGAGCGCGAAGCCCAGATCGTCCAAGAGGCCGGCCGGCCGGGCGCCGTGACCGTCGCCACCAACATGGCCGGCCGCGGCACCGACATCAAGCTCGGCGGCAACCTCGAGGCCGAAACGCACGCGCTGGCGGCGCAGACGCCGGAGCCCCCTTCGGCCGAGCAAGTGACCGCGCTCGAGGAAGACTTCCGGCAGCGCAACGCCAAAGTGCTCGAGCAGGGCGGCCTGCACATCATCGGCACCGAGCGCCACGAGTCGCGCCGCATCGACAATCAGCTGCGCGGCCGTTCCGGCCGCCAGGGCGATCCCGGCTCGAGCCGCTTCTACCTGTCGCTCGAGGACAACTTGATGCGGATCTTCGGCGATCCCGAGCGCATCAAGCGGCTCCTGTCGCGGGCCGGCATGAAGGAAGGCGAGGCGATCGAGAGCAAGCTCCTGTCGCGGCAGATCGAGCGGGCGCAGCGCAAGGTCGAGGCCCATAACTTCGACATCCGCAAGCAGCTACTCGAGTACGACGACGTGGCCAACGATCAGCGCAAGGTCGTGTACCAGCAGCGCTCCGAGCTCATGGACGCCGAGGACATCAGCGACGCGATCAAGGCGATCCGAGCCGAGGTCGTGAACGGCGTGATCAACGAGTCCGTGCCGCCGCAGAGCGTCGAGGAGCAATGGGACAAGGAGGGCTTGAGCAAGAGCCTCGAGCGCGAGTTCGGCATGCACTTCGACGCCGCCCGGATCCTCGAGCAAGACCACACGATCGACGAGGCGGCGCTGCGCAAGCTCGTGGTGAAGCAGGCCGACGAGGACTACGAGCGCAAGACCGCGGAGCTCGGGCCGAAGCTCATGCACGAGCTCGAGAAGGGCATCATGCTGCGCCAGCTCGACACCCACTGGAAGGAGCACATCGGCGCGCTCGACTACCTGCGTCAGGGCATCCACTTGCGCGGCTACGCGCAGCGCAATCCCAAGCAAGAGTACAAGCGCGAGGCGTTCGAGATGTTCAGCGCGATGCTCGATCGCGTGAAGCACGACGTCATCACGATCCTGTCGAGGATCCAGATCCGCCGGCCCGAGGACGTCCAGGCCGTGGAGCCGGAGGCGCCGGACCCGCGCACGCTCCGGTTTCAGCACGCCGTGGCGCCGTCGCTCGTCGCGGCCCCGCCCCCGCCGTCTGCGCCGCCCGGACGCGAGCTGCCGTCCGGCGGCTTCGCGCGCGGCCCGCAGCCCGAGCCCGAGCCGGTGACCCAGTACGTGCGCGAGCAACCGAAGGTCGGGCGCAACGAGCCGTGCCCATGCGGCTCCGGCAAGAAATACAAGCAGTGCCACGGCCGCTTGAGCTGACGCGGTGAGCTTAGGAAGAGTGCACGTGCTCGTCGGCCTGATCGGCGACGGACACGGCCGCTGGCTCGTGAATCAGCGACGCGCCGGCACTCACCGCGCCGGAGCTTGGGAATTCCCCGGCGGCAAACGCGCGCCGGGCGAGGACCGCTCGGCCGCCCTGGAGCGCGAGCTCGCCGAGGAGCTCGGCATCGAAGTGCTCGAGACGGAACCGCTGCTCGAGCTCGTCCACGACTATCCCGACAAGCACGTGCGGCTCGACGTCTGGCTCGTGCGCCGTTATCGCGGCGCCGTCGCGGCGCGCGAGGGCCAGCCGCTGCGTTGGGTTACCGTCGAGGAGCTTCGCGGCCTCGCGCTGCTCGAGGCGGATGGCCCGATCGTGGACGCGCTGGCCGCGCTACCGCTCGGCGCCGGCGGCGGTCCGGGCGTCTCGGTCTAACAGAGGGCGAGCAGGAAGCGAACGTCCTGGTTGACTTGCATCGGGCGCGTGTCGACCCCGCGCCATTTCAAGAAGCGAACCGTGAAGCGATGCGGCCCCGCGCTGATCTCGGGGAAGACTCCGGCTCCGCCCGGCAGGAGCACGCGCACGAGGTTCAGCGTCTCGCTGCGATCCACGCTGTGCTGATAGAACCCGCCCGTGCCGACGCACTCCGAGGCCTCGTTCGCCTCGCGCGTGAGCCAGAGCACTTCGGCCACCGCCTCGCAGATCGGCTTCAGGCGCGCCGTCCAATCCTCGAGCTGCCGCCGGCGCTCGGCGGCGGGCAGGTGCAGCCAGTAGCCGTAGTCCGGCAAGTCGAACATGCAGGTGCCGCCGGGAATCGCGCTACGGTGCCGGATCGTGTTGAGGAAATCGCATTCCTTGAGCGGATTCATCGCCTGCGCGCCGGCCTCGGCGATCTGGCTTCGCAGGTCCTCGATGTTGTCGATCAAGCCCGTGAGACGGGCGGGGTCGACGCCGGGCTGGCTCCGGTAACGGCCGAGCAGGTCGGCGTGGCGCTCGAGCTCCTTCGACACGTCGCTGCGCACGTCGCCCCGGCCCAGGATCGTGAGGATCTCGAGCAGCGCCGCGATCGCGGCCCGGGAGCCGAACTCGGTGGGCTCGTCGACGTGGAACAGCAGCTGCTCGTAGAGGAACTCGATCCGCAGGAAGGTGCGCATCCGCTCCGACAGCGGCTGCTCGAACCGGATGAGCCCGTGCTCGGGTGACGAGGCGGGCATCTCGGCGGCGGTGTTCATGCCGGTATTCTGCGCGACCGCGTCGCGCACGGCAAACGTCGCGAACATCAGACACGCGGCGCGTTGCGCGACGCGAGCTCGAGATAGAGGCGGTGCAGCCGCTCGACTTGGACGAGCGTCGCGCGCTCGTCGCCGCCGTTGTCGATGACGTCGTGCGCCGCGGCGAGACGCGTAGCGCGTTTCGACTGGGCCGCGATCATCGCGGCGGCCTCGGCGCGCGGCAGGCCGTCGCGGCGCATCAGGCGCTCGAGCTGCGCCTCCTCGGGCGCGTCCACCACGAGCACGCGGTCGACGAGCGCGCCGAAGTCCGTCTCGACGAGCAACGGCACCGCCACGATGGCGTACGGGCCGGTGGCGGCCTCGAGCCGCGCGAGCGTGCGGGCGCGGATCGACGGGTGCAGCAGCGTCTCCAAACGGCGACGCTTGTCCGCGTCGTCGAACACGAGCTTGCGGAGCGCGCGCCGGTCGAGCTCGCCGGCGGCGGTGAGCACGCCGGCCCCGAACTCCTCGCGGATCGCGGCCAGCCCCGGCTCGCCGGGCGCCACCACCTCGCGTGCGATCTCGTCGGTGTCGATCAGCTGCGCTCCGAGCCTCACGAATTGGCGCGCCACGAGCGACTTGCCGCTCGCGACTCCGCCCGTGAGCCCGACGCTGAAGATGCGCGGCGCGCTAGCTGGCGTGGAAGAAGGTTCGCTCATAGAGCGCGATCAGCGGCTCGCCCCAGAGCAGGGCGATGAAGCCCGCGGCCGCGAGATATGGGCCGAACGGGATCTGCGTGTTCCGCGTGCGGCCGCCGAACGCGATCATCGCGATGCCGACCACGGCGCCGACGCCGGCCGACAGAATGATCACGAGCGGCAGCATCTGCCAGCCCGTCCACGCGAGGATCGCCGCGAGCAGCTTGAAGTCGCCGTGGCCCATGCCTTCCTTGCCGGTCACGAGCTTGAACAGGTGATAGACGGTCCAGAGCGATAGGTAGCCGGCCGCGGCGCCGATCACGCTCGAGAAGAGGTCGGTGAAGAGCGGTGCGCCGTGCACGGGGAACGCCGCGAGCAGCAGACCCGCCCAGAGCAGCGGTAACGTGAGCGAGTCGGGCAGCAGCTTGTGGTCGATGTCGATCAG
>DASUFK010000332.1:0-32342 GCA_036274615.1 Gammaproteobacteria bacterium | reverse complement strand
CCGTGAAGTCTTTCGTGTCGGTGAGGAACTCCCACGCCTCGCCGTCCGCGCTGATGTAGATCTCCGCGTAGACGTTGCTCATCGGCTGAGACGTGTCGGCGTCGAAGCGCACTCGCACGTAGCGGAAGTAGCCGTCGCCGTCGTTGTCGTAGAACAGCTCGGCGAACGCCTCGAAGATCCAGGAGTCGCCGAACGACACCGTCGCGGCCTGCGGCTGGACGCGGCCTTCGTCGCCACGCGGCTTGGTCGCGATCTTCGCGGCCGGCGTGCGCCGCTCGCGCATCGTGAGTGGATCGCGGAGCTCGTCGGCGGCGTGCTCTGCCGCGTACCCTTCGTTGGTCCGCGTCACACGGTCTTCCGCGCCCACAGCCGCGGTGGCGGACAGGCTCGCAATGAGCAGCACGGGCAGTGTCGTGACGTTCATGTTCAGCCTCCGGGCACGCAACGTGCCGACGTGGGGCATTAAAACGTCGCCACGCTGAACGGAAGCTGAGAGAACGAGGCCGCCGTGCGTACGGCGGCCCGGGTATCAGACTATGGTAAGAAGCCGCGCGGGCGGCGGCCCTGTTCGGAGCTCAGCGGTTGCGGCGGCGGCCGCCGCCTTCGGCCGGCGCGGCGGGGGCAGGGGCCGCCGCGGCCATGTGCTCGTTATAGACCTTCTGCACGGCTTGGGCCTCCGCCACCGCGACGTTGTTTCGCTGAACGAGCAGCGCCTTGATGGCCGGCTGGGCATCGCCCACCGCGGTGAGCTCCTGTTGAATGCAGGCCGCGTAGGTCTTCATCGCCTCGAAATAGGCGGAGACCTCCGCGCCGATTTGAGTTGCCTTGTCGGCGATCTGATCCTTCGCGGGGATCGCAACGAGCGGGGGCACGGTGCAAGCGAAGCTCGGGACCGCCACGCCGCTCAGCAGTGCAGCACACAATACCTTCGAGAATCTCAGTCGCATCTTTCGCCTCCCCCTGGCTGTCATCGTCTGCGGGCGCCTAGTTTACACGTTCCGCCCCGCGTTCTAAGCGGCCATCACCATGCCGTAGCCCTGGATGCGCGCTTCGAGCCCGAGCTTGCGCGCGCAGTGCCACAGGCCGTGCGGCGTCGAAGACACGACCGGCACGCCGATCGTCTTCTCGAGCGGCACGATGACGCCGAGCGTGCGCAGCCCGCCGCACGACATCACGAGCGCGTCGGCCTTGCGCGAGGCGGCATAGGCGTCCGCGCCGAGCTCATGCAAGATCTCCGGCGTGGCCGCGCCTTCCGGAATTCGCTCGTAGCCCAGTCCCTTCGCCGACGCGATCTCGAAGCCGTGCTCCTCGAGAAAGATCTCGAGGCGGTCGGTGACGACGTCGGTGTACGCGGTGGCGACGGCCACGCGCTTCGCGTTCACGTGCTTCAACCCGTCGACGAGGCCGTTGCTCTGCGTCGTGGCCGGCAGACCCGTGAGCTGCGTGACCTTGTCGGTGAGCTCCTTGTTGAACGCCGCGCCCTTGTAGAAGGTGATCGACGAGCCGAACACCGAGATCAAGCTCGCGCCTTGGTCCGCGAGCTCCTTGGCGCGCGGCAGGGCCCGCGGTATCGCCTCGTCGTAGCTCTCGATCGTCATCCCGTTGAAGCCGAGGCCGTTGCCGATGAAGCGTAGGCCGCTGGGGAACAGCGCCATCACGTCGGGCGGCATCGGGTAGTTCGCCGGCGGGAAGATCAACCCCACCGTCGGGTCGCCGGCCGCCGCGGCCGGCAAACCGAGCGCGGCCAACAGCGCCGCGGCGCCCGTAAGCTCCAACACTTCACGGCGAGAGCGTGTCATCGACGTTCCTCGGGACGAAGTTGGGATCGACGCTACGCAACGCCCATGGGCCCGTCAACCTGACGCGGGGCGGCGACGGCCCGCCGCGCCTTCTCTTCGCGCCCTTCGGACCGGCTCCGCCGGCTCGGGCGCAATGCTTCAAAGTCATGGAGAAAGATTCCCTAAGCCATTGAAGTTACTGATCAGCGGTATGAGCTCCGGGAGTGACCCGATGCGCAAGCATGACGGCTCGGCACCGGATGGCGGCGCGAGCAGCACCGGCCGCAAACCGGCCGCGCGCGCCCCGGCCACATCCCAGATCGGATCGTCGCCGACGAACCACGCCCGGTGCGGTGCCACGCCGAGCAGCTGCAGCGCCCGGGCGAACGGTTGCGCGGCGGGTTTGCGCCGTCCGACCTCGACGCAGAACACGGCGGCATCGACCCGGTCGAGCAAGCCGTGCCGCGCGAGCTCCGAGCGCCAGGCAGTCGCCGGACTTCCCCACGGCGTATTCGAAACGATTGCGGCTCTAACTCCCAAGCGCTTGATCTCACGAAGGACGTCGATGGCGGCTTCGTCGAGCCGGGCGGTGGCGAAGATCGGCCCCATGAACGCGCCGCAGAGCCGCGCGAGGAGCTCGGCCGGCAGGAGCCGCGCGTCGAGATCGAACACTTCGACGAGCCGCTCGGCCAGCGGCCGCACGCGGTGGTCGGCGCGCTCAACGTTCGCCGTCAGCGCGCGTCCGTAAGCGGTGGCCGCGTCGGCGGCGCGGAGGTCCGGCCGCTCGGCGAGGATCGCGCGAGCGGCGGCAAGGCACCGCTCGAGCACGGGAGCAAAATCCGCGGCGCGGTAATAAGAGACGAGCGTGTTGCCGAGGTCGAAGAGAACCGCGTCGACGCGCTCAGAGCTCCCGCTCCATTCGGACATGCTCGATCCCCGCCTCGTAGAAGCGCTCGCCGACGGCGCGGTAACCGAGCCGCCGGTAGAACGCGGCCGCCGTCATTTGCGCGTTGCACCAGACCGAGCGCAAGCCGGACTCGGCCGCGAGCTCGTGCAAGCGGCTCATCAGCGCAGTGCCGATACCACCGCGGCGGACCGGCTCGAGCACCGCGACCCGCCCGATCTTGCCGCCGTAGCCGACGTCGAGCCGGCCCGTGCCGATCGGCTCGCCGTTGTCGTCGTAGGCGAGAAGGTGCAGGCACTGCGGGTCGCGCTCGTCGAGCTCGATGTCCTCGGGAACGCGCTGCTCGTCGACGAAGACCGTGAACCGCACGTGGCGAATCGCCGCGTAATCGTGCTCGAAGCTCGCGCGCTCGACCCGCATCGTGTGGGCCCCTGATCGGGCGGGGTCAGCAGCAGGAACAGCCGTGCTTCGGGCCGTGTCCCTCGGCGAGCACGCGGCCGCTCGCGTCGGCGAGCGTGAGCGGCAGGGTGCGCCCGTCCTCGAGCTCGAGCGTGACGCTCGACCCGACGATGCGTGCAGGGTCCTCGAGCCCGTCGAGCTCGACGGTGCCCTCGATGCGGTGCAAGCCCGGCACGGGCAAGCCGTTCGCGGCCTCGCCTTGGAAACGATCGATGCGATAGCGAATGCCGGCGAACGTCTCGCCTCGCCACGTGAGCCCGCCGACTCCGGAAAACTGCTCCACCAATCGCATCGCAATCCGCTCCTGCCGCTGGGGACATTGCGCCCAGCACGGCGCCCATCACTGTCAACGAGGCGAGATTGTACCCCCGTTGATCGAGACAGTTGGCATGGTTCTGGCTGCAAACGTTCAATGTGCAACGCCGTTCGGCTAAGCTGAACGCGAAGGGATCGGGCGGCGAACGGAGGCTTACGCGTGCGCTGGAAGGATTTGCGACGCAGCAGCAACGTGCGCGACTTGCGCGGCGCCGGCGGCCCCTCGCGGGCCGGCATGCCCATTCGGATCGGGCGCGGCGGCGGGGGAATCGCGGTGCTCGCGGTGCTCGCCGTCGCGTACTTCGTCGGCGGCCCCGACGCGATCAACCTGCTGCTCGGAGGCGGCTCCGCAGGGCCTGACTCGAGCTCGGCGCCGCCGCTCACGGCGAACGACGACGCGAGCCAGTTCGTCTCGGCCGTGCTCGGGAGCACGGAGGACGTCTGGGGCGAGATCTTCGCGCAGGCCGGCGCCACCTACCGGCAGCCCGAGCTCACGCTGTTCGACGGCGAAGTGAGCTCGGCGTGCGGGTTCGCGAGCTCGGCGGTGGGCCCGTTCTACTGCCCGTCCGACCGGCGCGTGTACCTCGACACCTCGTTCTTCCGCGACCTGGCGCAGCTCGGCGGCCCCGGGGAATTCGCGCAGGCCTACGTCATCGGTCACGAGGTGGGCCATCACGTGCAAACGCTGCTCGGCACCGCGGATCGCGTGCGCGAGGCGCAGCAGCGCGGCGACACGAACCGTCTGCAAGTGGCGATGGAGCTGCAAGCCGATTGTTATGCGGGCGTCTGGGCCAATCACGCGAACAGCACGCAGCACATCCTCGAGCCCGGCGACGTGGAGGATGCGCTCGCGGCCGCCGAGGCGATCGGCGACGATCGCCTGCAGCGCAACGCCGGGCGCCGCGTGACACCCGACTCCTTCACGCACGGCTCGTCCGCGCAGCGGCAACAATGGCTCCGCACGGGCCTGCGGACCGGCGACGTGAACGCGTGCGACACTTTCCGCTGAACAACACCCAACGACTGGACGAACATCCGAATGAAAGACAACAGGCTGCTCGACGGCAGAGTGGTGCGCGATCGCATCTTGAGCG
This sequence comes from Gammaproteobacteria bacterium, assembly GCA_036274615.1. Lineage (GTDB taxonomy): Bacteria > Pseudomonadota > Gammaproteobacteria > Steroidobacterales > Rariloculaceae > FEN-1219. Next base: position 27,792 of record DASUFK010000332.1, on the reverse strand, counting down.
AAGTCGGCGAGCGAGTGCGAGCGGCGCAGGAGAGGCACACGATGGGCCGGCTGGTCTCGATCAGCGTGGGCGAGCACAAGGAAGTCGGCGTGTACGTTCGCGGTCAAGCCGCGGCCGCGCAGAAGATCGGCATCCGCTTCGAGGATCAGACCTGGCCGAGCACGCTCACGCAGGACGAGTGCAAGGCGCGGCTCGTGAAGATGAACGACGATCCCGACGTGCTCGGCGTGATTCTCCAGCGGCCGGTGCCGAAGCACATCCACGGCCGATCGCTCGCGTCCGCGATCCATCCGTTCAAGGACATCGAGGGCATGAACCCCGCCTCGATCGGCAACATCGTCTACAACGATCTCGCGCTGGCGCCGTGCACCGCGGCCGCCTCGGTGGAGCTCATCAAGGCCACCGGCTTGAACCTGCACGGGCTCGAGGTCGTGATGATCGGGCACTCGGAGATCGTGGGTAAGCCCGCGGCGTTCATGCTGATGGCGGAGGGCGCCACGGTGACCGTGTGCCACCATCTCACGCGCTCGGTGGCCGCGCACTCGCGGCGCGCCGACGCGGTGCTCGTGGCCGTGGGCAAGCCGCGATTCTTGAAGGCCGACATGGTGAAGCCGGGCGCGGCCGTGATCGACATCGGCATCAACCAGGTCGAAGGCCCCACCGGCGAAACGATGATCGTCGGCGACGTGGACACCGAGAACGTGAAAGAGGTCGCGAGCTGGGTCACGCCCGTGCCCGGCGGCGTCGGCCCCGTGACCGTGGCAATGTTCATGCGCAACGCGATCGCCGCGCACAACAAGCAGCTCGCCGCCGGCTGGCTCGACTAGGCGCCCGCGCCGCGACGTGCACCGGCGCGCTCAGACCAGCGCTTCGAAGATCGCCCACGCCGTGACGAGGCGCCTGTGGCCGTCGCGCCGAAGCTTGGCCGCGGCGGCCGCTGCGCTGCACTGAGGTGCGGCGTCGTCGGTCGTGCGCGCGCTCAGCTCGCGAGCGCTTCGCGATGCGCCGTCAGGAATTCCTTCACGCTCATCGGCGCGTGCCCGGTGAGATCGGCAACGGTCGGCGCGTTGACCTCGTGATAGCCGCGGGCCGCCGCCTGGTTGAAACCCAGCACCGCGTCCACCACGAACGGCGGCAAGCCGGCTCCGGCCAAGAGCTTGGCGTGCTCCTCGCGTGCGAGCTTCTTGTAGCGTAACGGCCGGCCCGTGAGCTCGCTCGCGAGGCGCGCGAGCTCGGCTTGCGTCACGGGGCCCGGGCCCGTGACGTCGAGGATGCGCCGTCCACTCCAGTCGCTCGCGAGCGCCGCGGCATCGGTTCGCGCGCAATCGGCGCGCGTGACATAGTTGTTGCCGCCGTCGCCCGCCGACGACGCGAGGTCGCCCTGCTTGAGCGCCGTTGCGAGCGCGCCGATCAACGTCTCCGTGTACAGGTGATGCCGCAGGATCGTCCACTCGAGCGGGCTCGCCGCGAGCGCTTGCTCGGTCCAGTAGTGATCGTTGATCAGCGAGCCGGCCGGCGTGGGATGCGGCGACGGCCCCGACGTGTAGAGCACGTGCTGCACGCGTGCGTCGGCGGCGGCCTTGACGGCCGCGCGGTGTTGCCGCAGGCGCAGCCCTTCCGGGAACAAGTGGCCCGTGCTGATCAAGAGCAGCCGGTCCGCGTCCTCGAACGCGCGCGCCAGCGACTCCGCCGAATCGAAATCGGCCTTGCGCACTTCGACGCCGCGCTCGGCGAAGCTGGCGAGCTTCTCCGGCGTGCGAGTGGCGGCGATGATCCGCGCCGCCTTGCGCTCCAGCAGTTGCTCGAGAACGAGGCGTCCGAGCTGTCCCGCTGCTCCGGTGACCAGTAGCGTCTGTTGCGATGTGCTCATCGTGTCCGCTCCGTGGAATCCGTGACTGCGAAGAAGGGCGCACATCCTGACAAGTACTCAGCGCGGGCGCCAGCGCGACCACCGCGTAACGAAGATCCCGCGTTGTGGCGTCGATCGAACGCACCGTCACGAAACGTGATTGCAGTGCGAGCTCGACGCGTAGCTCGCGACCGCTGGCGTCTCGCTAGCTGCTGCGCTCCTTGCTAGCGCCGGTCGAGTGGGGCGCTGCGGTCGAGCGTCGCGCCGGTCGCCGGCTCTTTCCCTTGCCGATGCTGCTCAAATAGAAGACCGCGTCGACTGCTTCGGGCGTTTCCGGGTACATGGAGACGATCTTCTCGAACAGGACGACGGCCTCTTCGATGTCGCCGCGGCGATGCGCTTGGCTCGCTGCGTCCCGCAGTTGCTGGACGGTTTCCGCGATCATTGGGCCTACTTTTCGTTGGCGATCTTTGGCCGGGGAGCGAAGGCAGTATGCTCCTCCGAGGTTTCAACTGCTTGACTATCGTTCCGTGGGCCGCGCGCGACGCGCCGCAGTCGGTTCGCTCGCGTGCGGTGTCGGAACCCGCACAATCGGGGTGCGCGGCACGGTACCATTTGCGCCCCGCGAGCAAGGATTCCGTGCCGGGCGCGATGTCCCCACGATTCGTATTCACGGCCTGTCAGGCCGGCTCCGAGGCCGTTTTGAAGCAGGAGGTGGCGCGGCGCCATCCGGCCTTGCGCTTCGCGTTCTCGCGCCCCGGATTCTGCACGTTTCGCCTGCCGGAGATGGGAGGCGACGCAGCGCCGCAGGTGACCGCGACGTTCGCGCGCACGTCGGGCGCCTCGCTCGGCCGAGTGAACGGTGCCGACGACGCGGAGCTCGCCGCCGCCGCTTCGTCCTTGCTCGCCGAGCGCGCTCCGCATTCGGCTCGTCACCTCCATATCTGGCGGCGCGACCAGGCTCTGCCGGGCGATCCGGGTTTCGACCCGAACGTCAACGCAGGGGCGGGCAACGCGATGCTCGCGTTGCGGCCCGGGCTCGCGGTGAACGAGCACACGGCCGCAGGCAGCGACATCCTCGACTGTGTGATCGTGGAGCCGGACGAATGGTGGCTCGGTTGGCACCGCGCGAGCGCGGAGGCGCCGCAGAGCGGTTGGCCCGGCGGCGTCCCGAACGTCGCCGCGCCCGCCGGCATGATCTCGCGCGCCTATTTGAAGATGACGGAGGCGTTGCTCTGGTCCGGACTGCCGCTCACGGGCGGCGATCGTTGCGTCGAGATCGGCAGCGCGCCCGGCGGCTCGTGCCTGGCGGTGCTCGAGCGCGGCTGCGCGGTGGTGGGGCTCGATCCTGCGGAGATGGACGCCGCCGTGCTCTCCCATCCGCGTTTCACGCACGTGCGCGCGCGCGCCAAGGATGCGAAGCGCAGCGTCTTCGACGGTTGCCGCTGGCTGATGTCGGACGCCAATGTGGCGCCCACCTACACGCTCGACGCGGTGGAGCCGATCGTATCGGCGCCGGGGGCGCGAGTGGCCGGGCTGCTGCTCACGCTCAAGCTCACCGATCCAAGGCACGCGTCCGCGCTGCCCGCTTTCGAGGAGCGCGTGCGCGGCTGGGGGTACCCGCAGGTGCGTGCTCGGCAGCTCGCGTTCAACCGGCGGGAGGTCTGTCTCGCCGCCACCGGCCGAGAATTCCTTTGACGCGGGGAAGCCGGAATCGCCGCGGAGCGAGGTACCATTGGCGGCGCGTCGAATCAGGGCTTCTTGGGGGGATCCAATGAACGTGGTGTGCAAGCTCGCGGCGTTGGCCGCACTGGGCGGTATGGCCTGGTCGGCCGGCGCGCAGCAACCGGCTCCGGCGGCGCCCGGCGGGCAACGACAGGCTCCGGCGGCTGCCGGCGGTCAACAGGGGCAGGCACGAGGCGGCACGCCGCGTGCGCCCACCGGCATCGTGGTGCCGCCGCTCGGCGCGGGGCCGTTCTTGTACAAGACGGCGGAGGGGCAAGACATCCGCGTGGTCATTCTGGCGCGCGGGCTCGACCATCCGTGGAGCATCGCGTTCTTGCCGAACGGCGACAAGCTCGTTTCGGAGCGAGCGGGCCGCTTGCGAGTCATGCACGGCGACACGCTCGATCCCACGCCGATACAAGGCGTGCCGGCCGTGCAAGCGAGAGGTCTGTCAGGATTGTTCGACGTCGCGCTGCACCCGCAATTCGCCACCAACCATTTCGTGTATCTGACGTACGCGAAGCCCCCCGCGGCCGAGGGAGGGCAGGCAGGTAACGGGCTCGCGCGCGGCGTGTGGGACGGCAAGGCGTTGACGAACGTGCGCGAGATCTTCGCGAGCACCGACACCAGCACCGTCTCGCGCCTCGCGTTCGGCCGCGACGGCATGCTCTACATGTCCACGTGGGGCGACCGCGCCGACATCGCGCAGAAGACCGACGGTCTCGGCGGCAAGGTACTGCGGTTGAAGGACGACGGAACGGTGCCTGCCGACAACCCGTTCGTCGGCAAGGCGGGCTACCGGCCGGAAATCTACACGCTCGGCCATCGCAGCACGCTCGGCTTGGCCATGCATCCGGGCACCGGTCAAATGTGGGAGACCGAGAACGGACCGAACGGCGGCGACGAGATCAACGTGCTCGTGCCCGGCGGCAATTACGGCTGGCCGCTGGTGAGCTTGGGCCGCACCTACGCCGGTCCTTGGCAATCGCCGAAGGGCTTTTCGCTCGAAGGCATGATCGACCCGGTCGTCTACTGGACGCCCGCGATCGCGACCTCCGGCCTCGCGTTCTACACCGGCAACAAGCTGCCGAAGTGGAAGGGCGACGTGTTCGTCGGCGGCATGCGCCGCGGCGAGATCCCGGGCACCGGGCACCTCGAGCGGATTCTCTTCAACGAGAAGATGGAGGAGCTGCGTCGCGAGACGTTGCTCGCGGACTTGCAGCAACGCATCCGCGACGTGCGCATGGGGCCGGACGAGCTCCTGTACGTATTGACCGACGAGACCGACGGCGTGGTGTTCAGGATCGAGCCCGCGAATTGACGACGGCTGATTGACGGCGAGATGGCAGCAGACCTCGACGTGGCGCCGGGCGTCGTTATCCCCGACGCGGAAATCGAGCTCACGGCGATCCGCTCGCAGGGTGCGGGCGGGCAGAACGTGAACAAGGTGGCGAGCGCCGTGCAGCTGCGCTTCGACGCGGCGCGCACACCGTCGCTGCCGGCCGGCGCGCGCGAGCGCTTGCTCGCGCTGCGCGATCACCGCATCTCCCACGGCGGCGTGATCGTCATCAAGGCGCAGCAGTTTCGCAGCCAGGAGCAGAACAAGGCGGCGGCACTCGAGCGGCTCCGGGAGCTCCTGCTGCGCGCGCTCGTCAAGCGCAAGGCGCGCAAACCCACCAAGCCCACGCGGGCTTCGCATGCGAAGCGCCTCGACACCAAGGCGCGGCACAGCCGGCTGAAGCAAAGCCGGCGAGCCGTCGAAGACTAGTGGCCCGTATCGGCCGAATCCCTTGTGCCGGAGCGCGCCTGGCGCGCCGGTGCTGCGTTGCTCGTCGTCGCCATAGTCACCACTATGGCTCCTCCTCGCGCCTTGCCCCGCCGCACCAAGCACACTCGGGCCCTACGGATTCGACCGATACAGGCCACCAGTGAGCTTCGATCTCGTCATCTTCGACTGCGACGGCGTCGTCGTGGACAGCGAGCGTCTCACGCACCACGTGTTCGGTGCGTTCATTCGCTCGCTCGGCGCGAACCTCACGGAAGCCGAAATGCAGGAGCAATTCCTCGGGCGTTCGCTCCAGGACTGCCTTGCGATCGTCGAGAAGCTCACCGGGCGCCGCGCGCCGCCGGGCGCTTTGGATGGCTACCGCGCGGAGCGCGACCGCGTGCTGCGGGAGAGCGTCACCCCGGTCGAAGGCATTCGCGAGGTGCTCGACAATCTCGCGATCCCGTACTGCATCGCGTCGAGCGGCGATCACGACAAGATGCGCACGACGCTCGGCGCCACGGGGCTCCTGCCGCTATTTGCGGGGCGGCTCTTCAGCGTCACCGAGGTGGCGCGCGCGAAGCCGGCGCCCGACGTGTTCCTGCACGCGGCCCGCAAGATGGGCGCGCCGCCGGACCGCACCGTGGTGATCGAAGACTCGGTGAACGGGGTGCTGGCCGGTCGAGCCGCGGGGATGACCGTCTACGGCTTTGCGGGCTTGTTCCTGCCCGAGCGGCTCGCCGCCGCCGGTGCCCACGCTACCTTCGAGCGAATGACCGAGCTTCCTGCGCTGCTCGGCAACCCGGCGCGTTAGACGGCTATCGCCACGATCTTGTCGCGCTGCGCGATCAGCGTGGCGTTCGTGAACTTCGACACGTCCGCACGGAGCGCCGCCTGATGCTGCGCGGCGGCGGCGTCGAACGCCGCGGGATCCGCGATCCAGATCGTGATCGTGGCCACGTACGGCGGGCGGGCACCGTCTGCGCCGGGCAGCCCGCGGCGCAGCTCGAAGCGGGCGATCGACTTTCCGTACGCCCGCATGATGTTGTGCATGTGCGTCTTCTCGTAGTAGTCGAAATCGAAGCGCACGCCGTCGCCGTTCTGATAGATGATCGTCATGCATTCCTGACCGGCGACTCCTTCGGCGTGTGCTTCGCGGGCGGTCAGCGTGCCGAGCGTCGCGGCGACGCCGGCCGCGGCGACCTTGCCGGCGCCGAGGATCACCGCGCGGCGATCGCACTGCGAAGAAGAGGAAGCGCTATGGACGTTTTGCTCAGCTCGATCGGTGTGCATGACTACCCCCCAGCATGGTTCGCGATACTAGATCACGAGGGACGGCTTCGCACAACTGCGAGCGGGTGAATCTTGGGGGGCTTGCCGTTTCCCCGTGCCGCGACGAGCGCGACACGGGGGCAGATCCGTCATTGCGAGATGGCGACGATCAGCGCTTGAGATCCTTGCTTGCGTCTTCGACACCGTCGCGTACGTCGTCTGCGGCATCGTCGACGCGATTCTTCAGCGTCGGGCCGCCGTTACGCGCGTTCTCCACGGTCTTGTCTACTCGTTCGCCGGCGCGCTCGAATGGGCCTTGCTGCTCGCAAGCCCACAGCGGCAGCACGACGAGCATCGCGGTCAGTAGTCGTATTCGCATTACGTCCTCCCTGCCTGAACTTCGGTCGATGAATACGGCGGTGGGGGCCGCGCGACCCACACCGCCGACACTTCACTCGGCCTTGTCGTCCTTCGACGGCTGAGGTTTCGAAATCTCTTCACGACGGCGACGTTCTTCTTCGCGCTGCTGTTGATTGCGTCGGTCGTGCTCTTGGTTGCGGTCGCTTTGCTGCTGGTCGCCCATGTCCTTCTCTCCTTGAGGATGGTCGTCGATCACCGGGTGCAGTCTTGGCACCCTCGATTACCAGGGTGCAAACACCATGCCACTGAGTGGGCCGCAAATTTCGCCGCCATGAACGCGTACAAACAGGTGCTCGCCGATCGACGTATTCAGCCGCGCAGCTTTTGCGGTGCCTTCCTCATTCTGCAAACCGATGCGGGATGCGTCGCGCTTCGTGGCACATAACTTGCTCCTTTGGGTGCGGGCAAGGGAGAGGCTCTGTATGTGCAGCAAGCTTGCAACGTGGATTCTGGCGGCATCGGCGCTCGGCACGTTTGCCGGCTGCGGACGACATCAAGCCGCGAGAGACCTTGCCGACCAAGTGGACAAAGCGCTCGATCCCGCGCCGCAGTACGTCGACGACCCGGCGAAAGAGCCGCGCGACGCACAGTAGACCTCCGGAATGAACGAACGAGGAGCACCCACATGCAGCACGTATTGTCCGCCGACCGCCTAGCCGGAAATGTCGTGGTAAACACGGCCGGCGAAAAGCTCGGCAAGATCGAAGACTTCATGCTCGACGCGGAGTCCGGAAGGATTCGCTACGCGGTATTGTCCTTCGGCGGCGTGCTGGGCATCGGCAACAAGCTGTTCGCTGTGCCCCCGGAGGCGCTCGCCTTCGACGCCGCGAGCCAGCGGCTCACCCTCGACATCGATCGACAGCGCTTGGAGAACGCGCCGGGATTCGACAGGGACAATTGGCCGAACTTCGCGGACCCGACGCTTGCGAACGAGATCTACGGCTACTACGGGCGCAAACCCTACTGGAGCTGAGAGGGCCCCTGAGGTGGGAGACGGTTGGCGCGGCGGCTCGCCGAGCCCTCGACGAGGCGATCGGCGGCCGCAGCGCGTTTGCCGTTGAATCTTCTAGTCTCGGTCATTGTCGTGCCGATCGTGGTGCTTCTCCGCACCGGCGCCAACCGCCGCGCCCGCAACACCTGCCGCAAGCGGCGAACAACCGATTTGGGTTGCCGCGACGGCCGCACCGAACAACAGCACGATGAGATAACGCTTCAGCATGTCGACCTCCTGGATCGCTGCGGCCCAAAGGCCTCGAGCTTGTGTAGCAAGCTCCATGCCACGATTGCGCTCGATCAGCGCAGCCAGCTCGGGAGTACGTTCGCCCAATCGGCGAGAAGATCGTGACCGAACACCCAGTAGTGCAGCGCAGCGCCGAGAATTGCGTGCGACGCTGCGAGCGGCAGCAGCGCGCGATGGCGATAGTAGATCGACGTCCACACGCAGCCCGCGACGAGCGTTACCGACATCACCGGCCAACGCGGGAAATGCACGCTCGCGAATACAGCCGCAGTGAGCGCGATCGCCACGTACAGCGGCACGAGGTGCAGCAGCCGCCCGAATAGGTAGAACTGAAAGATGTACTGCTGCAGGAGCGCCCACGGGAAGTACAGAAGCATGGCCGCGAAGAAATGGAGCGTGAACAGCCGCGCGATCATCGGGGTGCCCGCCGCGCTCTCCGGCGGCCAGCCGAACGCCAACACGGCGAGCACCGCGAGCGCGGCGAGGGTGAATGCGGCTGCGAGTAGCGCCGCCGATCGATAGCGCGCACGAGCCGCGCCCTCGAGCGTGGGCGTTGCGATCTCCCAGAGACGGCGGCTGCGCCGCGCGGTGGCGACGATCAACGCGACTGCCGCGGCGGCGAGCGCGAAGTCGACATAGCTCGCTCGTACGCGAAAGGTCGCGAGGAACACGGCGGTCGCGAGCGCGAGCGCCGCGACTTCGAGCATCACCGACGTGCGTGGCTGCATCCGCGCATCATAGTGAGCCTGCGCCGTCCGCGGAATTGCCTTCGAGAGAGATGTGGTGGAGGAGCGGTATTCCGCGACGGACATTCCCAAAAGCAAATCGCGTTTGGGTTTTTGCCAACCGCGTCGGGGCGCGAATGCCGCGTCCGTGCGCGGCGGCCGTACCCGAGCTCGGCGGGCAGCGACACGCGCGCAGGGCGCTGCGCGCGCTGGCACGAAAGCTGCAAATGTTCTCGGTACAGACAGTGGAGTCGAAGATGAGCTTTCAACGGACATGGAACGTGTGCATGCCTATCGCACTCGCCGCGCTGGCGATTGCGGGGTGTGCTTCCGACAGGCAGCGAACCGCACAGCGTCCGGAAGAAATTACGCGTGCGAGTGCCACCGTGGATGCGGCTGAGAAGGCGGGTGCGTACGAGCACGGCAACCTGGAGCTGACGTCGGCGCAGCGCAAGCTCGGCGACGCCGAGAAGGCGCTGCAGGACGGCGACCGCGAACAAGCGGCGTGGCTTGGCGAGGAAGCGGACCTCGACGCGCAACTCGCGATGGCGAAGGCACGCAACGCAGAGATGCAAAACGCTTTAGCCCAGCTCAACGAGAGCATCGAGGCGCTACAGCAACAGGCGACCGGCGGCGGCACGCAAGCTCCTGGGCAACCCTAGAGTACGAAGGTAGCGATCGGCAGGTGGAATCGAGATGAGTACCAAGACCAAATTGAGCATTTGCGCAGTGGGGCTCGCGGCGATCGCCGCATGCAGCCACTTGCCGGACAAAGTGGATACGCTGGAGCAGGCACGCATTTCGCTCCGCAACGTGGAGCGCGACGAGCTCGCGTCGGAGATGGCGTCGAGCGAAATCGCTTCGGCGCGCAGCGCGCTTGCCGAGGCGGACGAGGCGTATCGCGACAAGGATTCTCTGGACTTCATCACGCACAAGGCCTATGTCGCGCAGCGCTATACCGACATAGCGAAGGAACGCATCGCGGAAGGACGCGCCAAGCAGCAAATCGCGCAAGGCGAAAGCCGACGCAATCAGATCGTTCTCCAGGCCCGTGCGCAGCAGGCCGAGTCGGAGGCGCAGGCGGCGGAACGCCGCGCGCAGGAAGCGAATCGTCAGGTGGACCAGGCGAGCCAAGAAGCGGACGCCGCGCGCGAGCGGAACCAGAGTCTCGAGCAGGAGCTTGCGAACTTGCGGCCGAAGGAAACCGAGCGCGGCTTGGTGCTAACGCTCGGCGACGTGTTGTTCGACACCGCGCAGAACGCGCTCAAGCCGGGCGCCGCGCGCACGATCCAGCAGCTCGCGATGTTCATGCAGGATCATCCCGATAGAAAGGTGCTCGTCGAAGGTCACACCGATGCACGCGGATCCGACGAATACAACGTGCAACTTTCGGAGCGTCGCGCGGACTCGGTACGCGACGCCTTGGTCGGGCGCGGCGTGCCGCAAGATCGTATCCGCACGGTGGGTCTCGGCGAGTCGTATCCCGTGGCGGGTAACGACACGGCGGCCGGCATGCAAGCCAACCGCCGCGTCGAGATCGTGATCTCCGACGAGAGCGGCAACTTTCCCGGCGCGGTCGAACGCGCGGCCGGCTGAGGAGCATCGACGCAGATTTTCGGCTTGGATTGACTTTCCGAGGGATCGGTCACCCCCCACGGTTCATCTCCCCCCAACCCTGGACCGATCCCTCGGACCCTTTTTCTTCCCCGGTCAGTGCGCCTGCACCACGCCGTCGGCCGGCGCTTCGGCGGTGCTCTCGGACAGCGGCAGCGTTACCGTGAATACGCAGCCCTTGCCCAGACCCTCGCTGCGGGCGCTGAGCGTGCCCTTGTGTCCCTTCACGAGATGTTCGGCGATCGCGAGGCCGAGGCCGAGCCCTTTGTGTCGCGAGACCGCCGAGGCCGCGCGCCAGAACGGCGTGAAGACGCGTTGCAGGTCCTCGGCGGATAGACCCGAGCCGCTGTCCTCGATCACGATCGACAACGCGCGGTCGTCCGCGGGTTCCACGCGCAGCTCCACGTGTCCTTCGGGTGGGGTGTTGCGGAACGCGTTCTCGAGCAGGTTGTTGAACACTTGAGTGACGCGCTCGGAGTCGATGTCGAGCAGGTGGCGCTCCTCGCTGCCGTTCGGCCGGTAGCGGAACCGGACTTCGCGCGCCTCGGCCATGAGCTTCCACGTCTCGACGTGGCTCTCGATGAGAGTCTCGATCTCGAGCGGCTCCGTGTGGATCTCGATGCCGCCCGAGGAAATCTTCGCGGCATCGATGAGGTCGTTGACGAGCCGCGCCTGTATCTTGAGGTTGCGCTTGATCGCATCGATGGCCTTGCCCGACTTCTCGGAAAGCGGGCTCAGCGCCAGAACGTCGAGCCACATGGTGCAGGCGTTGAGCGGCGAACGCAGCTCGTGCGTGATCGACGCGAAGAACACGTCCTTGACGCGGTTCGCAGCCTCCGCTTCCTTACGCGCCTGCGAGGCCTCTGCCAATAGCTGCAGACGCGTCATCGCGGCGAGTTGCTCGGCCGTGACGTCCTCGAGTGCGCCCACGAGATGCTTCGCGCCATCGGCGCCGGGCACCACGCTGATCGACAATCGGCCGGAGAACGCCGTTCCGTCCTGACGCTCGCACGGGAGCGTCACGGTGCAGCTCTCGCCGCTCCCGAGCGAGCTCGCAAGCGTCTCGAGCGCCGGATCCTCGGCCGTTGCCTTGACGAAGAAGTCGCAGCTGCGGCCGAGCGCGTACTTGGAACCGTAGCCGCTGATCTGCCCGAACGCCTCGTTCACGTAGATGATCGGACGGCTCGGCAGCGTGCCGTCCGCAATGAAGACGCCCTGGCGCGTAGCGGCGATCGCGCGATTGCTCACCTCGAGGCGGTCCTCCATGCGCCGCAGCCAAAGCGCCGCAAAGCCGACCACGAGGCCGATCGTGATCGTGGTGCCCGCGGCGGTGAGCGCGATCGAGGCGCGGGCGACGCCGAACGTCTCATAGGTCTGCACGGCGAAGACGCCGATCAAGAGCGGAACCAGCACCACCGCGGGGAACAGCCAGCGTACGTGCGTGCCCACGAGCGTCCGGCCCAGGGCGATGCTCGGCAGGCCGTATTGCGGCTGCAGCGTCCCGATGCCGGCCGCCAGCAATAAGAAGGAGATCGCCTCACCGAGCGCCACCGCCGTCGTCGCCGCCATGGGCCGGTAGAGTTGCGGCGCGCCATAGAGATAGCCCAGCAGCGCAACGAGCCCGATGACACTGACCAGCGTGGCCAGCGCCCGCGATACGGCTCGACCGCCGCCCGTATGCCAACGCGCGGCGATCAGCGCCGCGGCGCTGAGAGCGAGCGCCAGCGCCGTCGGCAACGCCATGCGGCCGGGCGCGGCGGTCTGGAACTCGTTGAGCGGTGCAGGCCACAGCAGCCGGTCGAGCCCTAGGTCGACATTCGCCGCATACTCGAGCACGGTCGTGAGCGCGAGCGCGAGCGCCGCGATCTCGGCGAGAGCACGCAGCGCTCGAACCGGCACCGCGCGTGGCAGCGAGGCGAGGCAGAGCGCCAGCCCGAGCAGCGCCAGTGCCGCGGCCGCGTTTGCCTTCATCGACACGAAGCGCGGCGATAGCGCGGTCAGGATCCCGAGGTCACGCCACCACCCGATGAGAGCAGCGGCGCCGATCGCGAGCACGCATAACCCCACAGCCGCCGGAAAATAGCGAATCCATCGCGGCAACGGCGGATGAGCGCGGTCGGTCATGAGCCTCGGATTCTGCGCCGGGCTTCGATGGACGGTCAACGCACGACTCACTTTGGCATGAATCTTGAAAGCCAGCTGACGTCCGTCTTGGATTGGGGCGTCTCGGACGAATGGGGTGGTCGATGGCAGAGTCGATGGCGGCAGGCCGGGTGAGCCCGGCGGGCGCACGCAGTTCATATCCGGCGGAACTGCAATGACGCGATTGCGGTATAGAATCGCGCTTACAAACAATCTTTATCTCTGCGGAGCTAATTTGCATGGCTAGGGTGTTGCTCGTAGATGACGAGCCCGATTTCGTTGCGGCCGCGAGCGAGATGGTTCAATTGCACGGCCACACGGTTCAGACGGCGGAACGGCTTGCCGACGCGCGCAAGCTGCTCGCGAGCAACACTCCCGACGTGCTGCTGCTCGATCTCATGCTTCCCGACGGCAATGGCCTCGAGTTGCTCGAGGAGCTGCGGGGGAGCGCGGTCAAGCGCGTGGTTTTCATCACCGGGCATCCCGGAATCAAATCGCTGATCAAGAATCTGAGCGGCCCTTCGGTGTCGTACCTCACCAAGCCGATCGACAGCCGCGAGCTCTTGAGCCTGCTCAAGGACATCGAGGCGGCCGGAGAGGCTTCGGATGACTCGGGCGACGGCATCACGCGCCACTTCGGCCTCTTGATCGGCGAATCCTCGCCGATGCAGGCGGTCTACGAGCAGATCGAAAAGGTGGCGCGCACCGATAGCCCGGTGCTCGTGCTCGGCGAGACGGGCACCGGCAAGGAACTGGTGGCGGAGGCTATTCACCGCGCCAGCGGCCGCACGGGGCAGTTCGTCGCCGTGAATTGCGGGTCGTTGTCTCGCGAGCTCGCCGGCAGCGAGCTATTCGGCCACGAGAAGGGCAGCTTCACCGGGGCCGTGCGGCGGCACCCCGGTTTCTTCAAGAGAGCGGACGAGGGCACTTTGTTCCTCGACGAGCTCGCGGAGATGCCGATCGAGCTGCAGCCGCACTTCTTGCGCGTGCTCGAAACCGGCGCCGTGCTCCCGGTGGGCAGCGAGCGCGAAGTTCAGGTGGACGCTCGCATCATCGCTGCGACCAATCGCGAGCCGAAGAAGGCGATCGCCGAGCGCTCGCTGCGCGAGGACGTCTACTACCGGTTGAGCGTGTTCCCGCTGTCGTTGCCGCCGTTGCGCGAGAGAGCCGCCGACGTACCGTTGCTGGTGGAATACTTCCTCAGCCAGTCGAAGCCGGCCACCGCGCCCAAGCGGGATTTCTCGTCTCAGTCGATGAAGCGCCTCCAGTCGTATCACTGGCCGGGCAACGTGCGCGAGCTCAAGCACGTCGTGCAGCGGGCTTCCATCATGTCGAACCCCGACGTATCGGAGCTCGAGCTGCCCGAGCGATTCGAAAGCCCGTTCGGCGAGCAGGAGGAGCGGCAGGGCCTCACGATCGGCCGCTCGCTTCGCGACGTGGAGCGCGAGCTCATCATGCGCACGCTCGAGCATTTGAACGGCGACAAGCGCGCCGCTGCCGAGACTCTCGGAATCAGCCTCAATACCCTCTACAACCGCCTCAACGCCTACGAGTCGAAAGACTCCCCCGGCTGAGCGCGGGCCCGCGCGCAACTTCCAATTCCTGTTACGGCTTTTGGAATAGATCTCGCCGAAAAGCGAGACGCGGCGCGGCTTTGCCGCTGGCACGCGGTTTGCAGAAAACGGTCATCGATACGACGGTAAATCCGTTCGAGGAGACCGGGAACATGAATTGGGATCGCATCGAAGGCCAATGGAAGCAACTGAAGGGGAAGGCTGTCCAGAAGTGGGGCAAGCTCACCGACGACGATTGGGACGTGATCGAAGGCAAGCGCGAGAACCTCGTCGGCCGGGTGCAAGAGCTCTACGGTAAGCGCAAGGACGAGGCCGAGCGCGAGGTCGACGAATGGAGCCGCAGCCTGAACTAGGCGGCGAAACCGGAGGAAATCCCATGAAGAGACAATTGACGATCACGGCACTGCTGGTGGGCAGCGCGCTGGCAGGGTCCCAGGCTTACGCCGATTTCTCGGGCGACGCGAAGGACGCGTGGATCACCGGCAAGCTGGAAGCCGTCTACGCGTTGAATCCGCATTTGGATGCATTCACGATCAAGACCGAGACGACGGCGGCAAAGGTGCACCTCACGGGCACCGTGGACAGCGACATCGATCGGGACCTCGCGGGCGAGCTCGCGAAGGGCATCGACGGTGTCGTAAGCGTGGACAACGACCTCGTGGTGAAGTCGGGTACGCGGACGGAGCCGCACACCGCGGCGAACCATTCCGCTGCCTCGACCAAGACCGCCACGGCCGACAAGAACGGCGACCGGCCGTTCGGCGTGTGGGTGGACGACGCGACCACCACTGCCATGGTGAAGTCCAAGCTGCTCGGCGATCCGCACATCAAAGGTACGAAGATCGACGTCGATACGCGTGGCGACGTGGTGACGCTGAGCGGCACCGTCGGCACCAAGGAGCAGAAGGAGCTCGCAGAGCAGATTGCGAAAAACACCGGCGACGTGAAGCAAGTTCGAAATCAGCTAGTCGTGGGAAGCACGGGCTGAGTTGCGGCCTGGCCCAGCAGTAGTGGGCGATTCGCAAGTACCCAAGCACGGAGTGCGCGGGGCTTCTTGGGCCGGCGGGAGACTGCCGGCCCTTTTTTAAGACCCTGGGAGGGTCGAGGAGGAGGCAATGATCGGGTGGGCAGTGACGTTTTTGATCGTGGCGCTCGTCGCCGCAGTTCTCGGCTTCACCGGAATTGCGGGCGTCGCCACCAACATCGCTTGGATTCTGTTCGTCGTGGGCTTGATTCTTGCGGTGGTCTTCGCGCTCTTCGGGCGCAGGGCCGTTTAGCGCGCACGACTTAAGGGGCCCTCGTCACGGCGAAACGGCCCCTCGCCCGGGATGGTGACATGGCGTCGAGAAGTGAAAGCATCGTTTCCGAAGGCGCGGTCGCGCGGTCCGCCACGCCGCGCCACTCCGCGCCGGCGCCGGCTCGCGGCGCCGCACGGCAGGCGGCCTTCGTATCGTGCAAGGTTCTCATCGCCGACGACCACGTGGACGCCGCAATCGGCCTCGCCGAGTGGCTCGAGACGATGGGATACGAGGTGTATACCGCTTACGACGGAATCGACGCGCTCGAAACGGCGCGGCGGGTGAAGCCGGACGCCATGCTGCTCGATATCACGATGCCGGGTCTCGATGGCGACGAAGTCTGCCGGCGGCTCCGCCAGGAGCCGTGGGCGCGCGAGGTGATGATCGCGGCGGTCACCGGATATAGCGGTGCCGAAGATCGGCGCCGATCGCGCGAGGCCGGATTCGATCATCATTTCGTGAAGCCCGTCGATCCGCGCAAGATCCGCGAGCTACTTCAATCCTTGTGACTGGCCCCCGGCGTGCCGCCGGGTCCGCCGCGGGTTTTTTCGCACCCCGAACGATCGACGCGCCCGCGTGACCGCGTGGCACGGTTCCTGCAACGCACAACCAGCAGGCGGCTCCTTCCAAGAAAGCCGCCGAGCTATCGACGGTCAAACGCTTCAGGAGGAAACACCATGGCCCAAACACGTGCGGGTGCCCGCAATAGCGAGGCGTCGAATGCCACCACCGAGCGGTTGGCCTCGATGGCCCACGATACGATCGATCGCGTCGCCGACGTGGCGACCGACGCGGAGCAGGGTGTGCGCGATGCGGCCGCGCGCACGGCGCGCCAGGCGAGGGAAGCCGGCGAGCAAGCGATGGCGGCCGCCGACGAGCACATCAGCAAGCTGCGCGGCTACGTGGAAGAGAACCCGATGCTGTCGGCCGGTATCGCGTTCGTCGCCGGCATGGTGCTCTGGAGCCTGTTGAGAAGGCGCTGAGCGCGGCGGGCGCATGCAGCACACCACGGAGAATCCTCACGAGGCGAGCTTGAAAGGCGCCGGCGAGGAGCTGCTCGGCGCGATCGCGCAACGGGCCCGGGACGTGGTCGAGCTCGCGGCCACCGAGGCGCGGCTGGCTGCGCTCTCGGGGCTCGCGATGCTGGTCCTCGTAATGGTGGCCGCGGCGGCGCTGGTCATCGGCTGGGGCTTGCTCGTGGCCTGCGTCCTGTATCTCTTCTGGAGGGCGGAGGTGGGCTGGGCTCTGCCGGCGCTCGTATTCGCGCTCGCGCATGGCGCGCTTGCGTACTACCTATGGCAGACGACGGCGCGGCTCAGCCGCAATCTCACGCTGCCCGTGCTGCGCCGGGAGGTGCTGCACGCCCCTGTGGAGAACGAGGAGCACGCCGATGTCGTTGCAGTGGTCGCCGGCCGACCTTGATCGGCAGCGGCGCGTCGTGGGCCTCGCGGTGGAGCGCGCGCAGACGAATCGGGCGCGCCTGTGGATGGCGCGCCGGCAACTCGCGGAGCGTCTGCACGCCATTGCCGTGCCGCTAGCGGTGTCGGTGGGGGCGGTAGCCGCGGCGTTTGCGTTGGGCCGTTACATGGGCGGCGCGGCACGGACGCGTGCGGTGATGCGGGCGGAGCGGCGGCGCGGCGAGCCCGTCTCCGGATCCGGCCGAATTCAATCGTTGCTCGCTCTCGCGATGACGCTCGCCCAGATCTACTTACGAGCACGCACGCTGATCGCACCCACGGCGCCTGCCGAGCGCGCGCGTTGAGGAAACCAGGAGGCACGATGTCGCAATACGCCTTGCCCGATTTGCCCTATGACCTCGACGCGCTCGAGCCGCATCTGTCGGCCGAGATCCTCGAGCTGCACTACAAGAAGCACCACGCCGGCTACGTCAAGGGGGCGAACGATACGCTGGACAAGCTCGCGGACGCGCGCGAGCAGCGGGAGTACGCCCACATCGGCCAGCTCGAGAAGAGCCTGGCGTTTCACATCTCGGGGCATGTTCTGCATTCACTGCTTTGGAAGAACATGTCGCCGCAGGGCGGCGGCACGCCGAATGGCGGGCTCGGCGCCGCGCTGGACCAGCATTTCGGCTCCTTCGACGCGTTCAAGTCGCAGCTCACGTCGGCCGCCGAGACGGTGCAGGGGTCGGGCTGGGGCGCGCTCTCGTGGGAGCCGCTCGGCAAGCGACTCGTGGTGGAGCAGGTGTTCGACCATCAGGGCAACGTCGGGAACGGCGCGCTGCCGATCCTCGTCATAGACATGTGGGAGCACGCTTACTACCTGCAGTATCAAAACCGCAAGAAAGAGTGGCTCGACGGCTTTTGGCAGCTCGTGAATTGGACCGACGTCGCCGAACGCTTCACCAAGGTTCAGCGTACCGACATCGGCCTTTGACGGAGAAATAGGATGATTACCAATACGCCCGGGATCGACACCTCCAAGCGAGTGATCGCCAAGGTCATTCGCGAGCACCGCTCGGACCCGCTCGACGAGGAGACCGTGCAGCTCCAGAGCGAGCCCGCGAAGGTCCGCTTCCGCGTGCTGCGCCGTTACGGCTGGTCCGACGACGAGACGCTGAAGGAAATCTAGGCGGTGATGGACGACGACGACTCGCAGCTGCTGCAAACGCTGCTGCTCACCTTCGACCGCGCGATGCTCGTGAGCCGCTGCGGCGACGCGATGCGCGCGCGACCCACCACCTTGGCCCATACACGCGACACGCGGCGGATCTGGCTCCTGTGCGGAATCCTCGGCGACGGCCTCCACGATATCGACGCAGACCCGAACGTCAGCGTCGTTCTACAGGACGGCTGCCGGTTCTGCTCGGTGTCCGGCACGGCGCGCGTGGTGCGCCACGCTTCCGAGACAGTGCAGAGCGCGACACGCCGCGGGCGGGTGCTCCTGACGCTGATCGAGGTGACACCGCGTTTCGCCGAGTATTGGGACCGGTCGGGGGGCAAGGGCGTGAAGCTCGAGGCGGAGCAGCCGGCGAAGCGCGATGCGCCGGGCGGTGCGGGGCCGGCGGACGGCGCGCGCCGCTACGACAACGTCATACCGCTGGAGAGAGCGCGATGGAGAAAATGAGTGTGCAGAGAGCGGCCGCGGCGCCGACGCCGCGCACCGACTACTCGCGATGGACGTACGAAGAGCTCAGGCAATTCGCGTTGCAGCTCCGCGTAAGGGATGCAGGCGCCAAGAGCCGGCGCGAGCTCGTGGAGCTGTTTGGCTCCACGCAGAGCTGATCATTCGGAGCTGCGCGCTCCGCCGCCGGTCTTCGAGTCCAAGAGCTCGCCGTCCGGCTCGAGGAGCGGAGGAGCCGTGGCCGCGCCCCGCCGCAGCTCGTGACCGAAAGTTGCGGTAAAAATTTCGAGACTCGTGAGAAACAACCCCGCGAGCACCGGCCCGATGATGATGCCGGCCGCGCCGAACATCGCGATCCCGCCAAGCGTGCTGAGCAGTACGAGCAAGTCGGGCATCTTCGCGTCGTTGCCGACGAGCCAAGGCCGAACGAGATTGTCGAGCCCGCTGACCACGACCGCGCACCAGGCTCCGAACCAAAACGCCACTACCGGCTGACCCCGCAGGTAGAGCACGAGCGTGGCGGGTACCCATACGAGCGCAGTGCCCAAGGTCGGCAGCGCCGAGGCAACCCCCATGACGATTCCCCAGAACATCGCGCCGTCGATTCCCGCGGCCGCGAAGGCGATTCCGCCGGCGGTGCCCTGTAGCGCGCCGATGATGAGGGTGCTCTTGAGCGTGGCCCGGGTGATGGCGAGGCCTTTCGCAGCAATGACGCGCTTGTCGTCCGAGTCGAGCGGCGTGTATTCGTCGAGGAAGGCCAGCAGACGTCCTCCTCGCACGAAGAAAAAGAACATCGCATAGAGCATCACGAACAGGTTCAAGAGGAAGATCACGCTGCTCTGCGTGGCGCGGCTCAGGCGCTGCACCACGAACGTGCCGGTTTGATTCACGACCTCGCCCGCGCGCGCGAGCAACTGGTTCCTGTACGGCAACCACTCGGGTACCACGCGCGAGAGGTCACGCGCGTCGTTCTTGCCGTCCACCCACGGGGCGACGACCTCGCTTACGTGCACGGCCTCCTTGGTGAGCACCCCAACGAGAATCGTGAGCGGCAACACCACTACGATCAGCGCGAGCACCGTGGTGGCCAGTGCGGCGAGCCACTCGCGACGGACACGCCTGCGCAGCCGCGCGTAGAGGGGATAGAGAAGGCCGCTGAACGCCGCCGCGAGCACGATTGCCTCGAAGAACGGCGCGATCATGCGCGCAAATAGCACCAGGAAGATCGCCACGAGGAACAGCGCGAACATCCGGCGCAGCCGGCTGTTGTTGCCGTGATCCGCGAGAACGTTAACGGCCATCGCGGATTTCGCGCGCAACGTCCTTCATGTGGAGACGGAGTGCAACTCCCATGCCACGGCGTTCCTGGCGCCGGCGATCGATGGTCCGTTGGCGATCTCGAGGAGAACCTCCGTTTGTAGAACTTGCGCCGCGAAGTGCAGCGGCTGCAAACGGGGCCGTGTGCACTTCGCGCCGCGCGGGCCGCTGGCTCGGGCACGGAACTTGCTGCTGATCCTGGAAACAGGAGCAGCGCACATGGCGATCTATATATTGATGGCGCTCGCGATCATCGTGCTGATTTTTCTCGGCGCGCTGACGTTCGTCCAAGCGGCGCGCCGCGGCAATCGGCAATTCAAGTGGGGCGGCCGGGATCGGCCAACCGAACCGAAAGCCTAGACGTGGGTGGACGCGTCGAACAGGGGATCGGCGTTGGGGGGCGGATGCGAGGGATCGAACCCGTCCGCCGCGGCGAGCCGCTCCTTGGGAACGTCGACCACGAAGCACTCGTTCTCGGTGTCGAGCGTCAGCACTTCCATGGGCACGGCGAACGACTTCTTCGGCGCGGTCAGCGACTCGCTGAACCCGAGCACTACATAGCGGACGCTCGAGATGTCGTCGGCGAGCATCACGTCCTGAATCGCGCCGAGCTTGTTGCCTTGCCGATCGTAGATTTCGTTGTTCTTCAACCTTCGAGCGAACAATAGGGTGGCCGGCATGCAGATACTCCCGCGTTTCCTCGAATCAGGCGGAGCAAGTTCCATGCCATGGAACAGTGCAAGCGCCGTCGCGGCCGATGCGCGAGCGCTCGCGGCAGAGCTCGCGACCGAGTCCTCCGCCGAAGATGTTCCGGCCATCGACGACCTCGTTTCGCCGATCGACGAGCTTGCGTTCGTGCTCGCGGCCGATCACCTCACGACCTCGGAAAAGGTGCGGGTGCTCCAACAGTGGCGTTACGACGAGCTGCTGGTGCAAAACGGCGCCACCGAGGGTTTGGGTTGCGAGCGGGCCGACGGTCGGCTCTTCCAGCAGATCAGCAGGGCGCTTCTGCGGCTCGAGGGCCGCCGCCACTGAGTGTCAGGACCGGTTGCGCAGGCCCCGCGCGGAGGGGACCGGCGAGGTCGATTTGCAAATTTTGGAAAGTGTCGCAGTTTGCCGACGGCCAAGGCGGAGCCGCACCGTGCCGGCCGCCTGGCAGCATTCGCGCGCGCTCGAGGCGCCGCGCTGTTCCAAATCCTGGGGCGGAGGAGGCAGCACCCGCCCAAGGACGCCGCGCAGCTGCTCGCCGTGGGCGATGGCACGGCGCTTGCACTATTCTCGAGACGCTTTTGGATCGAACGCGCTCGGGCTCGGCTCGTCTGCGGGTCCCGTCAAGGACGACGAGGAGGGGAAGCATGCACAACATGGACGCTACTACAGGCGCAATCATGGCCACGATGGTGCTGGCGGGGGTGTCTTCGGCCCCGAGCATTCGTGCCGTCGGACGGGACGAGTATGTGATCCGCGAGCAGCCGCGTGTCGTGCCCGAGATATCGGAGCTTTTTTTGAACGCGGACGTGCGCCTCGCGGCGGCTGACCGCGTCGTATCCCGGAACCAATTGCTGGACGACTGATCACAGGAGTTTTTCGAAGCGAACCGTCTTTCCTCGAGGAAGCGTCATCGGCCGAACCCGAGAGCCACCCCCACACCCGACATCCCCCGACTCTCCGCTCGGCTGATGACGCCCTCCTCAACTCACCGGCGGCACGAAAGGTGCCGCCGCTGAGCCCCTCCCGAACCTCGAGCATTTTCCCGGCAAGGCAACGACAGGTTGGAACGGCCGCGCCGCTCTAGTAATCTGCGCGCCCCCGTAACGGCGCCCCGTGCGCGACACCGATGCCGATCGTGAGACACGAGCGCTTGCCGACGCGGGACGATTTGCTCGCGCTCTTCAGGCTCGCGGCGCCGATCGTGCTGATCCAGGTCGGCACGATGCTCATGGGCGTCGTCGACACGATGATGGTGGGGCGCGTGTCCGCCGCCGCCTTGGCCGCCGCGGCGCTCGGCAATTTGTATTTTTGGATCGTGTCGGCACTCGGCGTGGGCGTGCTGATGGCGCTCGACCCGATCGTGGCGCAGGCTCTCGGAGCGCGGGACGAGCTCGCCGTCGCGCGCGGCGTGCAGCGTGGTCTGGTTTTGTCGGTGCTGGTGGCGATCCCGCTATCGATCGCGCTCACGACCGTGGGGCCGGTGCTCACCCTCGCACGCGAGCCCGAGGCGGTGATCCCCGCAGCGGCGGGCTACGTCCATCGTGCGATTCCGGGCCTCTGGCCGATGCTCGCGTTCGTCGCGTTGCGGCAGACGCTGCAAGCGCACCGCCGCACCGGCCCGATCGTGGTCACGATCGTGATCGCCAATCTGCTGAACGCGTTGCTCAACTATCTGTGGATCTACGGCAATTTCGGCTTTCCCGCGCTCGGCGTGCTCGGCTCCGCATGGGCGACCACGGTTAGCCGCTGGTTCATGGCCGTCTTGCTGCTCGGACTCGGCTGGCGGGAGCTCGAGCGCTATCTGCGCCGCGTAGCGCCGGGCCTGCTCGACCCGCAAGCGCTCGGCCGCATGCTGCGGCTCGGGGCGCCGATCGGCGCGCAGATGGTGGTCGAAAGCGGGGTCTTCGGCACGGTGGCGTTGCTCATGGGGTGGCTCGGCGTCGTGCAGGTTGCGGCGCACCAAGTCGCGATCAATCTCGCGTCGCTGACCTTCATGGTGCCTCTCGGCGTCTCGTCGGCCGCGGCCGTGATCGTGGGGCATGCCGTGGGACGGGGCGATGCGCCTGCCGTTCGCCGCGGCACGCTCGCGGCGCTCGCGGTGGGCGCGGGGTTCATGGCGGTGACGGCGGGAATC
The DNA here is from genome assembly GCA_036274615.1 of Gammaproteobacteria bacterium. Taxonomy (GTDB): domain Bacteria; phylum Pseudomonadota; class Gammaproteobacteria; order Steroidobacterales; family Rariloculaceae; genus FEN-1219. The sequence goes on along the minus strand of DASUFK010000332.1, from coordinate 4,925 downwards.
CTGATCGGCTTCCCCGTCCCGCTCGCGCGGCTCTACACGGCCGACGCCGCCGTGGTCGCGCTCACCGTGGTGTTGCTGCCGATCGCCGGCGTGTTTCAGGTCTTCGACGGCTTGCAGGTCGTATCGCTGGGACTGTTGCGAGGTCTCGGGGACACACGAGTGCCGGTGATCGCCGGTCTCGCGGGCTTTTGGGGCATCGGCATGCCGGTGAGCCTCCTGCTCGGCTTCGTGCTCGACTTCGGCGCGCCGGGGCTTTGGTGGGGTCTCGTCGTCGGCCTCGTGGCCGTGGCGCTGTTCTTGCTGCTGCGCGTATTCGAGCGCGAGCGCCGCGACCTCGAGCGCATCATCATCGACGAGCACGCCACCCCCAAGATCGCGCCGGACCCCATCGAGGTGCTGGCCAAGTGAGCGCGTGCTGTTTCACTTTGGCCGCCGCGATACTCGCAACGGCTGCCGTCGTCCCTCGAACGGGCCTCCCGAGACCGTCGCCGCACAGGGAAGTGCGGCGACGAGGCGCAGGGACGCTCTTCCGCCGTGTCTCGGGAGGCCCGTTCGAGGGACGACGGCAGCTGGCACGAACCTCAATCGGCCAAAGTGAGACGGCACGCGCGCGCGAGTGTTGCGCGGCGATGAGGGCCGGCGTTAGGATGCGCGCCCTATGAAACAGCTTCGCGCCGCCATGCAATACGTAATCCACTCGAGGTGGAACGCCTGACGTGCGCACGAAGCCGAGGCAGTTCCGCAACCCGCGACTGCCTCGCCACGAAGAACCCTGGTAGGCGGCCGCCAACCGGGGTTTTTTATGAGCACGCAAAACGTCGAGACGATCGAGATCCGCAGGGCGGAGCCGGAAGACTTTCGCGAGCTGCAGCGCATCCACGGCCAGCCGCGGGCGGTGTGGGGCACGCTGCAGCTGCCGTATCCGTCGGCGCAGGTGTGGCGCAAGCGCCTCGAGAAGCAGGCCGGTAACCACTTCGGGCTCGTCGCCTGCGCGCAGCGGGAGATCGTCGGCAGCCTCGGGCTCCACGTCGCCGACCGCTCGCCTCGCCGTTGGCACGCGGGCGAGATCGGCATGGCCGTGCACGACCAGTGGCAGGGCCGCGGCATCGGCACGCGGCTGCTCGGCGCCGCGATCGAGCTCGCCGACCGCTGGCTCAACTTGCGCCGTCTCGAGCTCAGCGTGTACGTCGACAACGCACCCGCGGTTCGGCTCTACAAGAAGCACGGGTTCGAGGTCGAAGGTTTGCTGCGCAACCACTCGTTTCGCGACGGCGCGTTCGTCGACGCGTACGCGATGGCGCGGCTGCGCTGAGCGCGCCATACTGCGCGCAACTCGGAGAACGACCATGCACGACAACAGCTGGATTTGGGTCTTGATTCCGCTCGCCGCGATTGGCGCTGGCGTCGCCCGGACCTGGGTGCGTGCACGGCACGGGTATCCCCTGGACCGCCATGACCGCCGCGACGCACGCATGGGCAGGGGGCACCGGGCGCCGGCCGAGGAGATCGCGGAGCTCAAGAACGCGGTTGCGGCGCGCGATGCCACCATCGCGAAGCTCGAGGACCGCGTACGGGTGCTCGAGCGCATCGCTACCGATCGGCCGGCGGCGCTTCGCGAGGAAATCGAGCGGCTCTAAACCGCGTATCTCCGATGCCGTAGCGCCGGCGCTTCAGGACGGCAGCAGCACGCCGGAGCCGCCCGCCGCCTTCGGCAGGTCCTTGTTCTTCGGCAGCGAGTCGACGATCCGTAGCACGGCTTCTTGGTAGTGGATGTGCTCGCGCGGGCGGAACTCGAGGTGCGGCAGCACGGCGGGGTAGACGTCGACGAGACGGCTCGCGGGCATCTCGGTGAGCACGTGCCCGCCGCACGCCTTGCACCACTTGCGTGCGCTCTGCGGCGTCTTGTTGAACGAGCCCAGCTTGTCGGCGCCCGAGACGACCTTGAGCGCATCGACGGGCCAGAGCGCGAACGCGCTCACGGGAGCGGCGGACCACTGGCGGCACGACGCGCAGTGGCAGTAGCCCATTGCGAGCGGCTCGCCCGCGACGGTGATTGCAACGGCGCCGCAGAAGCACGCTCCACGGTACGACTTGCTCACTTTTCTTGACTCCGCTCTGCAACGACGAGGCGCTACTATACGCGCGGTTGACCGATCGTTGCCGAGCGGCGAGACTCGCGCGAAAGGACTCGATCACGTGACAATTCCGCGCATCATTCATCAGCTCTGGAAGACGCATGACATTCCGCCGCGCTGGCGGGAGGCTTCGGCGTCGGTCCGCAAGTACCACAAGGGCTGGGAATACCGTCTTTGGACGGACGACGCGATGGACAAGCACGTGCGCGTCAATCACCCCGAGCTCTACCCGTCGTTCATGGCGATGAATCGGCACATCATGCGCGTGGACGTGTTCCGCTACGTGCTGATGAACGACTTCGGGGGGGTGTACTGCGATCTCGACTTCGAGTTCCTGCGGCCGTTCGACTATTCGGGAGCGGACGTATGGCTCTCGCTCGAGTACGACGAGGCGTACGGCGACGAAGTCAATCAAATCTCCAACTACATCCTGGCGTCCGTGCCCGGCCATCAACTCTGGCAGGACATCGTCGCAAGTGTGCAGGCGAACCCGCCGTTCACGCCGACGCCGGGCGACGTCTGCATGGCCACGGGACCGCGGCTCGTAACGCGCACCTATTACCGCCACCCGGAGCGCTACTCGGGCGTGCGGCTCACGCCGAAGCCGGTGTTCAGCCCGCGTCGCGTGCACGGCCGCTACGAGCGCAAGCACTACTTGAACAGCGGCGTCACGTACGGCTTCCACTACGGCTGGGGCTCGTGGCGCGAGCGCTTCAATCTGCCGTACCTGCGCCACCGGCTCGCGAAGGTCTTCCGCCTCAAGACCGCACCCAAGCCCACGCCGCCGGCCCTAAGCTAGTCGCCGCTCACTTTGGCCGCGCGCTGAGCTCGGCGGCGGCGGCCGCGCGTCACGTCGCCCATTGAGGTTCGCAGGGCTGCGGTCGGACCTCGCTTCGGCCGTTTGGGGTCGCGGTGGCGGCGGCCGCACCTCGAACGGTCCTCCCGAGACACGGCGGAAGAGCATCCCTGCGCCTCCTCGCCGCACATCCCTTCTATGAGCCACTCTTTGTCAAGCGTTTCTTCGACGTCGTTGAGAAGTGACGATCCTCGACAGCAGTGCCACTGCACTGCAACCTTCTATCCGTGCTGGGCTCTGTGCCCGCACCCAATACCGCGTACGTTGCCGTGGGTTTGATCGTCCAAGACCCGCCCAGTCTGTGAACCGAGCGTCTTACGGCGCTCCGGGATGTGCTCGGGCCAGGTCGCCTACTCAACATCGTCAGAAACCCTTCCTTCACCGTTTGGCCTTCCTTCGTCGGGAAGCGCTTACGCCTTGAGCTGCGCGCCGCGCGGAATCACGCCGTGCTCCAGGTAGTGCCACAGCTCGACGAGCAGCCGCCGCGCCAGCGCCACGATCCCGAGCCGCCGACTGCGCTTGCCCTGAGCGAAGCGCTGCCGGAACCACTGGCTCGAGGCACTCTCGGGTTGGTAACGCAACCACTGCCACGCGAGCTCGACGAGCACGCGGCGCACCCGCTTGTTGCCGGCCTTGCTGATACCCTGCTCCCGCTGGCTCTCGCCCGAGTCGTAGGGCGTGGGAACCAATCCCGCCATCGCGCCCACTTCGCGACGATTGCGGAACTGCCGCCAACCAAACACCTCGCTCCCCAATACCCAGCCGCTGCGCTCGCCAATGCCTTTGAGCTGGCGCAGCTGGGCGGCCACCCGATCGCTACGCGTGGTCGCACGCTCCACCGATTGGTGTAACTCGCTCTCCAAGCCCCGCAGCTGCTCCGATACCACTCGCAGCCGGCCGAGCTCCCGCTCCAGCCGCGCCACCAGGTGCGCTCCCAACCGCTGCTCGCTTCGCTTCAGCCATTGCTCAATCTCCGGCACGCTCTTCGGAAACTCCCGCTCCCCCTGGGTAAACGCCAGCGATTGCATCCGCATCCTCAGCCGGCCACGCTCCACTCGCAGCTCCTCGCGTTCGCGGCTGCGTTGCCGCTCATCCTCTTGCTCCCGGCTTGGCACCCGCACCACCCGCAACGCCTGCTCCCCGCGCCACTGCCGCTGCATCAGCGCCACCAGCTTGCCCGCATCCAGTACATCGTTCTTCGCTCGCCGTTGCCGACGCTCGACCTCAATGCTGCTGGAATCCACCACCCACACCTCGTATCCCGACTCCACCAGCACTCGATACGGATGGAAACCCTCCCGTCCCGCTTCGTAGCAGAGGATCACTCGCCCCTGCGGCCCCACCCCGAATCGCTCCCGAGCCCGCGCTACCGCCGCATGCACTTGCCCGTAGCTCCCTCCCTCCACGCTCACCTGTCGATGCCGGACCGCTCCGGCCGGGGCCAACGCGAGCCGCCACGTCTTCAAGCTCATCTCCATACCGACCAGCAATACGGCCTGCTCGCCGTCCTTGCTACCATGACCTTGCATCTTGTCCGCGTTCATCGCTCGATCTCCCGTTAGTTGAAACAGCACTTCAAATCTAACGCTTGACCCCGCGCCGAACGCGGCAAGATGCCCTCATAGTGTCTGTGCGGCGAGGGTCTCGGGAGGGCCGTTCGAGGTACGGCCGCAGCCTTCACGCGTAGCGCGTGGGCCAAAGTGAGACTGGAGGTTTTATGGTGAAGCGCATCGGGTCGATTCTCGGCGTCGCGGCGTTTGTGGGGCTCGCCTTTCTTGCTGGGCACGGCAGCATCGGGATTGGTGCGGCGCAGGCCGCGGGGACTGAGCTCACGGCGCTCGACTATGCGCAGATCACGCAGCTGATCAATCGGTATGCGTATGGGATCGATACGTGCGCGAACAATGGGTACGACTACGCGAACGTGTTTACCG
>DASUFK010000331.1:0-9580 GCA_036274615.1 Gammaproteobacteria bacterium | reverse complement strand
CGCCACCCGCATCGCACGCCGAGGCGAGAGACGACTCCGCTTTTGAGCGTTGCGTCTCGGCCGAGGCGCCCGTAAGCTCACGCACCCACTGTGGCCTGGCGGTTTTCGGGGCGATCCTCGCGTGACGCGTAAGTCATTGATTGCGGGTAACTGGAAGATGAACGGCTCGCTCGGCGAGAGCCGGGCGCTCGTCGCCGGCTTGCGCGCCGGCGTCGGGTCCGGATCGCCGCAGGCCGAGATGTTGCTGTGCCCGCCGAGCGTGTATCTGTCCGCGGTCAAGGAGTGGGTCGCCGGCTCCCCGCTGCGCGTGGGCGCCCAGGATCTGTCGGAACAAGTCGGTAAGGGCGCTTTCACGGGCGAGGTTGCGGGCGCCATGCTCGCCGATTTGGGCGTGAGCCACGTCATCGTCGGACATTCCGAGCGCCGCGCGCTCTATCGCGAAAGCGACGAGGTGGTTGCCATCAAGTTCCGCGCGGCGCAAGCCGCAGGCCTCGTGCCGATCCTGTGCGTCGGGGAAACCTTGGCTCAGCGCGAAGCCAATCGCACCGAGCAGACCGTTTCGCGCCAGGTCGATGCCGTGCTCGATGAGGCCGGCGTGTCGGCCTTTGCCGGGGCGGTCGTCGCCTATGAGCCCGTCTGGGCGATCGGCACCGGTCGAACGGCAACTCCGGAGCAGGCGCAAGAGGTTCATGCGTTCATCCGCGCCAGGGTCGCGGCTCGGGATGCTACAATCGCGCGCAATCTGACCATTCTTTACGGTGGCAGCGTCAAAGGCGCGAACGCACGGAGTCTCTTTGCCATGGAAGACATCGACGGCGGCCTCGTAGGCGGCGCGTCGCTGGTAGCGGCGGAGTTCCTCGAAATTTTCCGCGCGGCGACCTAGCTGGCAGCCCGATAGAAGCGAATCTGGAACATGTTGACGAACCTCGTGCTTGCTCTTCATCTGCTTGCGGCGCTCCTCATCATCGTGCTGGTGCTGCTGCAGCGCGGTAAGGGCGCGGACGCCGGCAGCGGATTCGGCTCGGGCGCGTCCGGCACGGTGTTCGGCGCGCGCGGCTCCGCGAACTTTTTGTCGCGCACCACGGGCGTGCTGATTGCTTTGTTTTTTGCGACGAGCCTTACGCTCGCGTATCTGGCAGCGCAGAGGAAAGCGCCGACCAGTTTGCTCGGATCGCCGCCGGCGGCTTCACAGCCCGCTCCGGCGGCACCTCCGTCGTCTGCGACGCCGAGCGAGCCGCAGCCCCCGCCGAACGATCCGGCGCAGGGCGACGGTAAGTAGTCTCGAAAGTTATTGCCCACGTGGTGGAATTGGTAGACACGCTATCTTGAGGGGGTAGTGGCGCAAGCTGTGTCGGTTCGAGTCCGACCGTGGGCACCAAAATCGCGGAGACTGTGAAGGACGGGGCTGGTACAATCCGCGCCGACTTCGCGTCGTGTGAACCATGCTCGCAAATTACGCACCGATTCTGATTTTCCTGATCATCGCCGGCGCATTGAGCGTGGTTCTGTTGGGTGCCGGCCTCGCCATCGGCCGAGGCCGCAAAGATCCGGAAAAGCTCGCGCCCTACGAGTGCGGCTTCGAGGCCTTCGAGGACTCGCGCATGCGTTTCGACGTGCGCTACTACCTCGTCGCGATTCTGTTCATCATCTTCGACCTTGAGATCGCGTTCCTTTTCCCCTGGGCCGTGTCGCTCGACCGCATCGGGCTCTTCGGGTTGGGGGCGATGGGGATATTCCTTGCCGTGCTCGTGGTCGGATTCATATATGAGTGGCGCAAAGGGGCGCTCGAATGGGATTGAACGCACCTAGACCCGGCGTACCGACCGAGCCTTTGCCGGTGGACGTCGGCGAGGTGATGGAAAAGGGCTTTTTCGTCACCAAGGTCGACGTGCTCATGAACTGGGCGCGCACGGGATCGATGTGGCCGATGACGTTCGGTCTCGCCTGCTGCGCGGTCGAGATGATGCACGCGGGTGCGGCGCGCTACGACCTCGATCGTTTCGGCGTGATGTTCCGCCCGAGCCCGCGGCAGTCCGACGTGATGATCGTGGCGGGCACGCTCGTGAACAAGATGGCGCCGGCGCTGCGCAAGGTCTACGACCAGATGCCGGAGCCGCGCTGGGTGATCTCGATGGGGTCGTGCGCGAACGGCGGCGGGTACTACCACTATTCGTACGCCGTGGTTCGCGGTTGCGACCGCATCGTGCCGGTCGACGTCTACGTGCCCGGCTGTCCGCCGACGGCCGAGGCGCTGTTGTTCGGCATCATTCAGCTGCAACAGAAGATTCGCCGGACTCAAACGATAGCCCGGTAAGCCAGCGTCAAGGGCAACGGCGGGCGGCGAAACGATCCCGCCCGAGCAACGGAGTATTGGAACACTAGATGCAGAACAAGGAGCTCACGCCGAAGTACGCGGCCCTCGCCGCTGCCATCGAGGCGCGGTTCGGCGCGAGGCTCGAGCGTCTGCCCACGAGCACGCGCGAGCTCGGATTTCGCGTCGACGCCGCCGATCTGGTCGAGGTTTGCCGCGAGCTCCGCGACGCGCCCGAGCTCAAGTTCGAGATGCTCATGGACGTGGCCGGCGTCGACTACGCCGACTACGGCCGCGACGAGTGGCAAACCGACAGCGCCACGGCCACCGGCTTCAGCCGCGGCCGAGTGCGCGACTGGCCGCCCGAGGCCGGCGACACCGAGTCCGACAACGTCGGCGCCGGCCGCCCCGACGGCCAAGACGAGGAGCAGCTCACCGCGCTCACCTACCGGCCGAAAGCTCGGTTCGCGGCCGTGTACCACTTGCTGTCGATCAACCATAACCACCGGCTCCGCTTGAAGGCCTTTTGCCCGAACGACGAGCGCCCGCTGCTCGACTCGGTGATTTCCGTGTGGAGCTCGGCCGATTGGTACGAGCGGGAGGCGTTCGACCTCTATGGGATCTTGTTCAAGGGCCACCCGGACCTCCGCCGGCTGCTCACGGACTACGGCTTCATCGGCCACCCGTTCCGCAAGGACTTCCCGCTGATCGGCAACGTGGAGGTGCGCTACGACCCCGAGAAGGGCCGCGTGGTCTACGAGCCCGTGAGCATCGAGCCGCGCACGCTCGTGCCGAAGGTCATTCGCAGCGACAACCGCTACGAAGCCGACTTGAAGGATCAGGGCAATGCCTGAGATCCAAAATTTCACGCTCAACTTCGGTCCGCAGCATCCGGCGGCGCACGGCGTGCTGCGCCTCGTGCTCGAGATGGACGGCGAGGTCATCCAGAAGGCCGATCCGCACGTGGGCCTCTTGCACCGCGCCACCGAGAAGCTCGCCGAGAGCAAGCCCTTCAATCAGTCGATCGGCTACATGGACCGGCTCGACTACGTCTCCATGATGTGCAACGAGCACGGCTACGTGCTCGCGATCGAGAAGCTGCTTGGGCTAACGCCGCCGATCCGTGCGCAGTACATCCGCGTGATGTTCGACGAGATCACGCGGATCTTGAATCACCTGATGTGGCTCGGCGCGCATGGCCTCGATATCGGTGCGCTCACGATGTTCCTCTACTGCTTTCGCGAGCGTGAGGACCTGATGGACTGCTACGAGGCGGTGTCGGGCACGCGAATGCACGCCACGTATTACCGGCCCGGCGGCGTCTATCGCGATCTGCCCGAGCGTATGCCGAAGTACCAGCCGTCGAGGTTCCGCGACGAGAAGGAGCTGGCGCGCGTCAACGAGCGCCGCAGCGGCTCGCTGCTCGACTTCATCGACGACTTCACGGCGCGCTTCCCCGCTTGCATCGACGACTACGAGACGCTGCTCACCGACAACCGCATCTGGAAGCAGCGCACGGTCAATATCGGCGTCGTAACTCCCGAGCGCGCGATGAACCTCGGCTTCACCGGGCCGATGCTGCGCGGCAGCGGTATCGCGTGGGACCTGCGCAAGAAGCAGCCCTACGAGGTCTACGACAAGATGGACTTCGACATTCCGATCGGCGTCAACGGCGACTGCTACGACCGCTATCTCGTGCGCGTCGAGGAGATGCGCCAGTCGAACAAGATCGTGAAGCAGTGCATCGAGTGGCTGCGCGCCAATCCCGGCCCCGTGATGCTCGAGGACCGCAAGGTCGCGCCGCCGCGCCGTATCGAGATGAAGGACGACATGGAATCGTTGATCCACCACTTCAAGCTGTTCACCGAGGGCTACAGCGTGCCCGAAGGGGAGAGCTACGCGGCGGTGGAGCATCCGAAGGGCGAGTTCGCGGTGTACCTGATCTCCGACGGCTCGAACAAGCCGTACCGGCTGAAGGTGCGGGCGCCCGGCTTCCCGCACCTGGCGTCGCTCAACGAGATGGTGGTCGGCCACATGCTTGCCGACGTCGTGGCCGTGATCGGCACGCAGGACATCGTGTTCGGCGAGATCGACCGATGAGCGACGCGCACGGCACGAACGGCGGCAGAGCGGCGGACGCGCCCGACACCGTGAAGCCGCGCGGCGTGGGCGGCGCGCCGCCGCCGGCGCACAGCGCGGGGCCCGTCGAGCTCTCGGCCCACGTGCGTGAAGAGATCGACCATTGGGTCGCGAAATTTCCGCCGGGGCGGCAACGTTCGGCGATCATCGCCGCGCTGCACGCGGCGCAGCACGAGAACCACGGGTTTCTGACGCCCGAGATCATGGCCGCCGTGGCGGACTACTTGAAGCTGCCGGCGATTCAAGTCTTCGAGGTGGCCACGTTCTACTCGATGTTCGAGACGAAGCCGGTGGGCCGTCACAGCATCTCGGTGTGCACGAACATCTCCTGCATGCTGCGCGGCTCCGACGAGATCGTGAAGCACGTGGAGCAGAAGCTCGGCATCAAGACCGGCGAGAGCACGAAGGACGGCAAGTTCTACTTGAAGCAGGAAGAAGAGTGCCTCGCGGCGTGCTGCGGCGCGCCGATGATGATGATCGATCACGTCTACTACGAGAACCTCACGCCGAAGAAAGTCGACGAGGTTCTCGACGCGGTGGAGGACTAGCGCGGTGGCGGAACGGCAGTTCAACCTCGTCTGCTTCGAGACGCTGAAGTTCGGCGCCGAGTCGCACACGCTCGAGAGCTACCGCAAGATCGGCGGCTACGAGTCGTGGCAGAAGATCGTGAAGGGCGAGCTTACGCGCGACGCGATCATCGACGAGGTCAAGAAGGCCGGTGTACGCGGCCGCGGCGGTGCGGGTTTCCCCACCGGCGTGAAGATGAGCTTCATGCCGCGCACGGCGCCGATGCAGAAATACCTCGTGTGCAACTCGGACGAGAGCGAGCCCGGCACGTGCCACGACCGCGACATCCTTCGCTATAACCCGCACGCGCTCGTCGAGGGCCTCGCAATTGAGTCCTACGCGATCGGCGCCACCGTCGCTTACAACTACATTCGCGGCGAGTTCATGGCGGAGCCGGTGCCGCGCTTCGAGGCAGCGCTCAAGGAGGCCTACGCGGCGGGCTTGCTCGGCAAGAACATTCAAGGCTCAGGCATCGACGTCGACATTCACATGTTCGTGGGCGCGGGCGCGTACATCTGCGGCGAGGAGACCGGTCTCCTCGAGTCGCTCGAGGGCAAGCAGGGCAAGCCGCGCTTCAAGCCGCCGTTCCCGGCCGCGTACGGCCTCTACGGCGCGCCCACCACGATCAACAACACTCAGAGCATCGCGTCGATTCCCACGATCCTGCGCAAGGGCGCACAGTGGTTCGCGGACCTCGGCGTCAAGGGCTCAGGTGGCACGGCGATCTTCTCGGTGTCCGGGCACGTCGAGAAGCCCGGCAACTACGAGCTGCCGCTCGGCATTCCGTTCCCCGAGCTGCTCGAGATCGCGGGCGGCATGCGCGGCGGCCGCAAATTGAAGGCCGTCATTCCCGGCGGCTCGTCGTGTCCGGTGGTGCCGGCCGACAAGATGATGACGCTCACGATGGACTTCGACACGATCCGCGCCGCGGGCTCGGGCCTCGGCACCGGCGCCACGATCGTGATGGACGAGACCACTTGCATGGTGAGCGTGCTGCGCCGGCTCGCGCGTTTCTACTACGCCGAGTCGTGCGGCCAGTGCACGCCGTGCCGCGAGGGCACCGGCTGGCTCTATCGCGTGCTCACGCGCATCACGCAGGGGCAGGGCACGAAGGCGGACATCGACATGCTCGTCGACGTCGCCAACAAGATCGAAGGCCACACGATCTGTGCACTCGGCGACGCGGCCGCGTGGCCGGTGCAGAGCTTCATCAAGCACTTCCGGCACGAGTTCGAGTACATGGTCGAGAACAAGGGCCGCAGCATCGTCGACTCGCTGCCTCAGAGGGCCGCATGAGCACGCCGGCGTCGAATGTACCGCCGCCGGCCGCCGGCGCTCCGGCAGCTGCCGCGCCGCCCGCGGACCCGAACGCGGTCAACATCGAGGTCAACGGCGTGCCGCTCAAGGCGCGCAAGGGCCAGATGCTGATCGAGGTCACCGACAAGGCCGACATCTACGTCCCGCGCTTCTGCTACCACAAGAAGCTGACCATCGCGGCCAACTGCCGCATGTGTCTCGTGGAAGTGGAGAAGGCGCCGAAGCCGCTGCCGGCGTGCGCCACGCCCGTCGCCGAGGGCATGAAGGTCTTCACGCGGTCGAAGCGCGCGATCTCGGCGCAGAAAGCCACGATGGAGTTCCTGCTGATCAACCATCCGCTCGACTGCCCGATCTGCGATCAGGGTGGCGAGTGCGAGCTCCAGGACCTCGCGATGGGCTTCGGCCGCGGCGTGTCGCGGTACACGGAGCGCAAGCGCATCGTCAAGGACAAGGATCTGGGGCCGCTCGTGTCCACGGACATGACGCGCTGCATCCACTGCACGCGCTGCGTGCGATTCGGCTCCGAGATCGCCGGTATCCAGGAGCTCGGCACCACGGGGCGCAGCGACCGCATGGAGATCGGCACGTACATCGAGAAGAGCGTCGATCATGAGATGTCGGGGAACATCATCGACCTCTGCCCGGTGGGCGCGCTCAACAACAAGCCGTACCGTTTCAGCGCGCGCGCCTGGGAGATGATCGCGAAGCCGATCGTCGGCGCGCACGACTGCGCGGGGTCGAACCTCTATGCGCACGTGCTCCGCGGCAAGCTGCGCCGTGTGGTGCCGCGCGACAACGAGGAGATCAACGAGGCGTGGATCGCCGACCGCGATCGCTTCAGCTGCCACGGAATCTACGTGGAGGACCGGCTGCTCGCGCCGCGGATCAAGGGCGACGACGGCCAATGGCGCGACGCGCCCTGGCAGGTGGCGCTCGAGGCGGCGGCCGAGATGCTGCGCGCCGCGACGCAAGGCGGCGGTGACGCGCTCGGCACACTCGCGTCGCCGAGCGCCACGCTGGAAGAGCTGTACCTGTTGCAGCGGATCACGCGCCATCTCGGCAGCGACGACATCGACACTCGGCTGCGCCGCCGCGACTTCCGCGATCAGGACGCCGATCCGGCCGCGCCGTGGCTCGGCACGAGCATCGCCGACCTCGAGACCCGGCAAGGCATCCTGGTCGTGGGCTCAAACGTGCGGATGGAAGTGCCGATCGTCGCGCACTGGCTCCGCAAAGCGGCGCGCAACGGCGCGAGCGTCGCGTTCGTCAATGCCGAGGCTTACGAGTACCACTTCAAGGCCGCACAGATGGCGGCGCCGCTCGAGGATTTCGCCGCGCAGCTCGCGGCCGTCGCGGCCGCGGCCGCGAACGCGGTGGGCGCGGCGCTGCCGCAGCAAGTCGCGCGCCTGGCCGAAGGCGTTGCGGCCGGCGCGGCGCACGACGCCGCGGCCGCCGCGATCGTCCGCAAGCCCGGCCTGATCCTGCTCGGCCACATCGCGCAACGGCATCCGCGCTTCGCTGACATCCGCGCGATCGCTGCCGCGATCGCGGCCGTTACCGGCGCGCAGCTCGGCTATCTCGCCGAGGCCGCCAACGGTTACGGCGCCGCGCTCGCCGGCGCGCTGCCGCACCGCGGCGTGGGCGGCCGCGCGCTCGGCAAACCGGGCCGCGACGCGCAGCGCATGCTCGCGGAGCCGCGCGCGGCGTACATCCTGTTCGGCATCGAGCCGAGCCACGATCTTGCCAACGGCCGTCGCGCGCTCGACGTGTTGAAGAAGGCCAAGGTGATCTGCTTCACGCCGTTCGTGAGCGGCGAGCTGCTCGAGTGCGCGGACATCCTGTTGCCCACCGGCACGTTCGCCGAGATCGCCGGCACGTTCGTCAACGCCGAGGGCCGCTGGCAGAGCTTCGACGCGGCCGCCGAGCTCGAGGGCGAGGCCCGTGCCGGCTGGCGCGTGCTGCGCGTGCTCGGCAACGAGCTCGACCTTCCGGAGTGCGACTACCGCCAGCCAAGCGATGTCAGCGACGCGCTCGAGCGCGAGCTCGGCGGACGAGGCGCGCCCGGCGCCGAGCACAACTCGTATCGCGGCACCTTCGCGCCGAGCGCGGAACGCGCGCCGATCGACGCGGCGGCGCGCGCGGAGATCGACGTGGGGATCTACGCGGTCGACGGCGTCGTACGGCGCTCCGAAGCGCTTCAGGACACGGTCTTGGCCAAGCGCGCGAGGGCGGTCTGATGGCGGCCTCGCTCGCGTGGTTGCAGCCGAGCTGGCTCGCGGACTGGCTCTGGTACGTGATCGTCACGGTCGTGCAGATCGTGGTGATCCTGCTGCCGCTGATCATTTCGGTGGCGTACTTCACGTACTGGGAGCGCAAGGTCTTAGGCTGGATCCAGAACCGCATCGGCCCGAACCGCGTCGGTTGGAAGGGCACGCTGCAGCCGTTCGCCGACGTGCTCAAGATGCTCTTCAAAGAGCTCATCGTTCCGGCCAACTCGAACAAGTTCCTGTTCCTCACGGCGCCCGTGCTCTCGCTCGTGCCCGCGCTCGTGGTCTGGGCGGCAGTGCCGTTCAGCGAGCACTTCGTGCTCGCGAACATCAATGCGGGGCTCCTCTATATTCTCGCGCTCACGTCGCTCGGTGTTTACGGCGTGATTCTCGCAGGCTGGGCGTCGAACTCGAAGTACGCGTTCTTGGGCGCGATGCGCTCGGCGGCGCAGATCGTGGCGTACGAGATCGCGATGGGCTTCGCGCTCGTGGGCGTGCTGATGGCGGGCGGCAGTCTGAATTTGACCGACATCATTCGCGCACAGGAAGGCAACGTCTTCAGCTGGTTCTGGCTGTGGCTGTTCCCGCTGTTCCTCGTGTACTTCATCTCGGGCGTCGCGGAGACCAATCGCGCGCCGTTCGACGTGGCCGAAGGCGAGTCGGAGATCGTGGCCGGTTTCCACGTGGAATACGGCGGCATCGCGTTCGGCCTGTTTTTCTTGGCCGAGTACGCCAACATGATCCTGATCACGGCGCTCACGGTGGTGTTCTTCTTCGGCGGCTGGTTGTCGCCGTTCGCCGGGATTCCGGGCCTCGAGAACACCTTCCTCGCGGCGTCGAGCTTCGGCTGGCTCGCGGCGAAGATGGCATTCTTCTGTTTCTGCTTCCTGTGGTTCCGCGGCACGTTCCCGCGTTACCGCTACGATCAAATCATGCGTCTCGGCTGGAAGGTGTTCATCCCCGTGACGATCGTCTGGAT
>DASUFK010000330.1:0-4049 GCA_036274615.1 Gammaproteobacteria bacterium | reverse complement strand
CGAAGCTCGCCGCGGCGGCCCAGCGCTCCGCGTCGGCGTGCGCGAAGGGCACGTTCGGCAGGCCCGGCAGCGACGCCACGATCTCGTCGACGGCCTGCTCGGGTGCCGTGCCGTTGCCAGCCGCGGGTTGCGTCCTGCACTCGCGGCACGCCGGTCGTCCATGGCCGGCGTACCTCGGCGTGAACGTCATCGGGAAGCGCAGCGTGAGCTCGCCGTCGCCGTAGCGCGCGGTCTGCAAGTACTCGATCGTGATCACGATCGAGTCGTCGGGCGCGATGTTCGCCACCGCCGTCGTGAACAGATTCGGCGTGCTCTGCTGCACCAGGCTCGCGCGCCGTCCCGAGTCGCGCGCGGCGCCGTAGATCCGCCGCGCTTCCTCGCGCTCGCGGATCTCGCCTTCGATCACGCGCTCGCCCACGCGCATCGACAGCCGGTCGACGGCCGCGTCGTCCGGCAGCGGCAGCGCGTACACCGCCTCGGCGGAGCTCGTGCCCGCGTTGTGGAAGCGCTGCTCCACGCTCACGCGGGCGACGATGCCCGCGATCGAGATCCGCACGTCGGTGGAGAGCGGCGCGGCCGGGTCGAAGCCCTCGGCGGACTCGAAGAGCAGCGTGCCGGCGCCGAGGTCGCGGGGCAGCGGCGGCTCGTCCGCGCGCGCGAGCTGCGCGTGCAGCGTGAGCAGCAACAGGAGGGCGATCGTCGTGACCCAGAGCACGATCGCGCAGCGCTCGAGCGCTTCCTTGAAAGCCGGGTTGAGGGCCCCGCGTTCGCGCTTGTCCATCGGCATGTCTCCCGTCGAAGTCCGGAAGACATTTCGCCGCAATCGACCGCCGGCGCGGCGGCGAATCGTGGCTACGCGCCGATCAATTCTGACGAATTATGCGCGCGGGCATCGGTGTCAGACACCCGTGGTCTCTGACACCGGTGGTGTCTGACACCAAGGAACGCCGGCGTGGAATCAGCGGTACTTGTCGATGAGCGCGAGCCGGATGCGGCCGACCGCAAGAATTGCCGCGATGATCAGGATCGCTCCGAAGATCTTGCGATTCGGCGCGTTGCCCGCGTAGATGCTGAGCCAGTCGACGACGGCGAGCGTCCACATGGCCGTGACCGCGAGCGCGGTGGCGAGCCTGCCGTGAAGCAGCGAGACGACCCGTTCGAGCGCCGATCCGCCGGCCGGAGGGAGGGCTTGGAGACTGAGCGTGCTGGTGTGATCAGACATGGCATGAAGCTTAGCGGCCGGAAGCGGGGCTCGCGATGAACGCCATCACGGCTCCCAGGGACCGCCTGTGAACTGCGTCACGAGCCGTGAAGGAGGGCGTGCGAGGCGATCCGCTGTGAACCAAAGTTGCTTTTTATTATCATAGAGAGCACATCGGAATCAGGTTCGGTCATGCAAGGGCGCTCCTTGCCGTTAAGGCATGCAACGAGCGATCCCCGGAGGTTTTCGTATGGCAGCTCCCCGCCATGAAGTCGTATCGGACGCGCGGCGCCCCGCCGCGGTGAAGGACTGGGTCGCCGACGTGGCGGCGCTCACCCAACCGGACCGCATCGTCTGGTGCGACGGCCCGCGCGCCGAGCTCGAGCAGCGTCTGCGCTCGGAGCTGCTCGGCGGCGGCGGGCTCCTCGAGGTCGATCAGGCCGCCTTCCCCGGTTGCCATCTGCACCGGTCGGATCCCTCGGACGTGGCCCGCGTGGAGCACCTCACGTTCGTGTGCACGCGCACCAAGGCGGACGCCGGTCCCAACAACAACTGGATGGACCCGGCCGCGGCTCGGGCGAAGATGCGCGCGCTGTTCAACGGCTGCATGCGTGGCCGCACGTTGTACGTGGTGCCGTACTGCATGGGCCCGATCGACTCGCCCTACGCGCGGTGCGGCGTGGAGATCACCGACAGCGCCTACGTCGTGCTCAACATGCTCATCATGACGCGAGTGGGCAGCGCCGCGCTCGAGCGGATCGGCCGCGAGGGCACCTTCGTGCGGGGCCTGCACTCGATCGGCGAGCTCGATCCCGAGCGCCGTTTCATCATGCACTATCCCGAGGACCTCGCGATCGAGAGCTTCGGCTCGGGCTACGGCGGCAACGCGCTGCTCGGCAAGAAGTGTCACGCGCTCCGGATCGCGAGCTGGCAAGCGCGCGACGAAGGCTGGCTCGCGGAGCACATGCTGATCGCCGGGCTCACGAGCCCGCGCGGCGAAACGCACTACATCGCCGCCGCGTTCCCGTCCGCCTGCGGCAAGACCAATCTCGCCATGCTCATCCCGCCCGACTCGATGCCGGGCTGGAAGGTCACCACGCTCGGCGACGACATCGCCTGGCTGCATCCCGGCCCCGACGGCCGCCTGTGGGCGATCAACCCCGAGGCGGGCTACTTCGGCGTCGCGCCCGGCACGAGCCCGAAGACCAATCGCAACGCGTTCGAGATGATTCGGCGCGACACCATCTTCACCAACGTCGCGCTCACCGCCGGCGGCGAGCCGTGGTGGGAAGGCATGGAGACGGGGAAGCCCGCGATCGATTGGCAGGGCCGCGCGTACGACCCGAAGAACGGCCCCGCCGCGCATCCGAACTCCCGCTTCACGGTCGCGGCGACGCAGAATCCGAGCTACTCCGAGCAAGCGGACGCGCCCGCGGGCGTGCCGATCTCGGCGTTGATCTTCGGCGGGCGGCGGCGCGAGCTGGCGCCGCTCGTCTACGAGGCCCGCGACTGGGTGCACGGCGTGCTCGTCGGCGCGTCGGTGGCTTCGGAGACCACGGCCGCCGCCACGGGGCAGGTGGGCGTGGTGCGCCGCGATCCGATGGCGATGAAGCCGTTCTGCGGCTACAACTTCGCGGACTACTGGACGCACTGGCTCAACGTGGGCGGAGTGCTCTCGAAGGCACCGCGGATCTTCCACGTGAACTGGTTCCGGCGCGGCTCGTCGGGAGAGTTCCTGTGGCCGGGCTTCGGCGAGAACCTGCGCGTGCTCTCGTGGATCATCGAGCGCTGCGCGGGACGCGCCGGCGCCGAAGAGACGCCGATCGGCTACCTGCCGAGACCCGCGGACCTCGACGTGCACGGGCTCGACATCGCACCCGACGTGCTCCGCGAGCTCACGACCGTTCGCCCGGAGCTCTGGCGCAAGGAGATCGAGGACATCGGCCGGTATTTCGACGAGTTCGGCGAGCGTTTGCCCCCGCGGCTGCGAGCGGCGGTGAACGACGTCGCGAAGCGGCTCGGCGCATGAGCGCGCTTGCTTGCGGGCGATGAACCACCGAACTACCCTAACCATGGCGCGAGCCGCAACCCGGGATGCACGTGTGAAGAGCGGAAAGGTGTTGGCGCGCGAGCAACGCACTGCGCGCTTGACGATTCTCATCGACCCGCGCAAGAAGGCCGTCTTCGAGAGCCTGTGCGCGGCGGACGACGTCACGCCGTCGCAAGTCGTGCGCAGCCTCATTCGCCGTTACATCGAGGAGCAGATGGGCGAGCCGTGGCGCCCCGAGGCGGACAGCGACGAGCAGGAGCCGGCGGCGCCGGCGCGCGCGAAGCCCGCCGCGGCCAAACGGCGGCGCGCCGCCACTTGAGCACGGTGGATTTCGATCCGTAGCCCACCCGCCCGGCCGCGCGCATGATCCCGTCCCTCACCCCGTTGCCGGTCGCATTGGCACTGCTCCTGGCTTGGAGCGCCATCGGCCTCGCCGGCCTCGTTCGTCCCGGCAGCGTTCGCTATGCGGGGCGCGTTTTGTTCCTGCTGGGGTCGCTGTGCGGCGCGGGCCTGCTGCTCGTCGGCATCTGGGCCACGCGCGCGCCTGTGGAGCAGTGGGCGTTGCCGCTCGGGCTGCCCGACTTGCCGTTCCACCTGCGCATCGACGCGCTGTCCGGAGTGTTTCTCGCGCTCTTGGGCGCCGCGTCGGTGGGCACTTCCGTGTTCGGCGCGGGCTATTTCCGCAGCGGCGAGGGCGCCGCGCCGGGCTTGTTGTGTCTCCAGTATCACGTGTTCCTCGCGAGCATGGGCGGCGTGCTGCTCGCCGACGACGCGTATGCGTTCATGGTCTCGTGGGAG
>DASUFK010000329.1:0-4947 GCA_036274615.1 Gammaproteobacteria bacterium | reverse complement strand
TTGCGTGACAGCACGCGGATGCGGGTGACGATCTCGTCCGCCCGCTGGTCGTCGCGGCAGATGTCGCCCAAGATTTCCTTGAGCGTGCCGAGTGGAGGGTCGGCCGACCCGAGCAAGGCGAGCCCGGCCTCGGCGTTGCAGCGAATCGCGCAGAGCGGCTGGTTCACCTCGTGCGCGATCATCGCGGTGAGCGTGCCGACGGCTACGAGGCGCGACGCGTGCGCGAGATTGCGATTCACTTCCTCGAGAGCCGCGAGCCGCTCGCGGCGCTCCGTTACGTCGGTGGCGCAGCCCACGTAGCCGGCGAATTCGCCGCTCGGCGAGTAGCGCGGCAAGCCGGCGTCGAGAACCCAACGGTAGCTGCCGTCCGCGCCGCGCACTCGATACTCGTGCTCGAACCTGCCGCGCTCGGCCCAGCTGCGCTCGAGCGCCTCAACGCATTGCCCCCGGTCGTCGGGATGGATGCCTTCGGTCCAACCCATGCCGCGCTCCTGCTCGAGCGTGCGGCCGGTGAAATCGAGCCAGCGCTGGTTCACGAACTCACAAAGCATGTCGGTGCCCATCAGCCAGATCATGGCCGGCACCGTATCGGCCGTGGTGCGGAACAGGCGCTCGCTCTCGCGCAGAGACCGTTCCACCCGCTCTTTCTGCTCGATGAGGATCGCGATGAAGTAGAGCGGCGCCGCGCGCTCGAGCAGGAAGTGCTGGAGCGCCGCGGCGGTGCCCTCGGGCGATCTGCCGGCGAACGGGCCGTAGCCTTGCAGCGCGGCGCCCACCGACGCGATCACGACGCAGGTGATCGCGCCCGTCGCGCCGAGCATACCGAAGCGGATCGCCGCCCACAGCAGAAACGGCACGGGAACGTACATCCGCCACGCCGTGAAGTCCGCGTCGCTCGTTTGGGTGACGAAGGCGAGATACGAGCTCGCCACGAGCCCAGCGCTCAGGAGCCCGGCCTCGAGCGCGCGGCTGCCCGAGCGCGGCTTCGAGCGCCACGGCGCCGTGAGCACCCAGTAGCAGATCGTGGGCGTGACGATGAGATGCGTGAGCGCGTCGCCCAGGAACCACTGCCGCCAAGAGGTCCAGTAGTCGTCGTCGAAAATGCTGCGGGCGGCCGCGCCGCCGAACGCCGCGGCCGCGGGCACCAGCACGACGGCGAAGAGCGCGTAGAGACCGTACTCGCCAACCGTGTTGAGCTTCAGCGGGTTGTCGAGGAAGCGCCGCAGGGCCATGGCCGTGAGCACGGCGCCGGCCGAGTCGATCGCAAACGTCTCGAGCAGAAACGACAGCGGCAAGCCCGCCGAGACGTCGCTCCACAGCCGGAGCGGCAAAGTGCCGAGCACCACGAGCGGCCACCAGCGCGGGCGGGTGAGCAGCAGCGCCCAGAGCAGCACGGAGATCGGGAACCAGAACGGCGACGCCGTCGTCTGGCTGAACGACATTGCGTACCGGTACGCGACGTAGAACGCCACTCCGAACGAGCCCACCGCGAGCGCTTTCCAGACGGACGGCGAGCGGAGGGGGCCGAGCGCCCTGCCGGCGGCATTGGCGTGCGCTTCGTGCACGAGGTTCTGCGGTGGTGCGTTCATTTCCCCAACACCGGCGCCGATCCCGTATTGGCGCGCGCGGGCGCGGGCCCAGCATCAGACCAATGGCCCATGGACGCAAGGGCGCCTGCTCGCCGGCGCCGCCAAGCGCAAGCGCTAGCGGTCAGCCGGAGATCGTGGGCTCCTTGCGGGAGCGAGGCGGAGGAGAGTCGGACGCCGGGCGGCTCTCGAACAAGTCGAAGTCGGCGCGCTCGCTGCGCAGCTCGGCGTCGCGCTGCGCGAGCATCACGATGAGCCGTTCCATCTTCTTGTTGAGCTCCACGAGCTCGTAGTAGGACTTGCGCGTGGAGCTGCGAATGCTCTCGATCATGAACGGCACGAGCAGCAGCAGCACGAGCCACGCGAGCAACAGCAACGCGATCACGAGCGTCACTGCGGGCGGTAGGTTGTCGAGAATCTCCATGGGAAGCCCCGCGGCCTGACCGTGGTCAAACGTTGAAACGGAAGTGGATCACGTCGCCTTCCTGCACGACGTAGGTCTTGCCCTCGAGCCTGAGCTCGCCGGCCTCGCGTGCGCCTTGCTCGCCGCGCCGCGCAATGAACTGGTCATAGCCGATCACCTCGGCGCGGATGAAGCCGCGCTCGAAATCGGAGTGGATGGCGCCGGCCGCTTGCGGCGCGGTCGCATCCTTGTGCACCGTCCATGCGCGGCACTCCTTCGGCCCGGCCGTGTAGAAGGTCTTGAGGCCGAGCAGACGGTACGCCGAACGGATCACGCGGTTCAAGCCGGGCTCCGCTAGCCCCAGGCTCTCGAGGAACTCGGCGCGCTCGCCTTCGGCCAGCTGCGCGAGCTCGGCCTCGAGCGCGGCAGAGATCACCACGACCTCCGCGCCTTGCCGCGCAGCGAGCTCGCGCACGGGCGCGACCAGCGGGTTGTCCTCGGTGGCGTCCTCGGCCACGTTGGCGATGTACATCACGGGCTTCGCGGTGATCAGCTGCACGTCGCGGATCTGCTCGCGCTCCCGCTCGTCGAGCACCACGCTCCGGGCCGGCGTACCGTTCTCGAGCGCGGTGACGAGCTTTTGCAGCGCGTCGCGGCGCGCCACCGCGGTCTTCTCGTTGGTCTTGGCCGCACGCTCGGCGCGCTGGAACATCTTCTGCACGCTGTCGAGGTCCGCAAGCATGAGCTCGGTATCGATGATCTCGATGTCGTGCAGCGGATCGATGCGGTTGGCGACGTGCACGATGTCGTCGTTGACGAAGCAGCGCACGAGGTGCGCGATCGCGTGCGTCTCGCGGATGTGCGCGAGAAACTGGTTGCCGAGCCCTTGGCCTTGCGACGCGCCTTCCACGAGGCCCGCGATGTCCACGAATTCGACCACCGTGGGCACCACCTTCTCGGGCTTCACGATCGCCGCGATCGCGTCGAGCTTCGGATCGGGCACGGTCACGACGCCGACGTTGGGATCGATCGTGCAAAACGGGTAGTTTTCGGCCGGAATCTCCGAGGCCGTGAGCGCGTTGAACAACGTCGACTTACCGACGTTCGGCAACCCGACGATGCCGCACTTGATACCCATGCGTTTAGCCCGCCTCTCCGTCGTTCGAAGCGGCGTCTGTCTCCGCCCTCTTCGGTTTGTGCAGCTTGCTCTTGGCGCGCTCGGCGCCGTGCTCGAGAAACACCGGCAGCACGGCCGCGGCGTCCGCGAGGCAGTCCAGGATCTGCTGCTCGTCGTTCGCGCTCGCGCGCTTGAGCACGTGGTTGATGACGTCGCGCCGGCCAGCTTCGCCGCGCGCGTCGCGCGGATGGCCCACGCCGAAGCGCAACCGCCAGAATTTCGGCCCGATGTGCTCGATCACGTTGCCCACGCCGTTGTGGCCGGCGGAGCTGCCGTCAAATTTGAGCTGCACGCGCCCGACCGGGAAATCGAGCTCGTCGTACGCCACGAGCACGTGCTCGACGGGGATCTTGTAGTAGCTCACCGCCGCGCTCACGGATTGGCCGCTCAGGTTCATGTACGTCATCGGTTTAAGCAGTCGGATTCTATGGCCCGCGATCCTGATCTCGGCGGATTCGCCGTTGAGCTTGCGCTCTCGCGAGAACGATCCGCCGTGCTCACGCGCGAGCAGATCGGCGAACCAGAAGCCCGCGTTGTGCCGGGTGGCGAGATACTCGGGGTCCGGGTTGCCGAGTCCGACGATCAGGTCGAGCGGAGTGCCCATCGCGTGAGCCTACACATTTGACGTAAAAGAGACCGCCGCCAAAACAAAGGCCGCCGATTAGGCGGCCTCGCTGTGTGGGTGTCTGACGCCCACGGTGTCTGACACCGGAGGTGTCTGACACCAAGAACTGGCACCGGCTACTTCTTCTCGGCCTTCTTCTCTTTGCCGGCGTCCTTGCTGTCCTTGGCGCCGTCCTTCGCTTCGCCTTCGGCGCCTGCGGCCGGCTCGGCTTGGGCGGTCGCGGGGACCTCGCCCGCGGCAACCGCGGCGGCTTCCGGCGGCGCGTCCTTTTCCTCTTCGCGCGGCGGGTTGATCGACACGAGCGGCTGATCGTCGTCGTGCGACAGCGGAACCAGCGACACGCCTTCCGGCAGCTTGATGTCGGACAGGTGGTAGATCTGGTTGAGCTCGAGGTTGGTGACGTCCATCTCGAGGTACTCGGGCAAGTAGCGCGGCAAGCAGCGCACTTCGACGTCGGTCAGCAGGTGGTTGACGACGCCGCCCTGCTCCTTGACGCCCTTGGCGTTGGCCTCGTTCAGGAAGTGGATCGGCACGTTCAGCGTGATCTCGACGTCCTCGCGCACGCGCTGGAAGTCGAGGTGCATGATGATCGGGCGGGCCGGGTGGCGCTGCACGTCCTTCACGACGACCTGCTGGGACTTCGCGCCGAGCTTGAGCGTGAGGATGCTGGTGTAGAAGGCCTCGCGCTCCATCTGGTGGGACAGCGAGTTGTGATCGAGGATCACGGATTCGGGGGCTTCGCCGCCGCCGTACATGACGGCGGGGACTTTGCCGGCCTTGCGCAGGCGGCGGCTGTCGGTGCGGCCGAGAGTGGCGCGCGCCTCTCCGGCCAGCTCGAATACGGCTTTGACGGACACGGTTGGGTACCTCTGAAACGAGCCGCGCATCATACCAGCGTGGGGTGTGCGCGGGAAATGGGGTCTGGCCGCCTCTGGCTGCAGCCCCGCGGGTGTGGGGCCTCCGCTGCGGCACGCGACTTCGCCGGCCCTTCGGGCCGGTTCCCTCGCCACGGCGCGTTCGCCGGGGTCCGGCCCGCGGTCGTTCACTGGTGTGGCTAGTAGAGACCTCGGTGCCGCCGCGGATCCGGATGCTCGCCTCTCGGCTCGCACCCGGCCGCTACGCGGCCGGGCTCCGCGGCTCTCGGCGCTGTGGCTCG
>DASUFK010000328.1:0-14009 GCA_036274615.1 Gammaproteobacteria bacterium | reverse complement strand
GGCCAGGACCGCGTGCGCCAGTACATGCACAACCTCACGCCGGGTAACGTGGGCCCGCGCGACGGCTCGCTGTTCAACCACATGCACCTGCAGCCCGTGATCCACGTGGCCGACGACGGCAAGACGGCCTACACGCGCTCGCGCTTGTTCGTGATGTTCGGGATCGCCAACACGAACGCGCAGTGGGGCGACGGCATCTACGAGAACGTGTTCGTGAAGCAGGACGGCATCTGGAAGCTCGACTACCTGCACGGCTATCAAACCTTCTACACGAACTACGAGGACGGCTGGGCGAAGAAAGCATCCGCGATCTTCGCGCCGTACGACCGGCTGCCGCCCGACCGGCCGCAGTCGGTGCCGTACGCGCCCTACCCCGCGGCCTTCGTGCCACCGTTCCACTATCGCAATCCGGTGTCGGGACGCGCGGACCACTACGCCGACCCGACCTACCACGACGCGCAGAAGCCATGACGGATCCCGCACCCACATCGAGCTCCCCGGCGCCGTCGGGCAAGCGGCTCGCGTTGAGCGCGCTCGCGGCGGCGGCGGTTGCGACCCTCGTGCTCGTGATCGCGGTGCTGCCGGCCGAGTACGGCATCGACCCCACGGGCGCCGGCCGCGCGCTCGGGCTCGACAAGCTGCGTGCGGCGCCTTCGCGGACGATCGAAGTGAAAGACGTGCTCGGCGGCAACGAGCGGGTGCGCGAGGTCGAGATTCCGGACGCGGGCGAGCCGACGCCGTTGCCGAACCCCGCCGTCCATCAGGCCGAGGATCGGCCCATCCAAACGCGCACCGTCACGCTCACGCTGCCGGTGGACGGCGAGACCGAGATCAAGGCGATCATGCGCGAGTCGAAGGTGATCCTTTACTCGTGGCAGACCGACGGCGCGCCCGTGTACACCGACTTCCACGGCCACGACCCGGCCGTCGGCGGCGAGTTCTTCGTGCGCTATCGCGAGGACCAGGACGGTATCCCGAGCTCCGCCGGCTCGCTCGTGGCGCCGTTCGACGGCGAGCACGGCTGGTACTGGCTCAACATCGACAGCAAACCCGTCACGATCACATTGAACGTCACGGGCTTCTTCGACGACATCAAAGACTACGGCATTCACCTCAACCGATAAGAACGAGATATGTGGCAACAGAATTACATGCCCTTAGGGGATAGCCTTGCTCTGTCGACGCTCGCCGCGGCCGTGCCGATTTTCGTGCTGCTGCTCCTGATCGGAGTGCTGCGCAAGCCGGCCTGGATCGCGGGGCTATCGGGCCTCGGCGCCGGCCTCGTCGTCGCGATCGGCGTCTACGGCATGCCGGTGAAGCTCGCGATCAGCTCCACGCTGATGGGCGCGGCGTTCGGTTTGTTGCCGATCGCGTGGATCGTGTACTGGGCCGTGGTGCTGTACCGGCTCACGCTCGAGACGGGCAACTTCGAGATCATCAAGGACTCCATCGGCAGCCTCACGGCCGATCGGCGCCTCCAGGCGATGCTGATCGCGTTCGCGTTCGGCGCGTTCGTCGAAGGCGCTGCCGGTTTCGGCACCCCCGTGGCGGTCGCGGCCGCGATGCTCACCGGCCTTGGGTTCTCGCCGTTCTTCGCCGCCGGCATCTGCCTGCTCGCGAACACGGCGCCCGTCGCGTTCGGCTCGATCGGCATTCCGGTGGTCACGCTCGCGGGCACCACGGGCTTGTCCGAGATGGAGCTCAGCGAGTGGGTGGGCCGGCTGTGCGCGCCGATCTCCGTGATGATTCCCTCGTACCTGATCCTCGTGATGGGCGGCTTCAAGGGACTGAAGGGCGTGCTGCCCGCGGCCGTCGTTTGCGGCGTGTGCTTCGCGTCCGTGCAGTTCCTCATTTCGAATTTCGTGGGACCGCAGCTGGTCGACATTCTCGCGGCCGTAGCCGCGATCATCGGTCTCGTGTTGCTGTTCAAGGTGTGGCAGCCGAAGGACACGTTCGTGATGGCGGGTGACGTGGGTACGCGCACCCAGCCGAAGGCGCACGGCTTCAACCGCACGCTGCTGGCCTGGTCGCCCTACTTGTTCCTCGTGCTGTTCGTGTTGATCTGGGGCTACCCGGACACGAAGGCGATGCTCGCGGAGACGACGATCCGCATCCCTTGGCCCGGCCTGCACAACGAGATCCAGCGGATCGCGCCCGCCGTCGCGACGCCCGCGCCCTACGCCGCGGTGTACAACTTCGAGTGGCTTGCGGCCGCCGGCACGGCGTGCGCGTTGGCCGGAATCGCCGCGGCGCTCACTCTGCGGGTGTCCGTGGGCATGTACGTGGGGTTGCTGGGCAAGGTCGCGAAGCAGATGGCGTTCTCGATCCTCACGATCGCCTGCGTGCTCGGTCTCGCGTACCTGATGAACTACAGCGGCGCCACGGTCACGCTCGGTCTCGCCTTCGCGGCCACCGGCGCGCTGTTCCCGTTCTTCAGCGCGCTGCTCGGCTGGCTCGGCGTGTTCCTGACGGGCAGCGACACGTCCGCGAACGCGCTGTTCGGCAACCTCCAGGTCGTCACCGCCAACCAGCTCGGGCTCAATCCCGCGATGATGGCCGCGTCCAACTCGGCCGGCGGCGTGATGGGCAAGATGATCAGCTTGACGAGCCTCGCGGTCGCCGTGGCCGCCACCGGCATGCCGCGCTCCGAGGAAGGCAAGCTGTTCCGCTTCACGGTGAAGCACAGCGTGCTGCTCGCGTCGCTGCTCGGCGTGCTCGCGACGATCTACGCCTACCTCACCTAGCGCGGAGCCGCGGTGAAGAGCGGACGTAAGGCTCGCCGCGTCGCGCTCGATGTCCGCGGGTTGACCGGCCGCGAGGAAGTCTTCCGGCTCTCCGGAACCGCACGGCGGCACCGGGCCGTCGAAGTGTGGTTGACGTCCGGGCCTGCCGAGCTGAAAGCCCTCGCGCGGAAGTGGTTCGCGCGGCTGCGCGCATGCGGCCCCGACGTCCGCGAGCTGATCCACGACGGCTGCCCGGTGGCCTGCGCGGACGACGCGGCGTTCGCGTACGTCAACGTGTTCAAGAGCCACGTCAACGTTGGATTCTTCCACGGCGCGCAACTAGCAGACCCCGCCGGACTGCTCGAAGGCAGCGGCAAGCGAATGCGTCATGTGAAGCTAGACCCCGTCCGCGATCTCGACGCCGCGGCTCTCGAAACCTTGATCGACGCCGCGTACGCTGACGTCAAGGCGCGGCTCGCCGCCGAGGGAGTGATCGCATGAAGACGTTCTTGTCGCTCGTGCTGTGGTGTCTGCTGTTCGTCGCGTGCTGGCCGTTGGCGCTGCTCGCGCTCGTCCTCTGGCCGATCGTGTGGCTGCTCTCGCTGCCGTTCCGCTTGCTCGGCATCGCGGTCGACTCGGTGTTCGCGTTGCTCCGCGCGGTGCTCTTTCTCCCGGCGCGCGTGCTAGGGCACCGCGACGCGCGATGACCCTTCGGCGCGCACCTTCCGCGGCGAAGCGACCCTGACGGCACGGAGCAGCGATGGCCGGCAACATCGGTTACTTCGTTCTGATCGTGTTGGCCGTTACGGCGGGGCTGGCCCTCGTCGCCTGGGGCGCCGCGCGCGCGATGCGAGCCGCCAAGCGCAGCTCGCCGGGCGTCAGCGCGGCCGGCTGGGCCTTGTTGTTTCTGTCCTCCGGACGAATGCCGCCGCCGCCCCCCGCGTCGCAGATCGAGCTCGACATCAACAGCAAGAAGGACAGAGAGTCGTCGCGCGACGTGGATAGCTGACCTGCGTCCGCCGCCCCACCGCGTGTGGGCTAGTTCGACGCGACGGCCGGCGCGGCCGACCGCTGCGCGACCCACGCGGCCACGAGCTTGATCTGCGCCGCGTCGAGCCGCTGCGCGAACGGCGGCATCACGCCGTTGCGGCCGTTCGCGATCGAGCCGTGCACCGCGTCGCGGCTGCCGCCGTAGAGCCACACGTTGTCGTTGAGCGCGGGTGCGCCGAGCAGCGGATTGCCCGCGCCGTTCGCGCCGTGGCACGCGCTGCAATACATCTGGAACTTGTCCGCGGCCTCGCCCGCCGGCGGCGCGCCGCGCGCGAGGCCCAGCACGAACGTGGTCATGTCGTCCACGCCGGCGTCACCGAGCGCCGCTTGCCACGGCGGCATCACAGCCTGGCGGCCGAGCGTGATCGTCTGCTCGATGGCCTGCTCGCCGCCGCCCCACTGCCACGACGAGTCGGTGAGGTCGGGGAACAGGTTGGCCTGGCCGTAGCCCTGCTCGCCGTGGCAGGCACCGCAGTTGTTGCGGAAGATGCTGCCGCCCGCCGCCAGCGCCGCGGGATCCCGCCGCAGCGACTCGACGCTCGCCGCGGCGATCTTGCGGCGCGCCGCGCCGAACGTTGCCTCGTAGCGCTGCTCGGCCTCGGCGACACGTGCGCCTTGCGACCACTGCAACACGCCGCGGTAGCTGCCCAACCCGGGATAGAGGATCAGATACACCACAGTGACGGCGAGCAACGCCACGATGAACCAGAACCACCAGAGCGGCGCCGGCGTGGCGCCTTCGCGCAGCGTGTCGTCCCACACCTCGTCGGCGGCCGCGCCATGGGCGCCGAAGTACACGTCGTACACGAGCCACACGAGGCCGGCGAGGCTCACCACCGTGAGCACCACCACCCATCCGGCCCAGAAGTCCGCGGGCAGGCTATTCATCGGGCGCCTCGTCGTCCTCGAGCGGAATGCGCGCGGCCGCGGCGATCCGCGAGTCCTGCGCGCCCACGGAGAGCCACACCACGAGCCCCGTCATGAACGCCATCACGAGCATGTCGCCGATGAAGATGAGATACGTCATGGCTTCAGTGCCCCGCGTGCTCGCCCGCGTCGGGCTCTGCGAACTTGCCGAGCCCCTGGACGTACGCGATCAGCGCGTCGAGCTCGGTCTTGCCCTCGAGCGCCTTCGGTGCGCCCTCGATCTGCTCGTCGGTATACGGGTGACCGAGCCTGCGCAGCGTGCGCAAGCGCGCGCCGATGTCGGGCCCGTCGCTCGCCGCACGCGCCGCGAGCCACGGATACGCGGGCATGATGGACGACGGCACCACGGCACGCGGGTCCGTGAGGTGCAGGCGGTGCCACGCGTCGGTGTACTTGCCGCCCTCGCGCAGCAAGTCCGGGCCCGTGCGCTTCGACCCCCAGAGAAACGGCCGGTCGTAGGCGAACTCGCCCGAGCCCGCGTACGGCCCGTAGCGCTTCACCTCGGCCAATAGCGGGCGCACCTGCTGCGAGTGGCACGTGGAGCACGACTCGCGGATGTAGATGTCGCGCCCCACGAGCTCGAGCGGCGGATAGGGCACGAGATCCTTCGCGGGCGCGCTGAGCGAATCGTCGACCACCGTGGGCAGCACCTGCACGAGGCCGCCGATCGACGACACGACGAGAATGCCGAAGATCAGCAGTCCCGCGTTGCGCTCGACGAGCTGATGGAGCTTGAGCATGCTCATGTCACGCGCTCGCCGCCCGCGCGGCCACGGCCACGGGCTCGGGCGCGAGCGACCGGACCGTGCGCACGCCGCGGAACGTCCTCGCGAGATTCACGGCCATGAGCGTCGTTCCCACGAGGAACAAGAGGCCGCCGAGCAACCGGATCAGGTAGTACGGCTGCATCGCGCGCATCACCTCCACGAAGCTGTAGCGCACCTCGCCGAGGTCGTCGAGCGTGAGCCACAGGAGCCCCTGCGAGATCCCGGCGCCCCACATCGAAATCACGTACAGCATCGTGCCCACGAGCGCGAGCCAGAAGTGCACGTTCGCGAGCCGCGTGCTCGCGAGCGGCCGTCCCGCGAGCCGCGGCACCAGGTAATAGAACGTGCCGAACGTGATCAGCGCGTTCCAGCCCAGCGCACCCGAGTGCACGTGACCGATCGTCCACTCCGTGAAGTGGCTCATCACGTTAACGCTGCGGATCGCGAGCATCGGGCCCTCGAACGTGGCGAGCCCGTAGAACGCGAGCGCGAGCACGATGAACTTGAGCGCCGGATCGGTGCGCAGCTTGCGCCACGCGTTGCTCACCGTCATCACGCCGTTGATCATCGTAGCCCACGACGGCGCGAGCAGGATCAGGCTCATCACCACGCCGAGCGACTGCACCCACGCGGGAATCGCGTTGTAGTGCAGGTGATGCGGCCCGGCCCAGATGTAGGTGTAGACGAACGCCCAGAACGCCACGATCGAGAGGCGATAGCTCCAGATCGGCTGCTCCGCCTGCTTCGGCAGGAAGTAGTACAGCATCCCGAGGAAGCCGCCGGTGAGCAGAAAGCCCACGGCATTGTGGCCGTACCACCATTGCACGATCGCGTCCTGCGCGCCGGGGAACAGCGAGTACGACTTGCCGATCGACACGGGCAGCTCGAGGTTGTTCACCACGTGCAGCATCGCCACCACGATGATCAGCGCGCCGTAGAACCAGTTCGAGATGTAGATCGGCGCCATGGTGCGGCGCGCCACTGTGCCGAAGAACACCACGGCGTAAGAGATCCACACCACCGCGATCGCCACGTCGAACGGCCACTCGAGCTCGGCGTACTCCTTGCCGCCGTTCCAGCCCGCGAGCAGCGACCAGCCGCCGAGCACGATCGCAGCCTGCCACGCGTAGAACACGAACCACGCGAGCCGCGGCGCGAACAGCGGCACGTGCGACGTGCGCTGCACGCTGTAGAACGACGTGCCGATCAGCGCCGAGATGCCGAAGCCGAACAGCACGAGCGTAGTGTGCACCGTGCGCAGCCGGCCGAACGACAGCCACGGCACATCGAAGCCGAGCTGCGGCACCACGAGCTCGGCCGCCACGTACACGCCCGCCGCCATGCCGAGCAGCGCCCAGACGATCGACGCGGCGGTGAACGCGGTGACGATGCGGTCGTCGTACACCGCCCGCGCCGGAGCCCCGGCGTGCGCCGCGCTCGCGGAGCTCACGTGATGATCCTCGGGCCCACGCCCCGGCTCCACAGCACCACGGTGATGCCGAGCAGGCTCACCCAGGCCACGAGCAGGTACGCGATCAGCGACGAGGCCATGAGCATGCCGCGGCTCGGATCGGTCTTGAGCGCCACCGGCACGCCTCGATAGAGCAAGTACATGCTCCAGATCAACGCCGGCACGAGCACCACCACGTTGAGATACGCGTCCGGATAGAGGTGCGCGAGGCTGCCGACCATGAGCGGCGCGCCCACGAGCGTGATCAGCGCGAGGCTCCGCCCGAGCGACACGTCGGCGCCATACGTGGCCGCCATCCAACGGGCCACGAACGCCGTGCTCAAGAAGCCCGCGAGCAGCAGCGCGAAATACGCGGCCGACACGGCGAGCACCGTGGACGCCGGCAAGAACAGCGGCGCCACCCCGAGCCGCCAGCCGAACAGCATCGTGCCGACGTACGCGAACAGCGGCGGGAACAGCCCGAGCCAAATCGCGCAGCCGAAGAACACGGCCGGGGCCGACACGTCGTGCTCCGCGATCTCCGCGAATACGGCCTTAGGCTTGAACAGCACCCTGCCGAGTTGGCCAACCGAGAATCCGTATTCCATCCTGAGTCCGTCTCGAGATCGCCCGCGCACTTTAAGAGGCCCGGCATGTCCCGGGCATCCGTAGTTGCCGCAACCGAGCAAAGCGGCGCGGCGAGCGCCAACTTCGCTCGCGCGGCGGAGGGTGACAATCGGTCGTTAGGGCTACGTCAGCGCCAACGGAAGGCGCGGTCGATCTTGGCGGCGAGGAAGAAGTCGCTCTCGGTGAGGCCGTCGATCTTGTGCGTCCAGATCTCGACGGCACAGCGGCCCCAGCCCACGTGCAGATCGGGATGGTGCCCCTGCTCTTCGGCGATGTCGCCCACGTCGTTCGCGAACTTCATGGCGGTGGCGAAATCCCTGAGCTCGTAGGCGCGCAGCAGATGGCCCGCGGGGTTCAGTGTCCAACCGGGGTCGAGCTGCGCGAGCAGCTCGTCGATGCGCTCGCGCGGCAACGGCGGCACGCCGCCGCGGCAGGGGATGCATTGCTGGTCGGCGAGTGCCATCTGCGTTCTCCTCGGGCTAGCGTCCGAGCGCGCGCTTCAAGCGGTCGATCTCCTCGAGGAGCTCGAGCGCGAGCGCAGCGCCGGGCAGGTTGACGTCGAAATCGTGCTGGAGCTTGATCACGCGCTGGATCCGCGTGACTGCGATGCCCGTGAACCGCCAGTACGGCCGGTCGTCACCGAGCGGCTCCACGATCCCCTCCTCCACGATCTCGACCACGAGCTGCTCCTGCACGCCGCAGATCCGGCAGATGTCGGCGAGCGTGAACTGGAGCGTCTCGTCGAGCAGGTCGACGTCGATCGGATCGCTCATCTCAACTCTCCATCGCGGCGCGGGGATTCATCTGCGTCCCGGCAGCGAGCTCTCGGTAGAGCGCTTCGCGCTCGGGTGTGTCGGCCGGCGGCACCACGATCTTGAGCACCACGAACTGGTCGCCGGGCGGGCTGCCGGGCAGGCCCCGGCCTTTCAACCGCAGCTGCCGGTCGGTCTGCGAGCCCTTCGGGATCTTCAAGTCGACGCGACCGGCGAGCGTGGGCACGCGCACCGTGTCGCCGAGCGCCGCTTCCCACGGTGCCACCGGCAAGTCGAGCCACACGTCGCGCCCTTCGAGCCGGAACCAACGGTGCGGCAGCACGTGGATCTCGAGGAACAAATCGCCGGGCGCCTCGCCGCCGGCGCCGGGCTCGCCTTGCGCGGGAACGCGGATCTGCTGGCCGTCCGCAACGCCTGCGGGAATACGCACGTTGAGCTGCTGCGTGCGCGGCTTCGCGCGCCCGTCCTTGTCGCGCTCCACGCGTTGGATGGATAGCGTGCGCGTGGTGCCGCGGAACGCTTCCTCGAGCGTCACCTCCACGCGCGCGGTGGTGTCGAAGCCGCGGCTGCGAAACGCGCCGCGCCCGCCGCGCGCGCCGCGGAGCCCTCCTAGCCCACCGAAGAGCTGCTCGAAGAAGTCGCTGTGCATGCCGGCGCCGGCGCCCGCGCCGCCGCGGGACTCCGTGTCGAAGTCGAACTGCCAGTCGGGCGGCGGGCGGAACTCCTCGCCCGCCGGCCGCTTGCCGAGCTGGTCGTACGCGGCGCGCTTCTCGGGATCGCGCAGCACCTCGTAGGCCTCGCCGATCTCCTTGAAGCGCTCCTCCGCGTCCTTCTCCTTGCTGACGTCGGGATGGAACTTGCGCGCGAGACGCCGGTAGGCGCGCTTGATGTCGTCGGGCGACGCATCGCGCGCCACGCCCATGATCGCGTAGTAGTCCTTGAATTCCACGGCGTCGGGATGTGCGGGCGCGCTACCCTAATTCAATGTCGAAAGAGGCAATGTCGAAAGAGGCAACGTCGAAGAGGCATCGTCAGCGCGCGCCGAGCTGCTCGAGCAGGCTCACGAGGTCGTCCGCGTGCTCCTCCTCCACCGCGAGAATGCCTTCGAGCATGCGCCGCGTGGTGGGGTCGTTGTTGCCGCAGTACTGCACCATCTCGCGATAGCTGTCGATCGCGATGCGCTCCGCGACGAGGTCTTCCTTGATCATGTCGACGAGCGTGTCGCCCTCGACGTACTCGGCGTGACTGCGGCTCGCGAGCCCTTCCGGCGAGAAGTTCGGCGCGCCGCCAAGCTGCACGATGCGCGCCGCGATCTCGTCGGCGTGCCCCTGCTCCTCGTTGGCGTGCTCCAAGAACTCCGCCGCAACGCTCTGGCTGTGGATGCCGGTGGCCATGAAGTGGTGACGCTTGTAGCGCAGCACGCAGATGAGCTCCGTGGCGAGCGCTTCGTTCAAGAGCTTGAGCACCGTCTCGCGATCGGCGTTGTAGCCCTGGGTAACCGCGCCTTGCTCGATGTGCTCGCGCGCGCGTTTGCGTAGCGTTTGGATGTCTGACAGGAACGGCTTGTTGGCCATGCGGCGATCTCCTTACCTCTTAAACCTCGGCGCGTCGGTCCTCGGGTCGGGCTTCGAGCCGGCCCTGGGCCCTACCCGGGCTGGCCCGGGCTCCGGCCCTGATCTATGTTACACAACTCATGTACGAGACCCAGCTCATCGGCCCCCTGTTCGCGGGGCTGGGCTTTCTCCTGAGCACGCTCGCATCCTGCCATGCGTTGCTCCGCAAGCGCCGTCCCCAGTCGGCGTTCGGCTGGATCGCGGTGTGCTACACGCTGCCGTTCGTCGGCCCGCTGCTCTACTGCTTGTTCGGCATCAACCGGGTGAAGATGCGGGCCCAGAAGCTCAGAACGGGTCATCCCGCGCCGCCCCCGTCGGCCCACGTGGCCCCGCCGCCGGAGGGCCTGGAGCCGCTCGCGCGCTTGGGGTTCGCCGTCACCGATCTGCCGCTCACCTCGCGGAACGCGATCGACGTGCTGCACAACGGCGAGCAGGCGTTCCCCGCAATGCTCGAGGCGATCGCGCATGCGCGCCGGCGCGTGCTCTTCTCCACTTACATCTTCGATTCCGGACCGGTGGGGCGCCAGTTCGTGGCGGCGCTCGGCGCCGCCGCTGCGCGCGGCGTGGACGTGCGCGTGCTGCTCGACGGCTTCGGCGAGCTGTACTCGTGGCCGAGCGTCGTTCCTCTGCTGCGGCAGGCGAAGGTACGCGTGGCCCGCTTTCTGCCGCCCCGGCTCTGGCCGCCCACGATCAGCGTCAATCTGCGCAACCACCGCAAGATCCTCGCCGTGGACGGCGGCATCGCGTTCACCGGCGGCATCAACGTGCGCGACCGGTATCTCGCCGAAGCCGCGACGGACCGCATCGTGGACCTGCACTTCCGGATTGCCGGGCCGGTGGTGACGCAGTTCGAGGCCGTGTTCGCCCACGACTGGCGCTTCGCCACGGGCGAGACGCTGGCCGCGGAGCCGGTCGCGGGGCCGGCCGGCACGGCGCTCTGCCGCGCGATCGCGGACGGACCGGAAACCGATTTCGATCGTCTCACCGAGGTCATCGTGGGCGCGATCGGCCACGCCCGGCGCCGCGTCGCGATCATGACCCCGTATTTTCTGCCGCCGCGCGAGATCATCGCGCCGCTCCAGGCGGCCGCGCTCGAAGGCGTGGACGTGGCGGTGATCCTGCCCGCACGCAACAATCTCTGGTACGTGCACCGCGCCACGCGGCACATGCTCTGGGAGCTCCTGCAGCGCGGCGTGCGCGTCTACTACCAGCCGCCGCCGTTCGTCCACAGCAAGCTCCTGTACATCGACGACCGCTACGCGCAGGTGGGCTCCGCCAATCTCGATCCGCGCAGCCTGCGGCTGAACTTCGAGATGAACGTGGAGGTCTACGATCGCAACGCCGTCGAGGAGCTCGCGTTGCACTTCGAGGAGGTGCGGCGGCGGTCCGTGGAGATCACGCTCGCGGACGTGGATCGCCGCCCGCTCGTCACCAAGCTCGTCGACGGCGCCGCGTGGTTGTTCTCGCCGTATCTTTGAGGCCGCTCGGTCGGCCGCAGAGGTGATGAGTCACCCGCCATCTCGGGTACGATAAGCCCATAGCCATTTCACGGAGTGCCGCTATCCATGAGCCATGATTTGGACCCGATCGCGGGTCGCTGGTATCGAGACCTCGACAAGGATCAATTGTTTAGAGTCGTTTCCATCGACGACGACGAGGACCTCATCGAGATCCAGCATTTCGACGGCGAGCGCGAGGAGATCGACTCGGGCGCCTGGGTCGAGATGGATCTCGACCGCGCGGAAGCCCCCGAGGACTGGATCCCGCCGGCCGGAGACGACGACGAGGACGACGGCGACTGGCGCGACCGCGAAGCGAAGGAAGACGAGGACGACGACGAGGACGACTGGGACGAGGACGACGACGAAGACGAGGACGACGACGTCGACGACGACGACGATTCGCGCGACGACTACTAGTCACCTTCTGCTGCGCGGCCCGCCGCGGGCTCGGCTGACATGAGGGTCGGCGTCCCCAAGGAGCTCAAGGATCACGAGCAGCGCGTCGGGCTCACTCCCGACGGCGCGGCCGCGCTCGTGGCCGACGGGCACGAAGTCGTCGTCGAGCGCGGCGCGGGCGCCGGTTGCGGATTCGCGGACGCCGATTACGCGGCGCGCGGCGCGCGGCTGCAGGACGCCGCCGGGGCGTGGGCGTGCGGCCTCGTCGTGAAGGTCAAGGAGCCCATCGAGGCCGAGTACGGCCGGTTTGCCGGCCAGCTGCTGTTCACCTATCTGCACCTCGCCGGCGCGACACCCGCGCTCACGCGCGCGCTGCTCGCGAGCGGCATCACCGGCATCGCCTACGAGACCGTGGAGGACGACCGCGGCCGGCTGCCGCTGCTCGCGCCGATGAGCGCGATCGCCGGCAGCATGGCGCCGCTGATGGGGTCGTATTACCTCGCGGCCAGCCAGGGCGGCCGCGGCACGCTGCTCGCCACCGTGCTCGGCGAGCGGCACGGCGAGGTCACGATCGTGGGCGACGGCATCGTGGGCCAGCACGCCTGCGACGTGGCGAGCGCGCTCGGAGCCCGCGTCGAGATATTCGGTATAACCCCCAGTCGTGCCTCGGAATTCGAGAGTCCGCGGCGCAGCGTGCGCTACCTGGCGTCGACGCCGGAGAGCATCGCCGCGCGGCTGCCGGTCACCGACCTGCTGGTCGGCGCCGTGCTGCTGCCCGGCGGACGCTCGCCGCACGTGGTCACGGAGCCGATGGTGGCGTCGATGCCGCGCGGCTCCGTGATCGTCGACGTGAGCATCGACCAGGGCGGCTGCATCGCCACCTCGCGGCCCACCACGCATTCGCAACCGACGTTCGTGGCACACGGCGTCACGCACTACTGCGTCACCAACATGCCGGGCGCGTATCCGCGCACCGCCACGCTTGCGCTCACGGCGGCGACGCTGCCGTACGTGCGCCGCCTGGCGGCGGGCGGGCTCGACGCCGTGTTGGGGGACTCGCGGTTCGCGAAGGGCATCAACACACTCGGCGGCTACGTGACCTACCCGGCCGTGGCCGACGCGCTCGGGCTGCGCGAGCGGTACCGAGAGCCTGCGGCGGCTGGCTCCGAGCGCGGCTGAGCGGGCTCGGTCGCCGGCGCCCTCGCGTGCGCGGCGCCGCGGCGCTTATGATGGCCTGTCGAGGTGGCGGACTGAGCTATCGCATGGCCTCAAGATGTTGCCGCAAGTCTTTGTTTCCAATTGCGGCGCTCAGTGCCAAAGCACGACCGTTCGACCGGGGCTGCGCGTGCCGTTGACGCCCCTCCCCCTCGCCACGATCGTGCGCCGGACGGACTTCACCGCCGACCACTTCAAGCTCTGGCTTAAGCCGGCCGAGCCGTTCAGTTTCTTGCCAGGTCAGTACTGCACGGTCGGAGTGAACGGCATCGAGCGGCCGTACTCGATCGTGTCCTCGCCGCGCGAGCCGCTCATCGAGCTCTTCGTCGAAAGGATCCCGCCGCCCGAGGGGCACCTCACGCCGTTGCTGCACGAGCTTCGCGCCGGCGACACGGTGACGATGCGGCCCCGCGCCAAGGGCGTGTTCCTGCTGAACCCGGAATTCCGGCATCACGTGATGGTGGCCACCGTGACGGGCGTGGCGCCGTTCGTGAGCATCGTGCGCCATTGGGTCGAGGAGCCCGACGAGCCTCACTCGTTCTACGTGCTCGAGGGCGCGAGCTACGCGGACGAATTCGGCTACGACGCGGAGCTCGGCAACCTCGCGGCCCAGAACGCCAACATCCGCTTCGTGGCCACGTGCTCGCGTCCCGGCGATCCGCGCAATACCGCATGGCGCGGCGAGACCGGCCGCGTGAACGCGATCGTCGAGCGCTACGTGCGGAGCTGGGCGCTCGACCCCGCGCAGACGTGCGTCTACGCCTGCGGTCACCCGTCGATGATCGCGGACGTCAGATCTCGCTTCGCCGACTCGGGCTTCGGCTTCGAGGAGGAGCGGTTCTGGAAAGGCGAGGAGCCGCGGCGAGCGCGCCGGCCGAGAGAGCCCGCTACGTAGAAGTCCTTATCCGCGAGCGTTGCGAAGCCTCCGGTCTCCGTCCGAGAAAGTCCGGATCGACCGCAATCGCG
>DASUFK010000327.1:0-6775 GCA_036274615.1 Gammaproteobacteria bacterium | reverse complement strand
CCAGCAGCGCATGGTGCAGCAGGCCTATCACGAGGGTGTCACCGATCGCGCGCAGTGGCCGTCCCAGTACTGCTGGCCGGAAGGCTTCATGCGCCGCTGGCACGAGTTCGCCACCTGGGACTGGGAGTTCATGGTGACCCCGCAGCGCGTGCAGATCCTCACGGGTATAGCGCGCAACTTCATCACCAACATCTACGTCGGCCGCGAGTTCAACATGACGGGCGCCGTGCCGCGCTTGGGCCAGGACGTGCCGCGCTGGTACGGCGAGACGATCGGCTTCTGGGACAAAGACACGCTGATCACCTGGACGTCGAACATCCAGGGCTGGATGGTGCACGGCGCGTTCGAGTACTCGAACAAGATGCAGACGATCGAGATCTACACGCCGAATCGCGACGCGAGCGGCAAGTTCCTGGGGCTCAACCACGAGGCGGTCCTCTACGACCCCGAGGCGCTCGTGGAGCCGGTGCGGATCATCCGTAATTACGTCAAGATCGGCGACTTCGACACCGGCGACCCCTACGTCTTCATCGACTGCGTCCAGACGATCTTCCCGATCGACGGCAAGGCCTCGCCCGTGACCCCGGGCACCGAGATTCAATACGAGGTTCCCGATATCTATGGCCGGCCCTGGGCCCATATCTGGGAAAAGTACTTCGAGCAGGGTATGGAGAAACCTGAAGCCGAGGACATATTCAGCTTCAAGTAAGCCTTCTCCGCCCTAAAATGAGCGCCAGGAACCGAGGAGTCCCCTTCGATGAACGTACAACGTAAAGTCGTCCGCGGCACGGTCGCCGCGGCCCTAGTCGCCGCAGCCGCCACGGTGGTAGCCCCGGCGTTCGCGCATCACTCGTTCGCGATCTTCGACGGCGAGCAGACCAAAGTGTTCACGGGCGTGGTCACCCGTGTGAACCCCGACGCCAACCACCTACAGATCTTCTTCGCGCCGATGAACAAGGACCACACCAATGTCGAGCGGGACAAAGACAACAAGCCGATCACCTGGGCCGTCGAGATGGCGGGCTCCGCGCAGGCCGCGAAGGACGGCATCTCGGTGAGCACGTTCCCGCAGGGCACGATCATCAGCGTGGGCTTGCACCCGCTGCGCAGCGGCGAGCCCGCGGGCAGCCGCGTGAACGGCGGCGCGATGTTCAAGTGCCCGGCGAAGACGCCGCCGGCGCCCGGTAAGCACTGCGACTCGGTTGCGGGTAGCGAGAAGTTCGGCGACGGCGCTCTCCCCGACGCCACGGAGTAATCCAACGTGCTCGAGCTCGCGGAGTGGCTGCAGACCACTCCGGTCAGCGTGACCATCCAGTCCGTGCAATGGGTGATCCCGCTGCTCCAGTCGATCCACATTCTGATGATCGGCGTGGTGTTCGTCTCGATCTTGATGATCGCGCTGCGCGTGCTCGGCCGCGTGCGTGCCGACGAAACGTTCGAGGCGGTGTGGAGGCGGTTCTCGCCGTGGATGTGGTGCGGGCTCGTGGTGATGGCGTTGACCGGGCTCGTGTTGATCGTCGGCGAGCCGGTCCGCGAGGTCACTGCACTGTCGTTCTGGCTCAAGATGACCCTGATCGCCGCCGTCGTGATCTGCACGATCGTGTTCGCACGCACGGTCAAGCCGGCCGCCGGCGCGGCCGATCCGAGCTTCTCTTTCGCGACCAAGGCGGCCGCGGTGGCCGCGCTCGTCGTCTGGATCGCGATCGTTTTCCTGGGCCGCGCGATCGCCTACGACGCGGCGGTCTGGGGCTCGTGGTCGCCGTCGGCCTGACCTCCACTCTCCAAGGCACCCAGTGGCGGACATCGTTGCGAGCATCGCAGAGATCCTGGAATCATCCGCCGTCGGCGAGTGGATGCGCATGTCGCTCAGGGCGATGCCGGTGGTGGAGGCGATCCACGTGCTGTCCGCCGCCGTGGTGTTCGGCACCATCCTGATCGTCGACTTGCGCCTGCTCGGCGTACCGAGCACCCGCCGCGCCGTCACCCGCGTGCACGAGGAGCTCGTGCGCCTCACCTGGGCCGCGTTCGGCGTCTCGGTGGTTACCGGGCTCCTGATGTTCGCGCCGAATGCCACCACCTACTTCCGCAACGCCGCGTTCGGCTTCAAGATGCTGTCGCTGCTCGCCGCGGGAGCGAACATGGCGATCTTCGAAGGCCGCACCTTCCGGTCCGTCACCGCATGGGACCGCGACGTGCCGGCGCCGTTCGCGGCGCGCGCGGCCGGAGCACTGTCGATCCTGATCTGGGGCGGCGTGATCTTCTTCGCGCGTTGGATCGGGTTCACCAAGGGCTACGACTTCGCGGTTCCGGACGACGTGAACTTCTCTTTCCCGGCTCAATAGTCTTCGAGGGGGCACGGTGTCCGATCAACCCACCGAGCTTTCCATCGAGGACGCGCTGCAAAACGCGATCCAGCTGCACCGCGCAGGCAAGCTCGACGTCGCCGACACCTGGTACCGGCGAATCCTCTCCGTCGCCCCCGATTATCCGGACGCCATACATTTCCGCGGGCTGTTGCTGCATCAGCGCGACCGTAGCGACGAGGGGCTGGCTCTGATCGAGCGCTCGATTGCGCTCGACCCCACGGCGGGCCGCCACAACAATCTCGCGATCGCGCTGCTCGACCGGCAGCGCTTCGAGGAGGCCGTCGCCGCCTTCGAGCGGTCGGTGCAGCTCGACCCGCGCGACGCCGACGTCCTCAACAATCTCGGCTCGATTCGCAACGCGCTCGGACGCACGGACGAGGCGGAGCAGAGCCTGCTCGCGGCGCTCGAGGCCAATCCCGGTCATTTCGCCGCCCTCACGAACCTCGGCAATCTGCGGGCGATGAATGGGCGCACCGCGGAAGCCATCGACCTCTACTGGAAAGTGCTGAGCGTCCATCCCGGGCAAGAGCACACCCGGCGCATGTTGGGGTTCGCCTATTACCAGATCGGAGACTACGAGAGCGCGGCGAACGTCTTTCGCAAGTGGCTCGAGAGCGAGCCCGACAATCCGACGGCGAAGCACATGGTGGCCGCTTGCAGCGGAGTGGACGTGCCGGCGCGCGCGTCCGATGAGTACGTCGAGAAGACGTTCGACGC
The DNA here is from genome assembly GCA_036274615.1 of Gammaproteobacteria bacterium. Taxonomy (GTDB): domain Bacteria; phylum Pseudomonadota; class Gammaproteobacteria; order Steroidobacterales; family Rariloculaceae; genus FEN-1219. The sequence continues at coordinate 3,692 of DASUFK010000327.1, read as the reverse complement.
CTTCGCGCAGAGCTTCGATTCCAAGCTCGCGGTGCTGCAGTACCGCGCTCCGCAGCTGGTCTGCGACGCGCTCGGCAAGGTAGCCGGAGCCCCCGCGCGCGACCTCGCGATACTCGACGCGGGCTGCGGCACGGGGCTCTGCGGGCCGCTGCTAGCGCCGTACGCGAGCCGGTTGGTCGGCGTGGACTTGTCGGCTCGCATGCTCGACGCGGCCCGGGCACGCGGCGGCTACCACGAGCTCGTAAAGGGGGAGCTCACCGAGCACATCTCGGCCCTCGCGCCGGGCGGCTGGGACGTGATCGTGTCGGCCGACACGTTGTGCTACTTCGGCGAGCTCGACGCGGTCTTCGCCGCCACGGCGCGCGCGTTGCGCGACGGCGGCGTGTTGATCTTCACCGTGGAGGCCGCGGAGCCCGACGGCGCGCCGCAGGGCTTCCGCATCAACCCGCACGGACGCTACAGCCACACCCGCGCCTATCTCGAGCGGTCGCTCGGCGACGCGGGCCTCGCCGTGGAAACGTGCGAGCCGCACGTGCTGCGCACGGAGAACACGAAGCCTGTCGACGGGTTCTTGGTTACGTCGACCAAACTACCGCGCCGCCCCTGATCCGCTATCCGGCACCCCTGGTGTCAGACACCCGTGGTGTCAGACACCTGCGGTGTCAGACACGGCTAGTGCCAGACACCCGCCGCGGCGGCCGTCAAGTCGACCATCGACCCCTATGGCTCGCGTGCGGCGGCCGCTAGGGTGATCCTCGCCATCGTGGGTCATCGGCACGTCCGCCCGTCATGCGCTCAGGTCCGCCGCCTTCGAAGTCTTTGGCGCTAATCGCGCTATGCGCGGCGCTCGCGTGCGCCGCTCCGGCCGCCGCGCAGCCGCCGGGCGGCTCCACGGCAAAGCGCCCGCGCGTCGCGCTCGTGCTCGCGGGCGGCGGCGCCAAGGGCGCCGCGCACATCGGCGTGCTGCGCGTGCTCGACGAGCTGCACATTCCGGTCGACTGTGTCGTCGGCACGAGCATGGGTGCGCTGGTCGGCGCCGTGTACGCGTCGGGCGTCGAGCCGGCCGAGATCGAGAGCGCCGTGCTCGAGGTGGACTGGGCGCGCGTGGTCGGCGGCCAAGGGGCACGCGACCGCATGCCGATCCAGCGCAAGCTCACGGCGGCCACCTACACGAACTCGTTCGAGATCGGAATGCGCAAGCGGCAGCTCGTGATGCCGGGCGGCCTCATCGGCACGCAGGAAATCGAGCAGGTGATCCGCGCGCTTGTCGCGAACACGCGCCAGACCGACGACTTCGACCGCTTGCCGATTCCATTCCGCGCGGTCGCCACCGACATGCTGGCCGGCGACATGGTAGTGCTCGACAAGGGCGACCTGTCGCAAGCGATGCGCGCGAGCATGGCGCTGCCGGGCGTGTTCTCGCCGGTGACGTTGGACGGCAGGATCCTGTCCGACGGCGGCATGACCCGCAATCTGCCGGTGGACATCGGCCGGGGGCTCTGCGGCGACGCCGTGATCGCGGTTTGGATGTCTTCGCCGCCGCCCAAGCCCGAGAGCCTCGAGTCCGCGCTCGCGCTCGTCTCGCGTTCGCTCGACGTGATGATCGGCGCGAACGAGCGCGCGCAGATCGCAAGCCTCACGCCGGCCGACATCGGCATCGAGGTGCCGATGGGCACGATGGGCACCGGCGACTTCGAGCGCGTGCCCGAGGCAATCGCGCTCGGCCGCGCGGCCGCCGAGATGCGCCGCGGCGACCTCGTGAAGTTTGCCGTGCCCGAAGACGAGTACCGCGCGTGGGCGCAATCGCTCGGGCGCGCCGAGAAGGCGGAGACGAAGCTGGCGGACGTGCGGATCGTGGGCTCGGAGCGCGTGGATCCCGAGTACGTGCGCGCCCAGCTCGAGAACGTTACGCCCGGCGGGAGCGTGAGCATTACCGAGATCGCGGCCGACGTGGAGCGCGTGTATGCGCTCGGCGATTTCGAGCGCGTGGAGTACTCGTTGACGGGCACGGACGGCTCGCAGGTTCTCGAGATCGCGCCCGTGGAGAAGCCGTGGGGCCCGAACTTTCTGCGCGCCGATCTCGGCCTCGCGGCCTACGAAGGCGGCGACATGTTCGCGATTCTGCGCCTCGACCACGACCGCACCTGGGTGAACTCGCGCGGCGGCCGCTGGCACAACGCGCTCCAGCTCGGCCGGCAAACCGTCGCGACCACGGACTTCTATCAGCCGATCGACACGCGGCAACGCTTCTTCGTTCAGCCGATCGTGCTCTTCGACGAGAACCTCGACGACATCTATTTCGACGGCGAGCGCGTGGCCCGCTACGACACGCGCGAGGCGTACGGGCAAGTCGACTTCGGCATGAATTTCGGCACGCGCGCGCAGGTGCGCGTGGGTATCCGCAAAGGCTGGTACGACGCGCAGGTCGATACCGGCGTGCCGGTGCTGCCGGAGATCGACAAGACCGACGACTCGAGCGTGCAGTGGCGCATCACCTACGACACCCGCGATTCCGTGGCGCTGCCGACGAGCGGCTCGTTCATGGCCATCCGCTACGCGCGCTCCGACGACTTTTTCGGCGGCGACGAGGACTACAGCGTGTGGGAATCGGTGTTCACCAAAGCGTTCCGGGTGCGCGGCGGAAATTCCCTGAACTTCATCGTCGGCGGCGCGAACGAGGTGGACGGCGACTTGCCGATCACGCAGCAGATCGAGCTCGGCGGCATCCGCACGTTCCCCGGCCTGCGCCCGGGAGAGTTGCGCGGCGACAGCTATTGGTTCGTGGGCACCGAATACGGCTGGCGCGTCGCGGAGCTTTCGCCGCTCTCCGGCCGCGCGATCTACGCGGGCCTGAGGCTCCAGGCCGGCGAGATGCGCGACCGTCTCGACGGCACGCCCGAGGAAGTGCTGTACGGCATCTCGGGATGGTTGGGGGGGAGAACTCCGCTCGGCCCGGTGCTGGTCTCGCTCGGCTACGTCGACAACGGCAGTTGGCAGCTGCAGTTCACGGTCGGCCGGCCCGTGGCCGAAGGCTCGCTGCTCGACGCCATCCAGTAGCTCCCCGGTACGAACCTTGCAGGTCCCCCCCGGATGCGGCCGCACTTCGGCCGGCGAGGAGGACGTGATGGATCCCGCCCGCTTGTTGCGCGTGCTCATGGAACAAAGCTCGGACCACACCCTGATCCTGCTCGACGAGGGTGGCAAGGTGGTCGGCTGGATGATGGCCGCGTCCAACCTGTTCGGGCGCACGGCCGACGACATGCTGGGGCGCTCCACTCACTGCCTGTTTACCCCCGAGGATCAGGCCGCCGGCGTGCCGGAGAAGGAGCTCGAGCACGCGCGCCAGTCGGGCACCGGCGAGGACGACCGGTGGATGCTGCGCAGCGACGGCCTCCGGTTCTGGGCGAGCGGCGTCGTTTACTGCTTGCGCGAGGGCGGCGCCGTGATCGGCTACGCGAAGGTGCTGCGCGACCGCACCGACGTGCGCGGCCAGGTCGAAGCGTTGCGCAATCGCGCGGAGCTGCTCGGGGCCGAGGATCGGCGCAAGACCGTGATGCTCGGCACGCTCGCGCACGAGCTCCGCAACCCGCTCGGCGCCGTCAGCAATGCGGCGCACCTCATCGATCATGCGCTGCCGAACGATGAACGCGTGTCGTACGCGCTCCAAGTTCTCAAGCGCCAAACTCGCTACA
>DASUFK010000326.1:0-2700 GCA_036274615.1 Gammaproteobacteria bacterium | reverse complement strand
GGCCGGCCGCAGCTCCAGCAAAATACCTTCCGGCGTCTCGGCCGAGACGACGGCGTCTACGTCGCTCGCCACGGCCGCCGGCCGATCAGGCCTCGACGACCATCGTGTCGGCGAGCTTGTCGTGCAGGCACTGACGGTCGTCGGCGAAGATGAACAGGATGTCGATCAGCCCGTAGAGCGGGATGATGCCGAGCAGCCCGTTCACCACGTTGCGCAGCCAGAAGATCCGGCCGAGCGACGCGGGTGAGCCGTCCCTGCGAACGACCTTGATGTTGAGCATCTTCTTGGCGATCGTCTGACCGTTGCGCGATACCAGCCGCCAGGTGATGACGGCCCAGACGATGCCGCCGATCAGCATCCCGATGCCGCCGGCGGCGAAGATCGTTGCCGCTGCCGCCTGGTCGTTCTGCCAATCGCTACCCATGGCCGCGCCGATGATCAGGACGATCAGCAGCGGCCCGTAGATGAGGCAGCCGCCGATGATGGCGTCGAGAATCGCCGCGCCGAGCCGGGCGCCGCGACCCGCAAGCGCGCCGGTGTCGTCGGGATCTCTCACGTCGCGAACGGCGCCGCGAGGCGGCGCATACGGATTGGCAGTGCTCATGACCTAACCCCCAGAACGGTTGGAAACCCAAGGTTCGACGAATCGTCACTCATCTAGAAGAACATCGCGCGCGCGGCCATCCTCTTCGAAGCGCGAATTGTCGGACGGCGCACACACCCGAGAAACGACCGGAGTCTCATTGCCGGCGCATCTTATGTCGAGACGGGCCGCCGCGGACCCCGTTCACTCGAATTCCATGGCCGGCGCCCGCGGCTCGACCGGCGCGCGCAGCGTCTCGTACGTGTGGCGCGCGAAGCCGACGCCCGCTTCCGTGTAGTAGTTATAGGTGACGTCGCAGCCGGATTCGATGATCGGCGTGTACTCCTCGGGATACAAGTGAGTCGCGCTCAACAGCCCCTTGAAGCCGCGGGCGCGCAGCGCCCGAGCGGCCGAGAGCTTCGCCTGCAAGTCGGGCACCGCGAGCATCACGGCCCGCAGCCGGTCGATGTTGAGCAGGTGCCAGAAGCTCGGGTCCTCGGCGTCGGCGTAGGCCACCCGCCGGCCGGCGCGGATGTTCGACTCGATCTTACCGGGGTCGCTGTCGATGCCGACGATGTTCTCGTCCTGTTGCCGGAGATAGTCGTAGGCGCCCGCGCCCACGCGGCCCATGCCCACGATCAAGATCTCGGCCTTGCCGAGGGTGATCGGCTCGTCGTCGGGATGGCGCTTGTCGCGCTCGAGCCGCTCGAGCCAGGGCGCGATGCGCTGGTACAACTGGTGCGCGAACGCGTTGAGCGGCGCCGCCGCGATGAACGACACGGCAACCGTCACGGCCGCCACCACGAGCCACTCCTCCGCGATCAGACCGTCGTTCACGGCCGCCTCGCCCACGATCAGCGCGAACTCGCTGTAGGTGGTGAGGCTCACGGCGGTGAGGAAGCTCGTGCGTGCGCGCAGCCCGAGCGCGATCAGCGACAAGAAGAAGATGATTCCTTGCACCGGCAGGAACAGCAGCAGCCACAAGCCGTCGCGCAGCGCCACCCACGTCGGCGGGCCGCTGAAGCCGATGTTCAGGAAGAATCCGACCAGGAACAGCTCTTTCAGGCTCCAGAGCACATTGGTGAGCTCCTGCGCGCGCTTGTGGTCGGCCAGCATCATGCCGAGCACCAACGCCCCGAGCTCGGCGCCGAGACCGAGATGCGCGAACAGCTCCCCTCCGCCCATCGCGAGCGCCGCCCCGAACAGCACGAGCAGCTCGCCGTGGCCGCAGAAGTCGAGCAGCCAGGCGATCGGCCGGCGCGCGAACGGCAGCAGGAGCAAGAGCAGCGCATACGGCGACGGCGTCTCGACGCTGATCACGGCGAGGAGCGCGACCGCCACGATGTCCTGCACGATCAGGATGCCGATCGCGACGCGGCCGTGCACCGCGCGCAGCTCGCGGTTGCCCTCGAGCACCTTGGCCGCGAGCACGGTGCTCGAGAAGCCGAGCGAGACCGCCAGCAGGAACGAGAGCCACCACGAGAAGCCCGCGCCCCAACGCACGACCACGGCGCCGAGCGCGCCGGTGAGCACGAGATGGACGAGCGCCGTGCCCCAGACCTCGTAGCGCAGCAGCGTCTTGACCCGCAGCTTGAGTCCGACGGCAAACAAGAGCAGCAGCACGCCGGCGTGCGCGAGATCGCCGAGCATCGGCGACCGTTCGAGCCCGAACGCGCTGAACACGAACCCCGCGCTCAGAAACCCCACGAGCGGCGGCAACCCCACCCGCCACGCGACGAGGCCGAGCAACAGCGCCCCGCCGATCCAAACGGCAACCATCCCCTTGCAGTCCCCTGTCCGCGAAACGCGGCCGACCGCCCCATTATGCGCATCGACCCGCGTTAGTCGACCCGCGCGCTCGTCTCACCTCGGCCGAGCTCGCCCGCGTCGCGGCTGCGTCCGCACCTCGAACGGACACGTAGTACCCATGCCGCGGCACGCGACTTCGCCGGCCTTCGGCCGGTTCCCTCGCCACGGCGCGTTCGCCGGGGTCCGGCCCGCGGTCGTTCACTCTTTGCGCATGTAGTGAGGGCGTGCCGCCGCGGATCCGGATGCTCGCCTATCGGCGAGCACCCGGGCGCTACGCGCCCGGGCTCCGCGGCTCTCGGCGCTGTGGC
>DASUFK010000325.1:0-14797 GCA_036274615.1 Gammaproteobacteria bacterium | reverse complement strand
TCGAGCGTGCGCTCCACGGACTCGAGGAGCGGCACCACGGGCCGCCACTTGAGCCGCTTCTCCGCGTTCGCGATGCTCGGGCGGCGGTAAGTGACGTCCTCGTAGCCCTGCCCGTAGTACGCCGCGCTCTCGATCTCCTTGACGCCCGCGAGCGGCGGAAAGCGGTCGCGCAACGGGTGCCGCTCGAACTGCGCGATCAGCATTTCCGCCATCTCGCGGATGCTGGCCTCGTTATCGGGACTGCCGATGTTGAAGATCTGGCCGTCGCAGCGGCCGCCTTCGTTCTCGATGATCCTGAAGAGGCACTCGATGCCTTCACGGACGTCGGTGAAGCAGCGCTTCTGCCGCCCGCCGTCGATCAGGAGCAGCGGAGTGCCCTCGACGAGGTTCAGCACGAGCTGCGTGATCGCGCGCGAGCTGCCGATTCGCGCCGCGGCGAGCGAGTCGAGCCGCGGCCCGATCCAATTGAACGGCCGGAACAACGTGAATCTCAAACCCTGTTGACGGCCGTACGCCCAGATCACGCGGTCGAGCAGCTGCTTCGACGCCGAGTAGATCCAGCGCTGATTGCGGATCGGCCCCACGATCAACCGCGACGTGTCCTCGTGGAACTCGTCGTCGTCGCACATCCCGTAGACCTCGGACGTCGACGGGAAGATCAGCCGCTTCTGATACTTCACGCAGTAGCGCACCACCCGCAGGTTCTCCTCGAAGTCGAGCTCGAACACGCGCAGCGGATTGCGCGTGTACTCGATGGGTGTCGCGATGGCCACGAGCGGCACGATCACGTCGCACTTCTTGATGTGGTACTCGATCCACTCGCGGTGGATCGCGATGTCCCCTTCATGGAAGTGGAAGTCGGGGCGCTCCTCGAGCCGCTTGATCGCGTGGTCGTTCAGGTCCATGCCGTGGACTTCGTAGCGGCCGTCGTCGAGCAGGCGCTCGCTCAGGTAGTTGCCGATGAAGCCGTTCACGCCGAGGATCAGCACGCGGGTCTTGCGCTTGCGCGCCGATCGCTCGTCACGCGGCGACCCGAGGCGCGCGCCTTCCACCAAGCGCAGGTCCGCGGCGAGCTGCCCTCCCGCGCTGTACAAACCCCCGTGCGCTTGTGCGTAGGCCACTCGCAGAACGCCGTCGCCGCAGGCGATCTCGAGCGGGTCTGCACGCATGACGGTGCCGGGCTCGGCGCGGCCCGCGGATTCCGCCAGCGCCTCCGCCTTCCACACCAGGATCTTGGTTCCCGTCGCGTGAGTGAACGCGCCAGGATACGGCCGCGTGACGGCCCGCACGAGATTCGCGATCCGTTCCGCGGGCTGGCGCCAGTCGATGACACCGTCTTCCGAGCGGCGCCTGCCGAAGTACGACGCGGCCGCTTCGTCCTGCGGGATTCGCGGAGCCGTGCCGCTCAGGATCCGCGGCAGGCAGTCGTCCAACAGCGCACGCGCTTCCCCCGCGAGCTTGAGGTTCAACGTGCGGGCATCGTCGTCGCGGAGGATCGGCACGCGGCGCTGCCACACGATGTCGCCCGCGTCGGGCCGCCTCGTCATGTGGTGCAGCGTTACGCCGGTGGCCGGCTCGCCGTTCAGGATCGCCCAGTTCGCGGGCGCGCGGCCGCGGTACTTCGGCAGCAGCGAGCCGTGGAGATTGAAGCAACCCGACGGCGGAATGGCGAGCAGATCGTCGGAGACGAGGTGCCGATAGTAGAACGAGAACAGCACGTCCGGCTCGAGCTCGCGAATCTTCGCGACCCAGAGCGGATGGTTGATGTCTTCCGGCGCGAACACGGGTAGCCGGCGCTCGGCCGCGTGCTCGGCCACGGATTCGAACCAGATCGCCTCGCCCGGATCGTCCACGTGCGTGAACACGGCGCACACGTCGAATCCGTGGCGCAGCAACGCGTCGATGCCGACGCAACCCATCTGGTGGTACCCGAGTACGATCGCCCGCATCCGCTTCTCCATTGCCAGGGCGCCGCGCGTCAGCGCCGATCGCCCGCCGCGCTGCGGGCGGCCACTTGGCGCGGCTCGCCGCTCGCAGACCACCCGGAGCCCACGACCTCGCGCACGATGAAACGGGGCCGCGCTTGCACGTCGCGCGAGATTCGGCCGACGTACTCGCCGAGCAAGCCCATGCCCACGAGCTGAATGCCGAGAAACAAGAACAAGACCGCGAAGATCGTGAACACGCCCTGCGCTGCCCAGTCCGGTCCGTAGACCAAGCGCAGCGCGAGCAGCAACACGCCGAAGGCCGCGCCGATCACGGCGAGTGCGCCGCCGACGATGCTGAGCAGCCGCAACGGCGCCGTGGTGGTGCTCACGAGCATGTCGAAGTAGAGGTTGATCAGCGACCAAACGCGATATTTCGATCGCCCCGCGCGCCGCTCGGAATGCTCCACGATCACCTCGCCGATCCGCCCGGCGAAGCTGTTGGCGAGCGCGGGCACATACGTGTTGCGCTCGCGGCAGGCCAGCACGGCATCCACGATCTCGCGCCGGTAGGCCCGCAGCATGCAGCCGAAGTCGCGCGTGTAGATGCCCGTGGCTCGAGCCATGAGGCGATTCACGAAGCCGGACGCCGCGACGCGCAGCCACGAGTCTTCGCGACGGCGGCGCACCGCGCCGACGATGTCGTAGCCCTCCTCGATGACGGCCAGCAGCCGCGGGATCTCCTCGGGCGGATTCTGCAAGTCGCCGTCGAGCGTGACGATCACGTCGCCGCGCGCCTGCGCGAGCCCCGCGAGCACCGCGGCGTGCTGGCCGTAGTTGCGGTTCAAACGCACGGAAACGACGTGTTGCGGATCGCGTGCGGACGCCGTGCTCACGATCGCGGGAGACTCGTCGGTGCTGCCGTCGTCGACGACGATCAGCTCGAAGTCGCAGCGCAACGCGCATCCAACCGATGTACAGCGCCGAATGAGCTCGCCGAGATTCTCCGCTTCGTTGAGCACCGGCACGACGATCGACACGCAGCCGGTCTTCATCGGCGGCGCTCGCTCAGCACGGCGCGGATCGCCGCAACGACTCGATCGACGTCGCCGAGCTCCATGTCGGGGAACAACGGCAGCGAGCAGATGCGCGCCGAGCTCCACTCCGTGTTCGGCAGCGGATGACGCAGCGTCGAGCGCTCGCGGTAGTACTTGTGGGTGTGGACGGCGCGGAAGTGCAGCCCCGTGCCGATGCCGCGGCCCTTGAGACGCGCCATGAGCTCGTCTCGGCTCGAGCCCGCTCGCTCCGGATCCACCCGCACCACGAACAGGTGCCACGCGTGCTGCATGGCGTGCGCCGGCAACCCGAGCGGCAGCACGCCCTCGACGTCGCGCAGGAGCTCGTGATAGCGGTGCGCGAGCGCCGCCCGCTTCGCGTTCATCGCGCCGAGCCGGCGCAATTGGCTCACCCCGAGCGCGGCGTTCATGTCCGGCAGGTTGTACTTGTAGCCCGGCTCGATCACTTCGGCCTGCGGAGCGCGACCCTGTGTTTCGCGCTGGTATGCGTCCGCGCCGAGTCCGTGAAACCGCAGCATCCGCACGCGGGCTGCGAGAGCCTCCGAGTCGGTGCAGATCACGCCGCCTTCGCCGGTGGTGAGGTTCTTGATCGGATGGAGCGAGAAGACCGCGGTGCCGCTGCTGCCGATCGGGGCTCCGCGGTAGTGCGCGCCCGCGGCGTGCGCCGCATCCTCGATGAGCGGCACGCCGTGCTCACGCGCGATCGCCCGCAACGGGTCCAGGTCGAGCGTCGCGCCCGCGAAGTGAACCGGGATCACGAGCTTGGTGCGAGCGGTGAGCGCGGCCCTCACGCACTCCGGCGTGACCATCAAGGTATCGCGGTCCACGTCGACGAATATCGGCGTGGCGCCGCAAAGACTGATGAGATTCACGGTGGAAACCCAGGTCATGGACGGCGTGATGACCTCGTCGCCGGGGCCGAGCCCCAGCGCGTGCAGGAGCACGTGCATGCCCGCGGTAGCGGACGTGAGCGCAATCGCGTGGCGGCAGCCCGTGAGCGCCTTGAATTGCTCTTCCAGCTCGGCGCAGCGGCCCCCGGTCGTGATCCAACCCGACTCGAGAACCGCCGCCACCGCCGCGATGTCGCCGGCGGTGATCGACGGCTTGGAAAACGGCAGGAACGGCTGCGCTGCAGCCTCGGACAGCTTGCCGGCTTCGGCTTTGGGCACGACGACTCTCTTCTCGAGGTTTTCCCCGTGACTAAGAGTCGGACACCTTCAACGCGGAAAGTCGGTTGGGGAAGCCCGCCACCGGCCGCCCCTGGTTTCAGGTCAGTGAAGGCACCAATGGCGAACGCCCTGGGCCGCGAGAAACGCCTCCGCGTCCGGCCCGTGCAAGAGCGCGAACGTCGCCAGCATGCCAGCCTCGGTGCACGTGGGCGCGGCCACCGTCACGGAGCGCGGCCCGCCCTCCACCGGCCAGCCGCTGCGCGGATCGAGAATGTGGCCGAGGCGCTTGCCGTCCTTGAGTAGAAACCGCCGGGCGTCGCCGCTCGTGGCGAGCGCGCCCTGCTTGAGGTCGATCTCCTTGGCGGCACGCGTCGGGTGCGCAAGCCCTTCGATGCCCACACGCCAGGGGCGGCCATCGGCCGGCGGACCGGTGGCGAGCAAATCGCCGCCGAAGTTGAGCAAGCAGCGGTTCGAGATCGCGGACGCGAGCGCCGCCGCCCGGTCCACGGCGTACTCCTTGCCGATGCCGCCGAAGTCGATCTGCATGCCGGGCTCGAGAGTGAGCTCCGGACGCCGCCAGCGCGCGCGGCGCCAACCGACCTTCGCGAGCACGGCCGCGACGGCGGCGCGGGTGGGTACTCGATCGCTGCCGTCGAACTTCCAGACCTCGCGAAGCACGCCGGACGTGATGTCGAAGCGCCCGTCGCTGAGCTCGAACAGGTTCGCGGCGTAGTCGATGAGCCGCGCGGTCTCCTCGTCGACCGTCACGGTGCGCCCGCCGGCGGTGTTGATCTCGTGGACGACGTTGTCCGTGCGGTAGCGGCTCCACTTCCGCTCGATGCGGCGGGCTTCGCCCGCGACGGCCTCGAGCACGCGGCCCGCCAGGTCACGGCTCGCGTCCGCGACGTGCACCTCGCACGGGCTCGCCATCGCGTCGAACAACCCCAACCAGCCGTAAGGCCGCGCCTCGAGGCGCGCGGCGGCGGGGACTCGGTCAGCGGCGTCCGAACTTATAGCTCACCTGCGCGATCAACGCGTTCAAATCCGGATAGAGGTCGAGGTTCGTGAGCACGCCCACGCGCGCCGCCGGATCGGCGTTGCCCGTTTGCTGGTACCACTCGAGACGCGCCGACCACTCGCCCTTCTTCGTCGGCATCCCGTACTTGAGGCCTAAGGTAATCGCGTCGAACTCGCCGAGCCGGTAGTCGGCGGAAGCGAACTGCGGCACCGGCCGGCCGTCGAACAGCACCGTGTGATAGAAGTCGGCCGCGGTTTGCGAGTAGTAGCGCACGTGCGGTTGAAGATAGCGGCCGTCCTTCAGTCCCCAGCGGTAATGGACATCGAGCGTCTGCGAGTCCACGCCCCAGTCGTCGGTCATGTAACGGAGCGACGCCTCGAGCACGTTGCCGTCGAAGTCGTGCTTCACGAGGCCGAACAGGCTCTGCTTCTCTCGCGAGTCGGGGCGGCCTTCGTAGAGATAGCGGTAGAGGCCGCTGCCGGCAGGTCCCGGCACGGGCGAGCCGGTGACGGCGTCGACGACCGAGAGGATCTTGTACGGATCGTTGAGGTAGCCGTCCGAATTGCTCAGCGAGTAGTTGAGCTGCACGATCGTCTTGCGGTTCACGACCTGGGTCACGCCGATCAGGAAATCCGTGACGTCCTTGGAGTCGTCGCCGCGCTTGCTGGCCATGTTGCCCAGCCCCAGCATCGGCGCGAGCGGCACCGGCGCGCCGCCCACCGGATCGACGGTGTCGCTGGCGAGCGCGACGCCGAACGACAGCGTCGTGTTGCGGTTGTTGAAGTCGCGGGCCACCTTCGCGTCGACGCCGAGGTGCGTGTAGTCGTATTCGTTGGAGATGCTGGCGCCGACGTCCATCAGCGTGAGGCGCGTAACCGGCCATTGCCAGCTGCCGCTCGCGGCGATCCGCTGGTCATGGAAGGTGCTGTCGAGCACCGGGTTGACCGCGCCGGCCGTGTACGACGCGTTTCCCGAGGGACTCGTGAAGGTCTGCACCACGTTCGACGGCGCCGCACCGCTCGGCGACGCGCCGGTCAAACTGTCGAGCGCGAACGTGAGGTTGAGGAACGAGTCCTCGCGCAGCTCCTTGCGAGCGATCCCGTTCAAGCTCAGATCCTGCACGCGGCCGTCGGCCTCGCTGTAGATCAAGAACGATGTGTCGAAGTCCCACGGGGCGAGCTCCTGGGCGTCCACGGTGCGCGGCGCCGCTTGACCGAGCAACGCGCAGGTGGCGGCGGCCAACGGCGTGCCCACGTTGCGCAGCTTGCGCATCGGTTTGCGCTTCTTCAGTTGCATCCGCAGCCGCCTCCGCCGAATCCCTGGCCGCCGCTCGAGGCTTCCTTGCTGAAGTAGATGTGCTCGTCCGCCGCGGCCTCGAGCGGATCGGCAACGAGCTGCATGTCGGGGCGCGCGAGCACGTCGCGCTGCCACGGCTCCACGCCGGCGCAACCGCCGAGCGCCGCGCCGGCGGCGGCGAGCGCCGCGCACACGGCCAACCGTCGTCTGATGCCAGTCACTTGCGTTGTCCTCGCTTCGTTGAAACTTCGGGGAGCGGCCCTCCCGCGAGCGCGGCCTGGATCTGCTTCTCGTACTCGGCGGTGTCCGCAAGCTTGAACCCATGGTGCACGGCGATGAGTTTGCCGTCTGCGTCGAGCACGAACGAGCTCGGCATCGCTTGCACGTCGAACTGCTGCGCGAGCTTGCCCTCGGGATCGAACCGGATCGCGAACTTGGCGGGGCTCTCCACGAGGAAGCCGTCGGCGAGCGCGCGTTCCATGTCGAGATTCACCGCGATGATCTGCAGCCCCTGCGCCGAGTATTTCTCGTGCATCGTGTTCATCCACGGGAACGAGCGCCGGCAAGGAACGCACCAGGACGCCCAGAAGTCCACCCACACGACCTTGCCCTCCACCGGCCCGAGCTCCGGTGGCGGGGCCGCGAGCGACGGATGCGAGGGGACGGCGAGCGCCACGATCCCTGTTACGAGCAACGACCAAACCGCGCGCATGCATACCCTCCGCTGGCAATGAAAATCACCGTCGTTGAGCGTCGGACGCCGAACGCAGCAAAAAGCGGTCGAGCTCCTTGGGCGCATCAGGGCACGACGGCATGCGCCTCGGCCAGTTGCGCCGCGGGCGCAGAGCCGATCGTGTCGGCATAGTAGCCCGTGAAACGCCGCGTCTCGAAAGCGTCGTAAGCTTCGAGGTTCTTCGCCCAGCGATAGCCGATCGGCTGATAGAGGAGCTCCACGTCCACGCGGAGCGCACCGGCGGCTCGGCCGGCGAGCGCGATGCGATAGCGCACCCGATCGCCGCCGCCGGCGAAATCGACGTCGCGCGCGGCATCGCCGAGGACGGCCACCTGGGCCGGCGCCGTGGTCTTGTCGAAACCGCGCGGCAACAGCCGATTGTCCTTCGCGTAAGTCACGCCGCGGAGCAGCGCGGTGGTGGGCTTGCCCGCGGCGTCTGCCATGATCGACTCGTAGATCTGCACCTGATCCTGCGTCCCTATCTCCTCATAGTGCCGCTCGAAAGCGTCGGGGTTCACGTCGTTGTCGTTGCCCATGATCGAACCGTCGGGCTGGACGCGACCCGATTCGAACAGCACGGCCCCGTTCGCGTCGCGCACGGTGAGATGCAGCCAGGCGCGCCGGGCCGGGTACCCGGTGGGCAACTTGTGCCCCGTGATGCTCGCGACGGCCACGTCCACCGCGAGCGAGTTGCCCCGCCGCTGCGCGGACTCGATCGCAACCGTCGCGGCGGACGTCGCGAGATAGCGGTGCGTGTCGCGCACCGCCTCGTCGAGCTCCGCCGACGGCGCGCGCACGCCGAGCTCGTCGCGGTACTTGTTGAGCAAGCCGAGCATGAACGCGTTGCCGCCGCGGAACGTGTGCCGCGACACGTGCTCGCGCGGCTCGCCGAGCACCGATGAGATCGGCACGCTGCCCGGGACTTCGGGCATGTGGCACGACTGGCAGCTGCGCGTGTCGCGGTAGTCGCTGTGCAGCCACTCCTCGTACGGCACCTGCTCAGGCAGATCCCCGCCTTCCGCACCGCCGACGCTGCGCGTGTAGAGCGTGTGACAGGTGGCGCAGAGTGTCGATTGCTGCACGTGCGGGCCGGTGCTCGGCGTGAACTGCGCGGACGAGCGCATGAGAGCAGCACGGCCCTGCTCGATCGCGTACGGCCCGAACATCGGCCGCGTGCCGAACGCCGCGCTCGTGTCGATCTTGAATCCGCCGTCGTAGCTTTCCGGCGTGCCGAGGTTCACCGGGTTGATTTGATGGCACACCGAGCACGAAACGCCGTCGAAGGCCTCGACGTGCGATGGCGCGTCGGGCGGCAGGTTCGCGAACACTTCGCCTTTTCGCCCGGCGAGTGCGGCGTCGAAACGGGCCATCGGCATGTGACACGTGGAGCACGTGTCCTGGATCTCGGCCGAGGCCTCGGGATGATCGAGCGTCTCTCGGCGCACCGCCGCCTGCCAATAGGGATCGCGCGCGGAGTTCGCCATGATGGTGGCGCGCCAGGCGGGAGCGATCGAGACGTCTTCGCCGGCGGCATCGCGCACGCCGCTGTGACACGCGATGCAATCCGCCGACGTTGCGAATGCGCTCGCGTGCTCGCCGCCGGGATGCGTCTTCGCCGCCCACGACATGCCGCTCGTCGCGAGGCCAACGCAAATGCAAACGATTCGCAAACGCATGATTTTTAAAGCTTTTTAGATCGGGCCCGCGCCACTATACTGCCGCGCGTGCTCGTTACAAGAAAAAGCGGCGCGGCAAGCTGCGCCAACGACGGCGATCGTGCCTACTCGACTTCGACCTGGTGGGGCGCAGGGCTAACGTGCGCCGCGCTTCTTCTTTGCGCGAATGCGCGCGCACAGAGCGCGCCGGACGGCGCGCAGATTTTCCGCTCCGCGTGCGCCGCGTGTCACGGCGCCGACGGGCGCGGCCGTACCTCCGCCGAGGTGGGCTTCGAGGAGCCGCTGCCGGATTTCACGGACTGCGATTTCAGCTCGCGCGAGCAGGCCGGCGATTGGAGCGCGATCGTGCAACGCGGCGGACCGGTGCGGGCATTCAGCCGCCGCATGCCTGCGTTCGGCGAAGCGCTCACCGACGAGCAAATCGACGCCGTCGTGACTTATGTGCGCGCGTTCTGCAAGGACGACCGCTGGCCGCGCGGCGAGCTCAACATGCCGCGCGCGCTCTACACGGAGAAGGCGTACCCCGAAGACGAGGCCGTGATCACCACCACGATCGCCGCCGAGGGGCCGGCCTCGCTCACCCACCAATTCCAGTGGGAGCAGCGCTTCGGCCAGCTGAACCAGATGGAGCTCAGCTTGCCGTTCTCGCGCGCGGACCTCGGCGACCCGCAAGGCCACGTGAGCGGCACCGGCGACCTCGCGATCGCGGTGAAGCACACGCTCGCGCACGACCTCGAGCGCGGCTCGATCCTGGCCGTGGGCGGGGAGCTCTCTCTGCCCACCGGCGACGAGGCCAAAGGGTTCGGCTCCGGCACCACGGTGCTCGAGTCCTTCGTGCTGTACGACAAACTGCTCGGGCAGGATAGCTTCATGCAGCTCCAAGGCACGGCGGAATTCCCCTCCTCCTCCGCGCTCGAGGACGAGGTTGGGCTGCGCGTAGCTTTCGGGCACACCTGGACCACCGGCGGCGGCTTCGGCCGCGCGTGGACGCCGATGATCGAAGCGCTGGCGGCGCGGGAGCTCGAGAGCGGCGCGAATACCGAATGGGACCTCGTGCCGCAATTCCAGGTGACTCTGAGCACGCGGCAGCACGTGGTCCTCGGCGTGGGCGCGAAGCTACCCGTCACCGAACGCGAGGGCCGGTACAGGGAGCTCGCGTTCTATCTCCTCTGGGACTGGTTCGACGGCGGCGTGCTCCAAGGCTGGTGACGCGTCCCGGGTCACTAACGGAGCCGCGGCCCGCCCAGCACCTACATTAAGCCCCCATTCAGCTGTCCGCCGGTAATCTGCCTGCTACAAGGGGCGTAATGCCCATTGGTCGCGGTGTAACAGCGCGACCCTTGGAGGGTGGTTATGTACCGGCATCAAGTCATCGCTCTCGAACGCGGCTCGGCGGCTCGAATCCGCCGCTGGCTCGCGCTCGCCGTGCTCGCGACCGCGGCAGCCGTGCTCGCCGCCGGGCCGTTGCACGCCCAGGACGCTCAGGACCAGCAAGCCGCGCCTCGGATGAGATCCGCCGCCGAGCTCGAGCAGCTCGTGGGGCCGATCGCGCTCTACGCCGACGACCTCATCGGCATCGTGCTGCCGGCTTCCACCTACCCGCTGCAAGTCGTGCAGGCGGCGCGCTTCCTCGACGCGCGCGCCAAGGACTCCACGCTGCAGCCGAACGACACCTGGGACGACTCCGTCGTCGCGCTGCTGAACTACCCCGAGGTCGTCAAGAAAATGAACGACGACCTCGACTGGACCTACGACCTCGGCGAGGCCGTGCTCAATCAGCGCGCCGACGTGCTCGACGCGATCCAGAAGTTCCGCGGCCGCGCGTACACGAGCGGCAACCTGCGCAGCGACGACAAGCAGGTCGTGGCGAACACGAACGACGAGATCACGATCGCGCCCGCCAATCCGCAGGTGGTGTACGTGCCGTACTACGAGCCGGAGCGCGTCGTCGTGTACCAGAGCGCGCCGGTCTTCTACTACTACCCGTACGCCTACCCGCTCTACTACTACCCGTATCCTGTGGGCTACGCCTTCCACACGGGCTACTTCTGGGGCGTGACCACCGCATTTGTGATCGGCTGGCATTCACATCACGTGAACGTCTACCACTGCGGCTATTACGGGCATCCGTACTACGGCCACTCGTATCACGACTCGTTCTACGTCCGTAACGACATCCACTTGAACACGGCGGTGAGCCGCAGCGGCTACGCGTGGAATCCGGGCCCGCGCCGCGACGGCCGGCCGTTCGTGCGCAGCGACGATCACTACGTGCGCACGCCGGGGGCGGTTCGCACGCCGGGCGCAGTGCGCACGCCGGGCGCCGGCACGGCGCTGCGCGAAGACGGCCGCGCGAGCGGCGGCACCTTCACGGCGCCGGGCGCTCGCACGGGCGAACGCAGCACCGCCGCCCCCGCGCGCTCCGGCAGCTACCGCAATCCGGCTCAAACCAACGGTCAGACGAGCGTCGCGGCGCCGCCCGCTACGCGCGAGCGGCCCACGACGCGCCCCGCTGACAATGGCAATGGCGCCGCGCGCGGCCGCACGACCACGACGCCGGCGGCACCTCGCAACGACGGTGCAAGCCGCAGCGGCGGCAGCTCGAGCCACACGAGCCCCGGCAACGCCGCCGATCCGCGCCGCGGCGTTCCCGAGCGCTCGACGTCGCTCAACAGCCCTTCGGCACAGCGCTACACGCCTCCGGCGTCCCGGTATTCGGTGCCGAGCGGCGCCAGCCAGCGCGCGCCGACCGCGCCAGGGTCGCGCGGCAACGGCGGCGTCTATCGGTCCGGCGGTGCGACCCAGCCGCCGGCCGGCTCATGGACCGCGCCGTCCGTGCCAAGTGGCGGAGGCGCCGGAGCGATTTCGCGGTCTCCTCCGCAGGCCGTTCGGCCGGCTCCGAGCTACAACAGCGGCGGCGGCTCGCCGCGCGCAACCTCCGGCGGTGCGCCGCAGGGCCGGTCGGAGTCCCGCTCGGGCTATGCGGCTCCGTCTCGGGACTCCGGCGGCGGCAGCGGTCAAGGCGGTGGGACCTATCGTGGCAACGGCGGCAGTCACGGCGGCGGTCGAGACGCGTCGCAGCACGGCTCGCGCTGAGCGGCTGCTATTGGGCATGTTCTACGCCGGCCTAGTTTGGGCTGTGGGCGGCACGGCGTAAGCGATACAGGCAGTGGGCCCGGAGAGAGCTGCCGACCGCCACGCTCGGGTGCTCAAACGAACCGCTCGCCGTCATTCCCAGACGCTCCATGACTGCGCGAGATCTCCTGTTCGTCACGGCCGTGAACGAGACGATCTCCTCCAGCCGGAGAGCCCCAAATCCAACGCGGATAGCTTCGTGCGCCGCCTCGGTGGCGAAACCGTGCCCCCAGTAGTCGAAGGCCAGCCGCCAACCTACCTCCGTGCAGGGCGAAAACGGCAACTCAACGGTCGGGATGTGCAATCCGACGAAGCCAATGAAGCTGCGATCGGTCTTGAGCTCAACGGCCCAGAGGCCCCAGCCGCGTTCGCGGATTAGAGACTCGCAACGGTCGGCCAGGGCATCGCTCTCTGCTTCGCCGAGCGTCGATGGGAAGAACTCCATGACCCGTGGGTCGGCATTGAGTTGAGCGAAGGCCGCGCGATCCGACGAGCGCCACTGCCGCAAAAGCAGACGCTCCGTGGCCGGCTCGATCACGGCGGGCATTGTCGAAGGAACCGCCAAGCTAGGGCTTCGGGCCGATCATCAACACCCCATCTCGATCAATGACCGCGTAGCCCAAGTCGAGCAGACGCGAAATCAGCGCGCTGCGAAATTCCGCAGACGTCATCGGGGTGTTCGATTGAAGGGTCACCTTGCCCTGGACTTCATCGCTGATCACGACGTTCGTTTGACGCTGCCGCCAGAATCGAAAGGCAGATGTTCCTGGCGTTCATCGCTGCGCCTCCGCTAGTGGAAAGCTGGTCTTTCGTCGCATTATGACTTGGGAAGCGCAGTTGGAGATCCACGCTGGGACAGTCCTTCTGTGCTGCGTAACGCCGCAGGTCAGCGGCCCGCGAGCTGCCGTGCTGCGCGCCGCGACCCCGGTCGCACCGTCCACCGCAACTGCTTTTTATGCGGCGCCATGCCCAGCGACCCTTAGCTATGGACGAGCACTCAGAAAACGGAAACGAAGCTCCCAAGTATCGCCCGATACCTTGGTTACCTCTGCGTCTAACGACAGATCTTCGTTCTCCATGAATGCATGTAGAAGATCATCCCCCATGGTCGTTCGCAGAAGCTGACTAGCCATTCTCGGCTTCAGCCCAGTGAGCCGAATGGGACAGTCCGTCTGGCTGCACCGGACATCGATGCTGGTGATTCCGAGATTGGGTTGCCGCGAGAAGAAGCCGAGCAGTTGAGCTTCCACTCGGTCGGACTTGTTCGGGTCGCCGTCTCGAACACCAGGCCTATCGGCGTCCTGCTCTAATGAAAGCCCGCGGCCATCGACAGCACGCGGCGCAAGAGCATCAGACAGCGGCGATGGGCCTCCAACCTGCTCCGGTGCCGCTTCTCGGTGACCGCGGAAAGTCCCCACGGTGCCAGAGTGCATCCCAGCGGCACTGGCGGGTGCTGCTTCGTGCGATCGAGTTAGCCACGCGACCACGCACAGAGCCGCCAAGCAGACCGCTAGAAATGAGCCGATGCGCCTAGTCATGAGCGCCGCTCCATTTGCGCTGCATGACGCGCCAATTCTGTGGACGCGCGACGGCGTGTGAAGCGCGGCGCGAGCGCATAATCAAATGGCGCGCTCGCCGTCGATACCGCGATGCATCATTGTCCGCTGCTTGTTGAGCGTTAGCGATAAAGTTGGGACAGGCCGCAGCGAATCCGGCTTCACTTCAGCAGCTCCTCGGAATCGAACTCATCCTCGAATTCCATGACTTGATCCCACGCCGCGAGCATCGGCTCGTACTGCTTCCACCAGCTGGCATAGAGATCTGATTGCGTCGCGGATTCCCAATGCCCTCGGCTCCGCCAATACTGAACTGCGAAATATGAACGCGTGCCTTCGATTCGGAGGAGACCAAGACGAACATCATTGGAGAGAGACTGATAGTGCGGCTCGATTTGCTGCCGCACTAGGCGAAGGAGATCGCTCTCCTGTCGGTTGTCCTTGAGCCGCCACCGCCGGATTGTGACGAATTCTCCCAGAAGACCCTCCGCGATCGAAGTGGCGCCTAAACGCCGCAGTTCAGCGGCGGCGCACACGCATAATGAAATGACCCGTGCGCGGCGCCGCGATACCGTTTGCACCGTCCGCTGCAACTGCTTGTCAGGCGCCGGCACGAGGCTCCTCTTGATACGAGTTTGGTTTCGTAGGTTCGGCCTCGCTCTTGCTTCCGGCGCCCAGCTTCGCAATGAAGCGGCCCAGATGTGGATCGCTCCGGTGAAGCGGAACCTCCGAAAACGAAAACCAGCGAACAGCATGAAACTCGTTCGCATCGAAATTGATCGGCAAATCCCGATCGGCGACAACCGCATACCAGAGAGAAACATCCGTATGCCCAGCGGTGAGACCAACGGTAGACGTTACGGTCACCATCAGCGGCGGTCCGATGGTATCGACGGGCACAGACACATCCAGCTCCTCTCGCAACTCACGCACAACCGTCATCCTAGGGCTCTCGTGCGGCTCAACGTGACCGCCGGTCGGCAGCCAGAGCTGTGCATTCTTGTGATCCACGAGCAAAATGTGTCGATCTGACACCAACGCGAAGTACGACACGAGGTGTTTAGGCGGTGTCGCAGGCTTCGCCGTCCGAAATATCGGCGCTCCCGACTCGACCCACGACAGCGCATCTGCCAAGTGATTTCGTTCGATCTCGTCGATCGGGCGGATTGTAGAAAGCTCTGACAAAACGCTGGCGTTCATTTGGTGCCTAACG
>DASUFK010000324.1:0-20527 GCA_036274615.1 Gammaproteobacteria bacterium | reverse complement strand
CTCGGCACGATCTCGCCGTGGGCGTCGAAGGCCACCGACATCGCCAAGCTCTGCGGCCTGCCCGTGCATCGCATCGAACGGGGGCGGCTCGTGGTCCTCGAGGTCCGCGGCTCGTTCGGCGCCGCGGAGCTCGCGCGCATCGCGCCGTTGCTGCACGACCGCATGACCGAGACGCTGCTCCCGTTTGCGCCCACCGAGCAGCAGCTGTTCGCGCGCCACGACCCGCGGCCCACGCTCGGCGTCGATCTGATCCGCGGCGGACGGGCGGCGCTCGAGAGCGCGAACGCGGACTTGGGACTCGCGCTGTCGGCCGACGAGATCGACTATCTCGCCGCGCAGTTCACCGCGCTCGGGCGTAACCCCACCGACGTCGAGCTCATGATGTTCGCGCAAGCGAACTCCGAGCACTGCCGCCACAAGGTCTTCAACGCCGACTGGCTCATCGACGGCGCGCGCGCGCCGAAGAGCCTGTTCCAGATGATCCGCAACACCCACGCGCGCGCGCCGGGCGGCGTGCTGTCGGCCTACAAGGACAATGCGGCGGTGGTAGAGGGCGCGCCGGCTGCGTGGTTCTGGCCGGACCCCGCCTCGGGCCTCTACGGCTACTCGGCCGAGCCCGCCCATCTCGTGATGAAGGTGGAGACGCACAATCACCCCACCGCGATTTCGCCGTATCCCGGCGCTGCCACGGGCTCCGGCGGCGAGATCCGCGACGAAGGCGCCACCGGCCGCGGCGCGAAGCCGAAGGCCGGGCTCACGGGCTTCACCGTGTCGCATCTCGACGTTCCGGGCTGGAAGCAGCCGTGGGAGCGCGCTTCGCCCGGGCGGCCGGGCCGCATCGTGTCGCCGCTCGCGATCATGCTCGACGGGCCGATCGGCGCCGCGAGCTTCAACAACGAGTTCGGCCGGCCGAACCTCGCGGGCTACTTCCGCACCGCGCTCCTCGAGGCGGGCGGCGTGTGGCGCGGCTATCACAAGCCGATCATGATCGCCGGCGGTCTCGGTAACGTGCGAGCGGCCAACGTCGAGAAGGCCGTGCCGGGGCCTGGCGCCAAGCTCATCGTGCTCGGCGGGCCTGCGATGCTGATCGGTCTCGGCGGCGGCGCGGCGTCGTCGCAGGGCAGCGGCGCCGGCGAGGAGACGCTCGACTTCGCGTCGGTGCAGCGCGGCAACGCCGAGATGCAGCGGCGCGCCCAGGAAGTCATCGACGCGTGCGCCGCGCTCGGCGCCGACAATCCGATCGGGGCAATCCACGACATCGGCGCCGGCGGCCTGTCCAATGCCGTGCCCGAGATCGTCGACCACAGCGGCTGCGGCGCGATCCTCGATCTGCGCGCGATTCCGAACGACGAGCCCGGCATGAGCCCGCTCGAGCTCTGGTGCAACGAATCGCAGGAGCGCTACATGCTCGCGGTCGAGCCGGGCGACGTGGAGCGGTTCGCCGCGATCTGCGCGCGCGAGCGTTGCCCGTACGCCGTGATCGGCGAGCTCACCAAGGAGCGCGACCTCGTGGTGCGCGACACGCTGCTCGGCGGCGAGCCCGTGGCCATGCCGATGGACGTGTTGTTCGGCAAGCCGCCGAAGATGACGCGCACCGGGCGGCAGGTGGCGCTGTCTCCGCCCGCGTGGCAGCGCGAGCACGTGAGCATCGCCGCGGCCGTCGACCGCGTGCTCGCGTTCCCGGCCGTGGCCGACAAGTCGTTTCTGATCCACATCGGCGACCGCACGGTCGGCGGCCTCTGCGTGCGCGACCAGCTCGTCGGTCCGTGGCAGGTGCCGGTGAGCGACACGGCGGTGACGGCCTCCGCGTTCGAAGGCTACACCGGCGAGGCGTTCGCGATGGGCGAGCGCACGCCGGTGGCGATCTACGACGGTCCCGCGTCGGCCCGGCTCGCGGTGGCCGAGGGTGTCATGAACATCGCGGCGGCCGACGTCGCCTCGCTCGCCGACGTGCGGCTGTCCGCCAACTGGATGGCGGCTGCCGGCCACGCGGACGACGACTCGGCGCTCTACGCGATGGTGAAGGCGGTGGGCGAGGAGCTTTGCCCCGCGCTCGGCATCG
Organism: Gammaproteobacteria bacterium; assembly: GCA_036274615.1. Taxonomy (GTDB): domain Bacteria; phylum Pseudomonadota; class Gammaproteobacteria; order Steroidobacterales; family Rariloculaceae; genus FEN-1219. The sequence continues at coordinate 18,465 of DASUFK010000324.1, read as the reverse complement.
CGATCCCGGTGGGCAAGGACTCCTTATCTATGCGCACCGTATGGACAGACCGAGGCCAGCAGCGGGCCGTGACGGCGCCCGTGTCGCTGATCGTGTCCGCCTTCGCCCCCGTGCGCGACGTGCGGCGCACGCTCACGCCCGAGCTCGCGCGCGACGCCGACACCGTGCTCGTGCTCGTGGATCTCGCGAACGGCCGGCAGCGGCTCGGCGGCTCGTGTCTCGCGCAGACGTTCGGTGTCTACGGCGGCGCGCCGCCGGACGTGGACGATCCCGCGCGTCTCACGGCGTTCTTCGCGGCGCAGCGCGAGCTCCGCGAGGCCGGGCTCGTGCTCGCCTACCACGACCGGTCCGACGGCGGCCTGCTCGTGACGCTCGCCGAGATGGCGTTCGCATCGTACGTGGGACTGGACGTCGAGCTCGACTCGGCCGTCGCGGACGCCGTCGCGTATCTGTTCGCCGAGGAGCTCGGCGCGGTGATCCAGGTACGGCGCGCCGATTTGGCGCGCGTGGACGCGGTGCTCGACCGGCACGCACTCCCGCACGCGGTCGTGGCGCGGCCCGCCGAGCACGGCGACATCGCCATCCGCCGCGGCGGCGCTGAGCTCTACCGCGCGCCGCGCGTCGAGCTGCAGCGCAAGTGGTCGGAGCTCACCTACCGTATGCAGGCGCTGCGCGACGATCCCGCGTGCGCGCGGGAGGCGTTCGAGGCGGCGCTCGACTCCGGCGATCCCGGCTTGAATGCGCGCCTCAGCTTCCCCCTGCCGGCGGAGCGGCGCGCCGGCGCGCGCTCGGGCCGGCCGAAGGTTGCGATCCTGCGCGAGCAGGGCGTGAACGGCCAGCGCGAGATGGCCGCGGCGCTCGACCGGGCGGGATTCGCCGCGTACGACGTGCACATGAGCGATCTCGTGTCGGGCCGCGCGGGCCTCGACGAGTATCGCGGCGCGGTGGCCTGCGGCGGCTTCTCTTACGGCGACGTGCTCGGCGCCGGAGAGGGTTGGGCCAAGACGATCCTGTATCACGGGCGCACGCGCGAGATGTTCGAGACGTTCTTCATGCGCCCCGACGCGTTCGCGCTCGGCGTGTGCAACGGCTGCCAGATGTTGTCGGCGCTCAAGGAGCTGATCCCCGGCACCGAGCTCTGGCCGAGATTCCTGCGCAACCGCTCGGATCAGTTCGAGGCGCGGCTCAGTCTCGTCGAGATCGTCGAGAGCCCGTCGGTGCTGCTCGCGGGCATGGCGGGCTCGCGCGTGCCGATCGTCGTGTCGCACGGCGAGGGGCGCGCGGCATTCCGGTCGGACGACGCGCTCGAGCGTTGCGACGCCTCGCTCACCGCGATGCGCTTCGTCTCGAATCGCGGCGAGCCCACCGAACGCTATCCGGCCAACCCGAACGGCTCGCCGCGCGGCATCGCGGGGCTCGCGAACGCCGACGGGCGAGTGACGATCATGATGCCGCACCCCGAGCGCGTGTTCCGCACGGTGCAGATGTCGTGGCATCCGGTGGAGTGGGGCGAGTGCTCGCCGTGGCAGCGGCTGTTCGACAACGCGCGGAGCTGGGTCGGCTGAGTTGGGCGGCCCGGTGATTCATCACATCGATTTTCCCGTCGCGGATTTCGCGCGCAGCCGTGCCTTCTATGTCGCGATTCTCGCCCCGCTGGGTCTCGGGCCCGTGATGGACATCGAACGCAACGACGGCCGCAGACTGGCCGGATTCGGTTCCCCGCCGGACCCGACGTTCTGGATTCGGACGGGCACCGGTATCGGCGGCCGCCTGCACGTGGCGTTCCTGGCCGATTCGAGGAGCGTGGTCGACGCGTTTCATGCCGCCGGCTTGTCGGCGGGTGGCACCGACAACGGCAAACCCGGCCTCCGGCCGCGCTACGCGGAGCACTACTACGCGGCCTTCGTCCTCGATCCCGACGGCCACAACATCGAAGCGGTTTGCCGGCGCGCGCCGTGACGATGCGCAGGTCGTCTACCTCATGCCGCGCGTCGGTTTGATCTCCGACACGCATGGTGTCCTGAGACCCGAGGCGGTCGACTTCCTTCGCGGCTGCGACTTCATCGTCCACGCAGGCGATATCGGGGGCGCCGAGGTCAGCGCGCGGCTCGAGAAACTCGCTCCGCTCACCGTCGTGCGCGGCAACAACGACAAAGGCCCGTGGGCGAACGCGATCGCGGAGACGGAGGTGCTCCGGGTCGACGACGTCCTCATCTACGTGCTCCACGACATCGCCGAGCTCGATCTGGATCCGGTTGCGGCGGGTTTCCGGGTGGTGGTGTCGGGGCACTCGCACCGGCCGTCGACCGAGACACGGGATGGAGTGCTGTACGTGAACCCGGGCAGCGCGGGGCCGCGCCGTTTCAAATTGCCGATCTGCGCCGGCGAGTTGCAGATCGCGGGTGCCTCGGTGGCCGCGCGGATCGTCGAGTTGAATGCCTGACGCGCGGCCGCGGAGGACCGGCCCCGCGGATCAACGATACGGCGAATCTTCCGCGCGGTCGCGCGCGATTTCCGCTTCCATCTTGTCGCCGAGCGCGAGCAGCATGTCCTTGGTGAAGATGTTCTCGCCGCGCACTTCCATGTGGAAGTCGTCGATGCGGGTGAGCACGATCGCATCCACGGGACACGCCTCCTCGCAGAAGCCGCAGTAGATGCACTTGAACAGGTCGATGTCGTAGCGCGTCGTACGCCTTACGCCGTCGTCTCCCACCTCCGAGTCGATCGTGATCGCGAGCGCCGGGCACACGGCCTCGCAGAGCTTGCACGCGATACAGCGCTCGGAGCCGTTGGGATAGCGTCGCAACGCATGCAGGCCGCGATAACGAGGCGACTTTGGAGTCCTCTCCTCGGGGTACTGCACGGTTACCGGGCGATCGAACAACTTGCGCAGCGTCAAGCGCAGGCCGCGCAGCAAGTCGGCGGGAATCGCGTTCGTGATTCGCTGGGCGAGCGTCACCGGGTCTCCTCCGAAAAACACAAGCCCAGCCGAAGCTGGGCTTGTGGTGCGGCGAAGAAATCGGTACGAGCTAAATTGCAGAATGGATTGTTGATCGCACCCAGCTATTTGGCTTCAACGCTTTCGTCGTGGCACGCCCGATATGAAGCAAGCACCGTGCCAGGGTTCGCGCCGCAAGCTCCACGCGGACTCGAGCGAGCGGAGATCGAGAAGCGGCTCAAATTTTGGAGCGCTGCCGAAATAGCTGGACGACGGCCAGCAGCCTTGGCGGCCGCTCGTCGTAGAGGGCACGGATCTTGCTCCATTAGCGCATGATGAAGTCGATCGCCAGGGCCGGGTTCTCCGCCATCGTCGCGGCGGGTCTAGCGGCCTGCGCCACGAGCACGATGATCCAGTCGCGCTGGAAGGACCCGGCCTACCACGGCGTGCCGTTCGAGCGCGTGGCCGTCGTTGCGCTATTCGACACGGAGGCCGACAGCCGTACGTTCGAGGCGAACGCCGCCAAGCAATTGGCCGAGCGCGGTGTGAAGGTGGTTGAAGGGCACACCATCCTCGACGACGGCAAGATGTACGAGCAAGACGAGCTGCGCGCGCGCCTCGCGGACGCCGGCGTCGACGGTATCTTGATCAGCCGCTTGATCGCCGTCGACGATCGTCAGATCTACCGGCCGCCGACGCCTTATATGCGCGTGCCGTCCGGCGTCTTCTTCGGCGACCCGTTCTACTGGTACTACCACCCCGGCCCGAGCTACTACTGGTACTGGCGGTCGTCGTTCGACGTCACCCACGCGCCCGGTTACTGGCAGGAGCTGAGCTACCTCGTGGTCGAGACGTCGCTCTATGACGCGCGCGAGGATCGGCTCGTGTGGACGGCGAAGTCGTCGACGATGGATCAGGACATGTTCCAGACCGTTGCGAGCTCCATCGCCGCGACCGTAACGCATGAGCTCGTCGCGATGGACCTGGTCGCGGGCCGCGCTCGCTCCGCCACGGGCGGCTGAACCAATCGCGCAGAGAACCGCGTCACGCTCCCTCGGCGCAGCCGCCGCAAGAAACGGAAATGCGTCACGCTTTGTCGCCCCGCGGCGACAATCGGTTTGCGCCAAACGCAAGCGTTTGCCGCGTTGCAAGCGAAATACTGTAGCCGCGCGCAGACAGTCGCCGCGCGGGTTGCAGCTGCTAACATCCCCGAAAGCGGCGCAAACCCGCGCGCCGCAAGGCGTGGCACGCTTCGTGCTATCCCGCACACGAGCTGCACGGCGACTGCCCGCGGGAAGATTGAGACCTGGCTCATAGACCCGCAGGGCGGCCAGAAATAAGGTTGCAACGCCTCGTGGGAATTATGTTTTCCGCGGGAAAGAGTCCGTCTCGGCGAGGGCCCGAGACGACCGCTGCGTCGCGTCTTTATCGCCGAACAGGCTCCAGGACGTCACTCAAGGTCGAACGACTCGAGGGAAGCGCGACGATGGGAGCATTCAGGGCAAGCAGGGCGGCAAGCGCGCTCGCCGCGTTGACCGCGGCGGTATCTGTGTCGGCCGCGACGCTGGTCGCCGGTTCGGAGGCGCCCGATTTCGTTCTGCGCAACGTGTCCGGCGGCAACATGCGACTGTCGGAGTACCGCGGACAAGTCGTCATGCTGAGCTTCTGGGCTACGTGGTGCGGCGATTGCCGTGCGCAGCTCGAGCAGCTCGCGACGATGCGAACGCGCTACGCGGACGCGGGCGTCGAGCTCCTCGCCGTGAATCTCGACCAAACCGAGAAGCAAGCGGGCGAGCTCGCGGCGAAGCAGCACCTGACGTATCCGGTGCTGCACGACGCCGGCGGCGAGGTGGGGCGGCTCTACGACGTGAGCAAGCTGCCCGTGATGGTGCTGATCGACCGTTCGGGGACGGTGCGTGAGGTGTTCGAAGGGTACCGCCGCGGCAACGAGGCGAAGTATCTCGAGAGCGTGCAGGCTCTGCTGCGCGAGTGACGCGGCCGGAGCCAAGGGCAACGATTTTTTCGGACGCTCGGGTCGAGCGGCGGTTGGAGTGGGACAGATGGTAGCCAGGTGGATCGCGTCGACGTGTCTGGTCATGCTCGCGTTCGGCGGCGGGCTTGCTTCGGCGCAAGGCACGGCCGGCGAGACGGTGGTCGCGGCTGCGGCGCCGGAGTTCGCGAACGCGGACGCGCAAAGCGCCGCGGCGCGCGACGAGTCGCGCACGCTCGACGAGGACGTGCAAGGCCTGAAGAAGCAGGTGCTCGATTTGAACCGCGACTTGTTCCTGCTCGAGGAGGAGCTGCTGTTCCCCGCGAGCACGCAAGTGGCGGTGTTCGTATCGATGGACGTGGGCGAGTACTTCGGCCTCGACTCGGTCGAGCTCAAGCTCGACAACAAGAACGTCACCAACTACCTCTACACGGAGCGCGAGGTCGATGCGCTCGTAAAGGGCGGCGTGCAGCGCGTGTTCCTCGGCAACCTCAAGGCCGGGGAGCACGAGCTCGTGGCCGTGTTCACCGGCCAGGGCCCGCACACGCGCGACTACCGGCGCGGCGCATCGCTCAAGTTCGAGAAAGGCATCGGCCCCAAGTACATCGAGCTCACGATCTCGGATCGCGAGAGCAAGCAACAGCCGGAGTTCGTGGTCAAGGAGTGGGAGTAGCCGGTGCGGGCGCGCGTTTCCACACTGACGGCGGCCGCATCCGTCGCGGCGCTCGCCGCGGCGCCGGCCGGCGCGCGCGACAAGCACGACGGCATCGTCGTGCAGGACCTCGCGTACGGCGAGGTGCTGTTCGGCTATTTCCAAGAGGACTACTTCACCGCGCTCACGCGGCTCCTCGCGGCGCAGGAACGTAACGAGATTCCGCACCACTCGGCCGAGGCCGAGCTGATGCTCGGCGGCTTGTACCTCTCGTACGGCCAGCACCGTTTGGCCGGCGAGATCTTCGAGCGCGTGCTCAAGGACGCCGTGGAGCCCGAGCTCCACGACCGCGCGTGGTTCTTCCTCGCGAAGATCTGGTACCAGCGCGGCTACCTCTCCGAGGCCGAAGCCGCGCTCGGCCGGATCGGCGGCGAGCTTCCGGAGGAGCTCGAGCCGCAGCGGCAGATGCTGAACGCGCAAGTGCTCATGGACCAGGGGCGCTTCGCGGACGCGCTCGCCGCGCTGCAAACGTGGAAGCGGCCGGGCGACGCCTGGGTCGGTTTCGTGAAGTACAACATCGGCGTGTCGCTGGTGCGGCTCGGCCAAGTGGAGGAAGGCGCCCGCGTGCTCGACGAGGTCGGGCAGATGGAGCCGCTCAACACCGAGCTCGATGCGCTGCGCGACAAGGCCAACGTGGCGCTGGGCTACGCGTGGCTCCAAGCTTCGCGCCCCGTCGAGGCCAAGCCGTCGCTGCAGCGCGTGCGCCTCGATGGGCCGTTCTCGAACAAGGCGTTGCTCGGAGTCGGCTGGTCGGATGCCGAGACGTCGGACTATCGCGCGGCGCTGGCGCCGTGGCTCACGCTTCGCGACCGCAACCTGCTCGACTCCGCCGTGCAGGAATCGTTGCTGGCGGTGCCATATGCGTTCGCGCAGCTCGGCGCGGACAAGCAGGCCGCCGACCACTACACGGACGCGATCGCCGCGTTCAACGGCGAGATCGAGCATCTCACCGCCTCGATCGACGCGATCGAGCACGGCGCCCTGATCACCGAGCTCCTGGGCCAGCACCCCGACGCCGCCCCCGAGACGAGCGGCTGGTATTGGCGGCTCGACAAGTTGCCCGACACTGTCGAGAGCCGTTACCTCTACGAGCTGCTCGCGAGCAACCGTTTCCAGGAGGGCCTCAAGAACTACCGCGACCTCCTGCAGCTCAATCGCAACCTCGATCGCTGGTCGGAGAGCTTGGGCGCGTTCGACGACATCCTCGACACGCGTCAGAAGGCCTACGAGCAGCGCCTGCCGAAAGTGGACGAGAGCCTCGCGAGCGTCGATCTCGACGCGCTCGCGGCGCGCCGCGTGGAGCTCGCGTCGCGGCTCCAAGCGATCGAGCGCAGCGAGGACGTCGTGGCGCTCGGCACGCCCAAGGAGCAGCAGACCTGGCGCACGCTCGAGCAGATGGAGCCGAAGCTCGCGGGGCTGCCGAACGATTCCGAGTCCGACGAGCTTCGCGCGAAGCAGCACTTCTTGAAAGGCCTGTTGCTCTGGGACTTGCGCCGCGACTACAAGGCGCGGCTCTGGGCGGAGAAGAAGAGTCTCGGCGAGCTCGACCGCGAGCTCCGCGAGGCACAGCGCCGTCACCATCAAGTGCAGAGCGGCCGCGACGACTGGCCCGAGAAGTTCGCGCAGCTCACGGCGCGGATCGACGGCCTCGGCCCGCGCGTGGAGACGTTGAAGACCACGGCGGCGACCCAGCTCGCGCACCAGCAGACGTTCCTCCAGGGCCTCGCCGTCGAGGAGCTCGAGGCGCAGCGCGACCGGCTCCGTACCTACATGGTCCAGGCCCGGTTCGCGCTCGCGTCGATCTACGACCGGGCCGCCGCGCAGGCCGGCACGGCGCCGCAAAGCCCCGCCGATCAGGCGCTCGCCGGAGCGCCGCAATGACCAACACGCCGCTGCTGGTGTTCCTCGCGGCGTCCGCGATCTGGCCGTTCGGCCGGCATCACGGCGACGATCCCACCGGCACGATCAAGGACCTCGAGCGCACCAAGGTCGACGTCGACACGAGCCAGCGCATCGTCGGCAGCGAAGCGAAGGCGATCGAGAGCTATCGTCTGTTCCTCGACCTCGCGTCCGACGATCCGCTGCTGCAGGCCGAGGCCATGCGCCGCTTGGCCGACCTGCAGCTCGAGTCCACCGAGGCCGTCGAGCTCGCCAGCAACGTGAAGTCGCTCGGCGGCAACTTGGGCAGCACGGTGGAGATGTACGAGAAGCTGCTCGCAAGCTATCCGAAGTACGAGAAGAACGACCTCGTGCTCTATCAGCTCGCGCGGGCCTACGAGGCGGGCGGCCGACTCGAGGACTCGCTGGCCACGCTCGACCGCCTGATCGCGCAATACCCGCAGACGCCGCACTTCGACGAGGCGCAGTTTCGCCGCGGCGAGATGCTGTTCGTCGAGAAACACTACCGCGACGCCGAGCGGGCCTACGAGGACGTGGTGAAGCGCGGCCCGAGCTCCACGTTCTATCAGCAGGCGCTCTACAAGCACGGCTGGTCGCTGTTCAAGCAGCAGCAGTACGACGACAGTCTGAGCTCGTTCTTCTCGCTGCTCGACGTAAAGCTCGGCACGGACAACGACGCCTCCGGCGCGAACGATCCGGCCGTGATCTACTCGGCCATGGGCCGCGCCGAGCAAGAGCTCATCGACGACACGTTCCGCGTGCTGTCGATCGACTTCTCGTATATCGACGGGTGGGAGTCGGTATCGAAGTACTTCAGCCGGCACGGCGCCCGGCCGTACGCGTTCATCGTCTACACGAATCTCGGCGACCTCTATCTCGAGCAGGAGCGCTATCAGGACGCCGCCGAGGCGTATCACGCGTTCGTCGATCTCGACCCGTATCACGCCAAGGCGCCGCTGCTGCAAGTGGAGGTGATCGAGGCGTTCAAGCGGGGCGGGTTCGCCGACCTCGTGCTCGACGGCAAGCAGAACTTCGTGGAGACCTACGGCCCGGGCAGCCCGTACTGGAAGCGCTTCACGTTCGAGCAGCAGCCCGAGGTCGTGGCGCACCTCAAGAGCAACGTCACCGATCTCGCGTCCTACCACCACGCGGAAGCGCAAAAGAGCCACGACGCGGCCGAGTACACCGCGGCGGCGCGCTGGTACCGCACGTATCTACAGTCGTTCCCCGACGACGAGAACGCGGCCGGGACGAACTTCCTGCTCGCCGAGGTGCTCTTCGAGAGCGGTGCTTATCGCGACGCCGCCGTCGAGTACGAGCGCACGGCGTACGCCTATCCGTTTCACGAGCACGGCGGCGAGGCCGGCTACGCCGCGCTGCTCGCGTATTCCAAGCAGGAGGAGCTGCTCACGGGCACCGAGCGCGCCGCGTGGCATGCGCAAGGCATCGAGAGCGAGCTGCGCTTCGCGGCGGGTTATCCCACGCACGAGCGCGCGGCGCAGGTGCAGACCGATGCTGCCGAGAAGCTCTACGCGCTGAACCAGTACGCGCGCGCGCGCGACGCGGCGCGCGTAGTGGTGGACCGCACGCCGCCCGTGGAGCCCGCGCTACAGCGCACGGCTCTCACGGTGTTCGCGCATTCGCAGTTCGACCTCGAGGACTACGCCAACGCCGAGACCGCGTACGTGCGCTTGGGCGCCGTCGTGCCGGTTGCCGATCCGCAGCACGGCGAGATCGTCGAGCGCATCGCTTCGTCGGTGTACAAGCAAGGCGAGCAGGCGCGCGCCGCCGGCGACGCCGCCGCCGCCGTCAACCATTTCTTGCGCGTGGGCCAGGTGGCGCCCACGTCGCCGATTCGCGCAACCGCCCAGTACGATGCGGCGGCCGCGTTGATCCAGATGGGCGACTGGTCGCGCGCGACCACGGTGCTGGAGGATTTCCGCAGGCAGTTCCCCACCCACGAGCTCGCTTCCGACGTCACGGCCAAGCTCGCCGTCGCGTACGTGGAGGTCGGCAACGTCGCGCTCGCGGCCGGCGAGTTCGAGCGCATCGCCAACGGCACCGGTCCGGACAGCGAGAAGCGCGAGGCGTTGTGGCGCTCGGCAGAGCTCTACGAGAAGACCGGTCAGAGCGCAGCCGCGGCGACGGCATTCGGCCACTTCGTCGAGCGCTATCCGCGGCCCGTTCCCGAGGCCGTGGAGGCGCGGCAGAAGCTTGCGGACCTCGCGGGCAAGAGCGGCAACCAAGCCGAGCGCACGCGCTGGATGCAAGACCTCGTGACGGCAGACGCTACGGCCGGCGCCGAGCGCAACGACCGCACGCGTTATCTCGCGGCGAAGTCGCAGCTCGAGCTCGCGCAGCCGGCACGCGACGCGTTTCTCGGTACGCGGCTCGTGATCCCGCTCGACAAGAGCCTCGCGGCGAAGCGCAAGCGAATGGAAGACGCGCTCGCCGGCTACAAGAAGGCCGCGGACTACGGCGTCGCCGAGGTGACCACGGCGGCGAACTACGAGATCGCCGAGCTCTATCACTCGCTGTCGAAGGACTTGCTCGCCTCCGAGCGGCCCAAGGAGCTCAAGGGCGAGGAGCTCGAGCAATACAGCCTCCTGCTCGAGGAGCAGGCGTTCCCGTTCGAGGAGGAGTCGATCCAGCTGCACGAGGTGAATGCCGCGCGCACCGCCGACGGTATTTACGACGAGTGGGTGAAGAAGAGCCTGACGGCGCTCGCCGAGCTGCTGCCGGCGCGCTATGCGAAAGCGGAAATCGGAGAGAGCCTTGTCGACGCGATTCGCTGAACACCGGCAACTGGCGCGCGCGCTCGGCGCGGCGCTGCTCGCGCTCGACCTCGCGGCGTGCGGATCTTCGACGCCGCGCCAGGCCGAGGTGAAGCCCGCGCCCACGGTGGTTGCACCGGCGCCGGAGAAGACCGTGTCGGCCGCCCCTGCGGCCAAAGCGGCGGAGCCGAGCCGCAAGGACAAACGGCGCGGCCGAGACGAGCCGGATCCCGCCGCTGCGGTGGCAGCGGCCGACGCGATCCCGGAAGCCGCGGCAGTCGCCTATGACCGCGCGCTCGCCGCGATGCGCGCGCAGAACTGGGTGCAAGCGGAGCTCGAGCTCGAGCAGCTCGCCCGCGATTATCCGGCGTATCCCGGGCCGCTCGTGAATCTCGCGATTGCCTACAAGCGCGACGGACGCGCCGACGACGCGGCCGCCGCGATCGAACGGGCGCTCGCGGCCGACCCCGACAACGCGGCGGCGAACACCGAGCGCGGTATCATGCTGCGCGAGCAGGGGAAGTTCGCCGAGGCGGAGGCCGCGTATCGGCGTGCGCTCGCCGCCGATCCGCAGCACGCGCTCGCGCACTACAACTTGGGCGTGCTGCTCGACGTTTACTTGCGCAGGCCCGGAGAGGCGCTCGAGCACTATCAGGCTTACCAAGCGTCGTTGAGCGAGCCCGACTCGAACGTCGCGAAGTGGATCGTCGATCTCAAGCGACGCGCCGGCAACAACGACAAGGCGACTGTGGCCCAGGGGGATTCGCCATGAGCAACGGACAATGAGCACACCCATGCGGATGTCGATCGCGCTAGCCGCATTGCTGGTCGCCGCCGGAGCGGCGGCGCAACCCGCGCAGCCTCGTTCGCCGGCGGAAACGCCGCGCCGCGCGCCGCTCGCGAACGTTGCCGATGTAGAGCCGGCCGTGGACGTTGGCGAGCCGCGCGTAGCGGTGCTCGATCGGGCTCCGCAGCCGTCAGTGGCTCAGGCATCCCCCGAGCGCCCGGCCGCCCTGGCGCCGAAGACGGCGCCGCCGGGCCCGGCCGAAGCCGCTCCGCAATCGGCGCCGCCGGCCGCACCGCGAGCGGGCACGCCGCGCGCCATGGACACCATCGATCTGGGAACTACGTCAATTACCGGCAATCAGGAATTGCCTAAGGTGCTCTATATCGTGCCCTGGAAGAAGTCGGATCTGGGCGACCTGGTCGGCCGCCCGGTGAACACCTTGCTGGACGAAGTGCTCACGCCGGTGGACCCCGAGGTTTTCGAAAGGCACTTGGAATACTACGACACCCTGTACGGGAAGAGTAAAGAGGAGTAGCGGCATGGCCATCTATAGCACGGTCGTCACGTTCTTCAAGAACGGCGGCGTCTTCATGATCCCGATCGTCGTGATCCTCGCCCTCGGCGCCGCGATCGCGATCGAGCGGTGGCTCTATCTCACGATCACCACCACCAAGAACAAGGCGCTGTGGAACGCGGTGACACCGTACTTGAAGTCCGGCAACTTCACCGGTGCGATGCAGCTCACGAGCAAGTCGAAAGCGATCATCGCGCACATCATGACGTACGGGTTGAACCGCGTGCGTTCGGCGCGCCGCCGCGAGGACGTGGAGCAGGCGATGGAGGAGAGCCTCATGGAGGTTCTGCCGCGCCTCGAGAAGCGCACGCACTACCTCGCCACGTTCGCCAACATGGCCACCCTCATGGGCCTGCTCGGCACCATCATCGGCTTGATCGACGCGTTCACGGCGGTGTCGAACGCCAACCCCGCCGAGAAGGCGGAGCTGCTGTCGCAGTCCATCTCGATCGGTATGAACTGCACGGCGTTCGGCCTCATGGTCGCGATCCCGCTCGTGCTGATCCACTCGCTGCTGCAGACCAAGACCACCGAGATCGTGGACAGCCTCGAGATGGCGTCGGTGAAGTTCCTGAACGCGATCACGGAGCGCGCCACCGAAGGCACGCCGGCCGTTGCCGGCGCCGCGCCTGCCGGCGCCCGTCGCGAGGAAGAAATCTAGTCTCGCGGTAACGCTCTTCGGAGCGCGAGGATCGTTCGATGCAGGTCATAGGCCGCAGCGCGCGCATGGCGCGCCACCACAAACGGCACGAGACAACCGAGATCAATCTCACGTCGATGATCGACATGATGACGATCCTCGTGTTCTTCCTGCTCGTGCACGGCGGCTTCGTGCGGCTCGCGATCCTCGAGCTCAACCTGCCGAAGGCGCAGTCGACGGCGGAGGCCACGCCGCCGGAGTTTCAGCTCGAGATCACGGTGCGCGGCTCGGGGATCGAGATCGGCGACCGCTCGACCGGCACATTGAGCACGATCGCGAAGACCGGCGACGACTACCATCTCGACCAGCTCTCGGACTACCTCGTGAAGGTCAAGCAGCAGTTCCCGGACAAGGCCGACGCTACGCTGCTGCTCGAGCCGGACGTGTCGTACGAGCTGCTGATCGCCGTGATGGACAAGGTCCGCGTTCACAACGAACGCGCCGGCAACGACTTCTCGCGCTCGGAGCTCTTTCCCGAGATCTCGATCGGCGACGCGCCGGTGCCCAACTGAGAGCGCCGCGGAGATGACAAAGCCATGAGGTACATGGGGCGAGCCGCGCGCATGCAGCGGCATCACAAGCGGCACAAGGGCGAGGCGGCGATCAATCTCGTCTCGATGATCGACATGCTCACGGTGCTCGTGTTCTTCCTGCTCGTGTATTCCACCGAGGAGATCGAGGTGCTGCCGAGCGCGAAGGACCTGGCGCTGCCGGAGTCGATCGCCGAGGAGCATGCGCACGACGCCGTCGTCGTGGTCGTCACCGAGCAAGAGATCATGATGGAAGGCCGTACGCTCGGCCGTATCTCCGACGTGATGGCGACCGACGGCGTGATCATTCCGGCGCTCAAGTCCGCGCTCGAGAATCAGCCGCAGCGGCTGCTCAAGCCCGCGGCGGGACAGAGCGAAGAGGAGCAGATTCTCGGCCGCGAAGTCACGATCATGGCCGACAAGGAGCTGCCCTATAAGCTCTTGAAGAAGATCATGGCGACCTCGACGGCCGCGGATTATGGTCAATTGTCGCTAGCCGTGCTGCAGAAGGGCTTGGACAATCCGGCTGCGATCGTGGCGAGGAACTGAGGCATGGCCGAGGGTGCAGTCGCGCTGTTCCGCATCTACGAGCTGCCGTGGACGACGAACCGCGAGCAGGACTCGAGCTTCAAGAAGATCGCACGCGGCACGCTCGGCGCTGCTCTCGCGTTCGCGGTGCTGTTCTGGCTGCTGCCGCAGCCGGCCCGCGATACCACGCAAGTCCAAGAGGTGCCGAAGCGCCTCGTGAAGCTCGTGCTCGAGCGGCCGAAGCCGCCGCCGCCGCCGCCGCCCGTGGTGAAGGAGCAGCCGAAGCCCGAGCCCGAGCCCGAGAAGGTCGCCGAGCAGAAGCCCGTCGAGAAGCCGGTCGAAAAGCCGAAGCCTACGCCGGAGCCGCCGAAACCCGTCGACACCACCCAGCAGGCGCGCGAGAAGGCCAAGGTCGCCGGCTTGCTGCCGTTCGCCAACCAGCTGGCCGCGCTGCGCGACCAGAAGGTCGCGGAGCAGCTCGACCGCAAGGACTTGGTCGGCAGCAGCGGCGCCACGAGCACGCCGCTCGCCGAGCGCTCGCAGATCACGTCGAAGGTCGGCCGCGCCAGCAGCGGCATCAACACCGCCGCGCTGTCGCGCAACACCGGCGGCAACGGTCTCGCCGGCCGGTCCACCACGCAAGTCGAAAGCCCCGTCGAAGGGTTCGAGACCGTGGGCGGCGCGGCGCAGCGCAGCGGCGAGAGCGACAAGCCGTCGCGGAGCCGCGAGGAGATCGAGCGCACGTTCGACCGCAACAAGGGCGCGATCTACGCTCTCTACAATCGCGCGCTGCGCAACAATCCGGCGCTCCAAGGCAAGGTCGTGCTGCGGCTCACGATCGCGGCGGACGGCCGCGTCACACACTGCGAGATCGTCTCGTCGGAGCTCGGCGATCCGGATCTCGAGCAGAAGCTGATCCAGCGTGTCTTGCTGTTCGAGTTCGAGCCGAAGAACGTCGAGTCGATCACGACCACGAAGCCGATCGACTTCTTCCCCGCCTGAAGCGCCGGCCGGCGCGGCTCGCCCGTGTATCATGGGCGGGTGCCGGGAGTGCCGCCGTCGAGCCGCCCCGCGCTTAGGGGGAAGAACAGGATGTCGACGTCGGGCGCCGCGGTCTCAAAGCTGAATCTCACCGAGCTTCTCGAAGGGAGCCCGATCGGGCCGCTGCACGTGCGCTTGTTCGTGCTGTGCATGGCGTCGCTCGTCATGGACGGCTTCGACGTCCAAGCGATCGGCTACGTGGGGCCCGCAATGCTGGCGGATTGGGGAATCCCCGCGCCGAACCTCCGCTGGGTCTTCATGGCCGGCAACGCCGGCGTCTTGATCGGCTCGCTCGTATTCAGCATGGTCGCGGACAAAGTGGGGCGCCGGCCCGTGCTCGTATGGGCCACGTTGTTCTTCTCCGCCCTCACGCTCGCCACGGCGTACGCGCGCGACTTGAACGAGCTGCTCGTGCTGCGCCTCATCGCGGGCATCGGCTTGGGCTCGATCATGCCGAATGCCACCGCGTTGATCGGCGAGTTCAGTCCCAAGCGCAGCCGTGTCGCGCTCATGATGTGCATCACGGTGGGCTTTACCGTGGGCGCCGCGATCAGCGGCTTCGTTGCGGCGTGGTTGATCCCGCACTACGGCTGGCGGTCGGTATTCGTGGTCGGCGGCGTTTTGCCTCTGGTGATCGCGGCGGCGATGGCTTGGGGCTTACCGGAGTCGCTGCAGTTTCTCGCCGTACGCAAACGGCGCTTCGACCAGCTGACGCGCTGGCTCAAGAAGCTCGATCCGACGCTCAAGATCGACGCCTCCACGCAATACGCCGCGAGCGAGTCGAGCCGCGAGGGCGTGCCGATCAGCCATTTGTTCCGCGACGGCCGCGGCACGGTCACCGTGCTGATCTGGATCGTGAACTTCATGAACATCCTGATCCTGTATTCGCTGTCGAATTGGCTGCCGATCGTGTTGAACGGCATGGGATTGGACGAGACCACGGCCGTGATCATCGGCGCGGTGCTCCAGGTGGGCGGCACCGTCGGCGCGTTCGGGCTCGCCTGGGCGATCGCGCGCAAGGGGTTCACCGCCACGCTGATCGCTACGTTCGCGCTCGCGGCCGCAAGCGTCACATCGATCGGACATCCGGGGCTCGGTGTCGGGGCGTTGACATTGGTCGTGTTCGTCGCGGGCTGGTGCATCATCGGCGGTCAACCGGGGCTGAACTCGCTGTCGGCCAGCTACTATCCCACCTACTTGCGCTCCACCGGCATCGGCGCGGGGCTCGGCGTGGGGAGGATGGGAGCGATCGTGGGACCTTACATCGGCGGGGCGTTGCTCGCGGCCCAGTGGGCGCCGCAACAGCTGTTCTGGGCCGCGGCCCTGCCGGCGTTGGTTTCCACTGCGGTCATGGTGGCACTGCGGTTCGTGCTCGGCGGCGTCGCGCCGCGCGCTCCCACCGCCGCCGAGCCGGCGCCGCTCGTACACTAGCGCAGCGAGCGGTGCGCGTCCGGCGGTTTGCAGACCCACGAGACTTCTCATGACCGACATCTCCATCATCGAGCTCGAAGACTTCGCCCTCGAGCTCGCGCACACCGCGGGCGGAATCGCGCAAGCGCACTTCCGCCGGTCGTTCACGATCGAGAACAAAGGTGTGACCGCGTTCGATCCCGTGACGAGCGCGGATCGCGCGATCGAGCGCGTGCTGCGTGCGAACATCGTGGAGCGCTATCCGCGCCACGGCATCGTCGCCGAGGAGGAAGGCGAGCGCGCGGCGGATTCAGAGTACACGTGGTTCATCGACCCCATCGACGGCACGCGCTCGTTCATGACGGGCTCGCCGCTCTGGGGAACGCTCGTTGGCCTCACACGGGGCGGCGTGCCGCTATTCGGGCTGCTGTGTCAGCCCGTGCTCGAAGAGATCTTCTTCGGCGGGCCGAGCGGCGCGTGGCTCATCAAGCCCGAGCGCCGCGACCGCCTCAAGGTGCGGCGGTCGACCGAGCTCGTTAGCGCCGTGCTCACGTCGACGCACCCGGAAGTGTTTACCGACCCGGAGCGGCGCGCGTTCGAGTCGCTCGCGAAGCGGTGCTTGCTGCACCGCTTCGGCGGCGACTGCTACAACTACGCAATGCTGGCCGCCGGATTCGTGGATCTCGTCGTGGAGTCGCAGCTCAAGCCGTTCGACATCGTGCCGCTCATACCGATCCTCGAAGGGGCGGGAGCGGTCGTCACGGATTGGCAGGGAGGGCGGCCCATGGCCGGCGGCGCGGTAGTCGCCGCCGCCACGCGGGAGCTGCACACCACCGCGCTCGAGCAGTTGAACGAGAGCCTGCGCAGCTGAGGCGCCCATCCCGGCGTCGTTCCCAAGTTCACAGATTCCCGAGCCGGGCGATTTGTGATCGCCCTAACGGCGCTACCCGGCAAGCCGCAATACACTGGGCTTCTCTGAAACCAGTGTCTTCGGGTTTGACAGAACATGGCCAAGCCGCGACAAGACGACACGCGCCCCTCGCCCGTGACGACCGATCATGGCGAAGCCGGCCGTATCGAGGTCGATCGGCAGGGCAACCGCGTTTGGCGCTGGGCACGTGACGTGCTGGACAGCACCTCCATCCTGTTGAAGCGCCTCGAGAATCACGATCTCGCGCTCGAGCCGACCCAGAAAGTGCCGGTCGTGCCCGCGGCCAAGCCCGGAACGGCGCGGGCAGCCAAAACCGAGGGAAAGCCGGCGAAGCGCAAGGAGCGGGTCGAGCTCAGCGTCGAGGCCGAGCCCGGGCGTCGCGACAGCGCCGGCGGCTTCGATCCGTATAATTCTCGCCGTTAACGAGTCGCGATCGGCTGCGACCTTCGGCTAACTCGCTGCGTGCTCGCCGCGGCGCCCGACCTCGGGCGCAGCTGCGCGTGCGTCGCTCATTCGCCTCATCCTCCGCTTCATTCCGCGGTCCGCGCCGCCCCGCTACGGTGCGTTGGGCGCACCCTCGTGGTGCATGAGCGCTTCTATCTCGACGCCACGTGTGTGCTTAAGTCATTGAAATTATAGAAATCTTTGTTGTGGCACGGATGCTGCAAAGGGGTGCCGTCCGAAACAACGATGCGCACGGAGGAAACGCGCCATGAAGAAAAGAACTCTGGTCCCTGCTCTGGTACTTGCGGCTGCCGCGGCGACGCCTGCCATTTCGCAGGCGGAAGTCACCGGCAACATCGGCTACATGTCCGACTACGTCTTTCGCGGAATCTTTCAGGCCGAATCCTCGGCATCCGCGGGCTTGGACTACACGGCCGGCCCCTTCTACGCCGGCACTTGGTGGGCGGACGTCGGCGCCGGCACCGAGACCGACCTCTACGCCGGCTTCAACCTCGGCAACGACAACGTCAAGTTCAAGATCGGCTACACCGGCTACCGCTATCTCGACGACTTCGACGGCGACTACGACGAGCTGAACCTCGGCCTGTACGTCGGGATCTTCGCGCTCGACATTGCCGCGGGTCAGTACGACGGCGACAAGTTCCACGCGGGCGACCCGGTTGCGGGCGGCGATCAGGACTATGTGTTCACGTCGCTCACGCTGACCCCAGCGAAGGGCCCGTACTACAAGGTCGGCCTCTGGAGCGGTGACTTCAACGACAACATCCTGCCGAACGTGAAGACCGACAATCCGCTGACGGCGGCGGTGGAAGACGGCGACGGCATCTACTACGAGGTCGGCTACTCCTACACGCTCGAGGATGCCGACGTGGTCCTCGGCGTCGCGCTCGACTACAGCACCGACCTCATCGTGAGCCCGTTCTCCAACGGTTCCGGCGAATACCCGGACTACATCCTCTCGTTCAGCATCAAGAAGAACTTGGGCCCGAAGAAGTAGGCGAGCGGAGAGACGTCACCAAGAAGAGGAATCCAACATGAAGCTCATTTCGGCAGTGATCAAGCCGTTCAAGCTCGAGGACGTTCGTCAGGCACTCGCCGAAGCGGGCGTTCAGGGCATGACCGTGACGGAGGTGAAGGGCTTCGGCCGCCAGAAGGGCCACACGGAGCTCTACCGCGGCGCGGAGTA
>DASUFK010000323.1:0-2162 GCA_036274615.1 Gammaproteobacteria bacterium | reverse complement strand
ACGGTCCACGGCGACGTGAACACCGGGTCGTACACGGTGGCGCGATAGCGAATCTGGTCCGGCGCCGTGCGCGTGAAGCGCTCGACCACGCGGAATTCGTCGCTCATCACGGAGTCGAGCATCTGCACGCCGTAGTAGTGGCGGTTCGGCTTCTGGTTCGTGGTCTCGACGACCAGCGTGTCGCCCTCCCACTTGCCGCGCGAGTCGCCCACCCACTGCGTCACGCCGCTCGGCAAATGCGGGCGGCCGTCGAGCGGAATGATCCGCACCTCGTGGTTGAGCTCGGCCATGATCGAGACGTAGTCCTTGGTTTGCACGATGTAGTAATTGTTGTTGTATGGCTCCGGCAGCATCGGCGCGTGGCCGCCGCCGAAGCCGATGCAGCGCTCCGTGAGATAGCGGTCCTCCGGCGTGTCGGCCGGGTGCGCGGCCGCATAGGCCTGCTCGCGCTCGAACCGGCGCTGCGCGTCGGCCGTGAACGGCGGCACGCGGCCGGTCTTGGGCTCGACGATCAGCGACGTGCGCCGCGTGGGCACCACGTCGTTGCCGCGGTCCATCCACGCGTCGTTGTAGGAGCCGACGTTGCCTGCCGCCCTGTCCCGCTCGATGTTCTCGTCGCCGCTTTGCGCCGCGAGCCGTTTCTGCACGTAGTCTTTCGCTTCGGCCGCCGTGAAGAACTCCTTGTCCTTGAGGTCGGCGGGGCGCTGCAGAGGGGTGAGCGTGGCGTTCGACCACGTGCCCTGCAGATCGGGGTCGCCCCACGGCGTGCGCGCGGCCTGAGCCGCGGCGTCGCGGCCCGCGAGCGCGAGCGGCACACACACAACGACGAGCAAATACGTCTTCATCGGTGGGTCCTCACTTCTGCGGCTGCTTGTAGAGGTCGCCGTAGAGCAGCTGCTCGGTGAACGGCACGCACTTGAACTCCATGAGGTGCGCGTGCGCGTCGGGATTGCGGTACAGACGAAAATGGATCGACCAGGGCCGCGAAAACGTCTGCGCGTCCTCGAGCGTGGCCGAGTAGTCGATCGCGTCCGGGCTCGTCAGCGTGTAGCGCTCCACGACGTGCAGCGCGGGGCCCGCGTGATTGCCGGCGCGGTCGAGCCAGGCCTGGCCGTTGAAGCCGCTCACGTCCACCACGAGCGTGTCGCCGTCCCAGCGCGCGTTCGACACGCCCATCCAGCTGTCGATCGCGGACGGCTTGGGCGGCCCGAAGTTCACGATGCGGGCCGCGCCCGCGAATTGGTACGCGATCAGCATGCGATCGTCGGAGTGGAAGATCTGCAGCGGATACGGCAGGTAAGTCGCGCGCGGCACGCCCGGCAGGTAGCACTTGAGCTCGGGGTCGTCCTTGAAGCGCGCGTCGTAGTTGCGCTTCTGCTGCTCGGCGGCCGCGGGCAGATACGGGATCGCGTCGCCGTCCACGACGCCGTAGCCCGGCGGCGTCGCGAGCAGCGCGCCGTACTCGGGCGGGCCGGCGGAAGCGCCGTGCGTCAGCAGGTTCCAGTTCGCGGTGGTGAGCGCCTGCCACACGCCGCTGAAATCCGGTTTGCCGCCGGGCAGGCGCGGGATTGCCTGCGGCCGCGCGCTCTGCGCGTGGGCGGTGGCAACGAGCAGCGCGCAGAGGGCGAGCGCGGAGAGTATCGGTCGCAGCATTCGGCGGGCCTCGATCATGGCGCGGGCTCGATACGAAAGATCGAGCCGTTCGGCGAGTTCTTCGCGCTGCCGGGGCCCGACTGCTGGTCGCGCTCCACGGCGAGATAGAGGTTGCCGTCCGGCCCTTGCCGCACGTCGCGCACGCGCAAGTCGAGCGACAGCAGCATCGACTCGCGGCGCTCGAGCTGCGGCGGCGGCTGATCGAACGCCACGCGCAGGAGCTGCTGGCCGCTCAACGCACCGATGAAGAAGTGGCCGCGCCAGAGCGGGAATTGGTCGCCGTCGTAGATCATGAGGCTCGACGGGCTGATCGCCGGCACCCAGAACATCTGCGGGTTATCCATGCCGGGCCGCGACCAGGGCTGATCGGAAGCGAGATGTCCGGTGTAGATCTTGCCGAGCGTCACGAGCGGCCAGCCGTAGTTGTGGCCCGGCACGAGCAGGTTGAGCTCGTCGCCGCCCATGGGCCCGATCTCCGTGGCCCACAGTTGTCCCGTGCGCGGATGCCA
>DASUFK010000322.1:0-7958 GCA_036274615.1 Gammaproteobacteria bacterium | reverse complement strand
GGTGACGCCGGCGAGCTTGAGGCTGAGCCATACCGGTCCGAGCTCGAAATCCGCCATCTGCCATGTCCGCCCGCGTTCGAGGCATGTAGCCATGCCGGTATCGGCCTGTCAATCAACGCGAGGTAGATCTCTTGCTCTCGGACGTACGTTCGACGTGACGACAGCGCGGCACGTGGCTCTCGTGATGTGGTGTGCGGTGGCGGTTTAGGGACGAGCCGACTCGGAATGCAGAGCCGTGACGCAGGCCGAGCTCGCAGTAGTCGGACGCCCACGTTGCGAGGCGATGCCGAGCGATCGGGGAGCACTCGGACGCGGAGACGGTGTGGAGGCCGCTTGCCGTGGAGCAGAGTGGAACGCCGGATCATCCGACATGACCTCGCATGGTTTGGGCGACTGCAATCTCTGCGGGAATTGCGGTGCGCGCGCCCCGCGGAGGGCAATCATTCCAGTTGCCATGGCTCCGTTTCCCTTTGCTAATATCCGGGATATCAGACATGCCCGCAAAGAAGCAGAGCTGAGAATGTCTGGCAGCGTCAGCAAGACCCGCGCCTACTTCCGTCCCTGCAAGCAGGATATCGGCCGGAAGTGGGGGGTATTTCAAGATTAGGCGTCACTGGAATCGTCGTCGCATGCTTGAGCCGAAGCAGTTCGAGGTCAACGAAGCGTGGATCGCGTTCCGGCTCAATCGGACGCCTGTTCGAACGGAGGGCGATGGGGACTTCAACTGCATCGCACTAATGGACGCAGCAAGCTGTTTCATTCTTAGTATGGAGCTCATTTCCGTCACGGCGGCGGAGCCCACGCGGGCCGAGTTCCGGCGCTTGTTGAGGGCTGCAAAACGTCACAAGCAACAATTGCCCAAGACGTTATTTGTCGCGCGTGAAGACACCGCTGTTCTAATGACTCGCGAAGCCACCGAGCAGAACATTGATGTCGTGCGAGTTCCGGAGATTGATCTCATCGTCTATACGGCGGAGGCGCGCGAGGCTTTTGCCGAGCGGTTCGAAGAGAATTCACGGTGACGGCTAACAAGCAGTTTGCCGCTGAACTGCGGCGTTAGGCGACAGCATTGAGGGCGGTGGCAGCTGTGAGCGTCGTAACCTTCGGTCTGGCCTCGTGCTCCGGTGGCGACAACTGTGTCGAAATGAGCGAAGACGTTTTCGCGAACCTGGATAGGGTTTCTGGTCTTGCGGCCCAGCTGCACTTGCCTACGAAAGAGAGCGAAGCAGCGGTCGTTGTAGGCGCTGCAAGGGCTGTCGCCGATGTTGGAGGCAAAGGTGTTAAGGTCTGCCTCCGCGCGGCAGATGCGGGTGACACCGAGTTTCGGATTCTCTCCACAATTCCCAACCCTACGCAGCAGTGGACCAGGATCTCCACGTTTATGCGGGGGCGCGGGAAATGAGTCGAAGAGCGTCTATGGAGCGCGGTCACATTGAAGCTTCGGCTGTGTGCCAGTGGACCGTGATACGTCGGCGCGGGCGCCCGCACGTGCGCCATTTCATTATGCACGCGCGTCGCGCATCACACGGCAGCGCGCCGCCGCTAAACTGCGGCCTGGGCGCCATTCTGAGCGTCGCGCCGATTTAGGTCGATCGCCCTAGCGTTCGAGAGTCTATTGCTTTGAGGTACTGCAGAGATGAAGGATGAAGAAGCCAGGTTCTACGAAAGAGTTGATTCACACATTCAGCTTTCAAATGATCAGCTCAAGGGGGAACCAAATCGCGGCAGAGTAAACGCTTCAATGATGTCTGCCTCCGCACGGTTTAGTGCGTACGTCGCTGCAAGCAGTGCTTCATCAGCTGATCAGATGGCGGCTGACCGCGATAAGACGATCGCCTACTTCGTCGAGCAATACCGCTTGATGCTCGAGGATCACCTCGAGGATCACATCGCGAACTTCAGCTCGTACATGGAGGGTTGATTCGCAAGGATCGAGCTAGGCGTCTAGAGCGCCTTAGTTGCGTTGTACCAGCGGCCTAACAAGCAGGCAGTTGCAGCGGACGGTCCAAACGTTATCGCGGCGCGGTGCACGCGCGTCATCTCATCATGCGCATGCGGCGCTGCATAGGTCCGCGCGCCGCCGCTGAGCTGCGGCGTTAGCGACATTGGAGAGGGCAGTGCCAACGTTGAAACAGAAGGCGCATCTCGACCACCTCACAATCTTCGTGAGCGATGCGAACCGATCACGCGATTGGTATACGGGCGCCCTCGGATTGAAGGTCGAGTTCGAGGTGACCTCGCCTCGAGCGGTAGCCCTTCAGGATTCCGGCGGCTTCGGGCTATTCGTTGAGCAGCGGCCCATCCAAGAGTGCAAACCGTCGTGCATCCTGACGTTCCGAGTCGAAGACGTCGATTCGCTTGCTCGCGCTTTGCAAGCAAGCGGTATCAAGTTGAGCGCGGTGCCGCAGAAGTTGTTCTGGGGGTATGGTGCGGAGTTGCGCGATCCCGACGGCTACTTGGTTCGGCTCTGGGATGAGCAGTCCATGAAGGCGAAGGGTGGCTGATGTCACCTAACGGTTAGGCGCGCCGTTGGCACGCTTCAGGAGAGGCATGGTGAGTCCGTTCAAGGTCAGCTTCGACGACATGGAGTGGCAGCAGATCCGTCCCGACGTTCGTCAAAAGGTTTACTCCGAAGGATCGCGGCAGATTCGGTTGGTCGAGTTCGAGACCAGCGACGGTGCAGAGCATTGGTGCGAAACCGGTCACATCGGTTACGTACTGAAGGGAGCGTTGAGCATCAGCTTCAACGGACAAGTGATCTCATTCAAGGCGGGGGATGGGCTGTTCATTCCAGCCGGTGCGGCAAGCAAACATCGGTCGGTCGCGATCTCGTCAGGCACACAGTTGCTCATGATCGAAGACGTGTAGGCGCGCTCTCGAAAGCGTTGGAGAATCGCTGACGCAAGCGGCGACGCGGCGACGTCGCATGTGCCCGAGAGGCGCGGCCGTCGGCGCAGTGTCGAGGCGCGAGGGGAGGAGGAGAACCGACCGAGCGCAGATCAGGTGCGGTCGGAATATACGACCGGGATCCCCTTGCGCTCTGCGTAGCTCGTGGCGAGCCCGAGCGCCTCGTCCGGCGTCATCGGCTGGCGCTCGATCAGCGTCTTGATGCGCTTGCGGGCGGGCGCTTCCTCGGTGATGTTCGTCTTGTCGACGATGCGCTCGATCGTCGCCAGCGTCACCGTATCGTCGAGCGGATCGGTGCACGTGTGCACGCGCACGTAGTCCTTCTCCGAATAGCTCATCGGCGGCAGCGCACACACCACTCGAACGTCCATCTCGATTCCCTCAACTCGAGCGCAGTCTTTCGCCCCAACAAAAGAGCAAGACCTATGCCAGCGAGCAACGGCGCGGGTTTCCACCGATCTTCGTGGCGTTATGTCGAGCGCGGCTGACCCGCCGCGTCAGTTGCTGTCGCCGCCGCGGCAGCCGGAGCGAAGCGTTATGTCGAAACGGGGCCGTCTTGCGCGTCGAGCGACAACAGCGTGGCGTTGCCGCCGACGGCCGCGGTATTGGTGGTGACCGTCTGCTCCGCGGTGAACCGCGGCAGGTAGTGCGGACCGCCGGCCTTCGGCCCCGTGCCCGACAACCCCATGCCGCCGAACGGCTGCACGCCGACCACCGCGCCGATCATGTTGCGGTTGATGTAGACGTTCCCCGCGCGCGCACGCGTGGCGACGCGCCGCGCGAACGAGTCGATGCGCGTGTGCACGCCGAGCGTCAAGCCGTAGCCCAGGGCGTTGATCTCGTCGACGAGCTGCTCGGTGCGGTGGGCGCGATAGCGCACCACGTGCACCACCGGCCCGAACACCTCGCGCGTGAGGTCCTCCACGCGGTCGAGCGCGATCACGGTGGGCGGAAAGAACAGGCCGCGATCGTGCTCCGCGCCGAGCCGACAACGATGCAGCACGCCCGCGCGATGCGCGTCCACCCAGTCCCCGAGCTGCGCGCGCGCGTCGGCGTCGATCACGGGCCCCACGTCGGTGGCGAGAACCGCGGGGTCGCCGATCACGAGCTCGTCCATCCAGCCGGCGAGGAGCCGCAGCACGTCGTCGGCGGTGTCCTCTTGCAGGCAGAGGAGGCGCAGGGCCGAGCAGCGTTGCCCCGCGCTGTTGAACGCGGACTGCGCGGCGTCGCGCACCACCTGCTCGGGCAGCGCGGAGCTGTCGACGATCATCGCGTTGATGCCGCCGGTCTCGGCGATGAGCGTGGCGAGCGGCCCGGGCCGGTTCGCGAGCGTGCGCGAGATCGATTGCGCGGTCTCCACCGAGCCCGTGAACACCACGCCGGCAACGCGCGGGTTGTGCAGCAGCACGTCGCCGATCTCGCGGCCGTCGCCCGGGAGGAATTGCAACGCGCCGTGCGGTACGCCCGCGCGCTCGAGGAGCCGCACGGCGTGCGCGGCGACGAGCGAGCCTTGCTCCGCAGGCTTCGCGATCACGGTATTGCCGGCCGCGAGCGCCGCGGCGATCTGGCCGCTGAAGATCGCCAGCGGAAAGTTCCAGGGGCTGATGCACACGAACACGCCGCGCCCCACCAGCTTGAGCTCGTTGCGCTCGCCGGTGGGGCCGGGCAGGGCGGTGGGCGCGGCGAAATGCCGCACGGCTTGCGCGGCGTAGTAGCGCAAGAGGTCCACGGCCTCGCGCACCTCGGCGAGCGCGTCGGGCACCGTGCGGCCCGTCTCGGCCACGCAGCGCGACACGAGCTCGGCGGACTCGTCTTCGAAGAGGTCCGCGGCCGCGCGTAAACGATGGGTGCGCTGCTCCACGGGCACTGCATTCCACTCGGGGTAGAAGGCGTCGGCCGTCTCGAGCGCTTCGCGCACCGTCGCGGCGTCGGCGTAGCGCACGGTGCCGACGATGCGAGTTTGATCCGCCGGCGAGCGGCTCGGCCGCTCCTCTCCGTGGCGATCGCGGCCGTCGACGCGCGGCGCCGCGGCCCACGTGCCGGGCGCCGTTTCGCCTAGAGCGCGCGCGAGCGAGCGCTGCACTCGCAGATCCGCGAGATTGTGGCCGCGCGAGTTCTCGCGCTCCGGCGCGAACAGCGCGCGCGGCGCCGGAATCCTGGGGTGCGACAGCGAGCCAGTCGCGCTCAGTTGCGTAAGCGGATCGATAACGATCGACTCGATCGGCGAATCCGCGTGCGCGAGTCGATTTACGAACGACGTGTTGGCGCCGTTCTCGAGCAGCCGCCGAACGAGGTACGGCAACAAATGCTCGTGGCTCCCCACCGGCGCGTATACCCGGCAGCGCCGGTCGAAGCCGGGTTGCGCGAGCAGCTCGCCGTAGAGCTCCTCGCCCATGCCGTGCAAGCGCTGGAGCTCGAACGCGCGATCGGCGCCCACCTCGAGAATCCACGACACGGTGTGTGCGTTGTGCGTCGCGAATTGCGGCCGCAGGTGCGCGTGCTCCACTAGCATCGCCCTCGCGCACGCGAGGTACGACACGTCGGTGTTGCTCTTGCGCGTGAACACGGGATAGCCGTCGAGACCGAGCTCCTGCGCGCGCTTGATCTCGGTGTCCCAGTACGCGCCCTTCACGAGCCGCACCGGAATCGCGAGCGGGTTGCCGCCGCGACCGGCTGCGGCCAGCCGCTCGAGCCACGCGAGCACGGGCAGCGCGCGCTTCTGATACGCCTGCACGGCGAGGCCGAGGCCGGCGTAGCGGCCGAGGCGCTCGTCGGCGAGCACGCGGCTGAAAATCGCGAGCGAGAGCTCGAGGCGGTCCGCTTCCTCGGCGTCCACCGTGAGCTCCACATTCGCGGCCGCCGCGCGCGCGGCCAGCTCGAGCAGACGCGCGCCGAGCTCGCGCACCGCGCGCGCCGCTTGCGCCGGCTCGTAGCGCGGCGAGAGCGCGGACAGCTTCACCGAGATGCTGGCCGTTGCGCCGTCGGGGAGCGCGGCGCGGCCCACCGCGTCGATCGCGGCCGCGTACGCCGCGAGATAGCGCTCGGCGTCGGCGGCCGTGAGCGCGGCCTCGCCGAGCATGTCGAACGAGTAGTCGAATCGCGGCGCCGCCGCGGCGCGCGCGAGCGCGGCGTCGATTGTCTCGCCCATCACGAACTGCTGGCCCAGGATCCGCATCGCTTGCCTGAGCGCCGCGCGCACCACGGGCTCCCCGAGTCGCTCGACGAGCCGCGCGAAGAACGGCGCCGGCGGCTCGGCCACGTCCGCGGCGCGCACGATCCGCCCCGTGAGGAGCAGCGCCCACGTCGACGCATTCACGAACAGCGAATCGCTCGCGCCGAGATGCGCCTCCCAATCGGCCGAGCCGAGCTTGTCCGCGATCAACCGATCGGCCGTCGCCGCATCCGGAATCCTGAGCAACGCCTCCGCGAGACACATGAGCACGACGCCTTCGCCCGACGACAAGTCGTACTCGCCGAGCAGCGCATCGACGCCCCCGGCCCGCCGCTGCCTCTCCCGGATCGCCGCAACGAGCGCTGTCGCGCGCTCATGGACGCGCGCGCTGCGTCCCTCATCGAGCGCCGCCCGCGCAGCCAGCCCGCGCACCGTCTCCGTCTCGTCCGCAAGCCAGCCCGCCGCAATCCCCGCATCGACTTCCGGCAGCGCCGCATGCGCCTCATCGAACAGCCACGCCCGCTCGTCCCTCATCCCCCTAGTGTAGCGAGCACAAAATAGGGGCAGGTTACTTTTCCGGGCGCGCCGCCTTTGGCCGCGCGCAACACGTGATTGCGGCGGGCGCACGTCACTCGCGTGATGCCCATGCCGCGGCGGTAGCGACCGCCGAGCCACAGCGCCGAGAGCCGGGGAGCCGGGCGCGCAGCGCCCGGGGCGAGCCGCAGGCGAGCATCCGGAATCGCGGCGGCACGAGGCATCTACAAGCGATACGAGTGAACGACCGCGTTCCGGACCTCGGCGAACGCGCCGTGGCGAGGGAACCGGCCGAAGGTCGGCGAAGTCGCGTGCCGCGGCATGGGCATCATGCGAGTGACGTGCCCCCGCCGCCGCGCCGTAAGCCATGCGGCCAAAGGTAAGACGCGCCCGGAAAAGTAACCTGTCCCTATTTTCCTAGTGCGAGCCGGGACGGCCAATCATGGTGAGGAATTCCGACCGCGTGCGCGGATCGGAGCGGAAGTGCCCGAGCAGCTGGCTCGTGATCATCGAGACCCCCGCCTTGTGGACGCCGCGCGTGGTCATGCACTGGTGCACGCCTTCCACGACGACGCCCACGCCGCGCGGCTTCAGTACCCCCTGAATGCAGTGCGCGATCTGCGCCGTGAGCGTCTCCTGCACTTGCAGCCGCCGCGCAAACGTCTCCACCACCCGCGCGAGCTTGCTGATGCCCACGACCTTGCGGTCCGGCAGGTAGCCGATGTGCACCTTGCCGATGATCGGCGCCATGTGATGCTCGCAGTGCGACTCGAAGCCGATGTCGCGCAGCACGATCATCTCGTCGTAGCCGTCGACTTCCTTGAACGTGCGCCGCAGGAACTCGACCGGGTCGTCGGAGTAGCCGCTAAACCAATCCTCGTACGCGCGCACCACGCGGCCGGGCGTGCCGAGCAGCCCCTCGCGGTCCGGGTTGTCGCCGATCCAGCGCAGCAGCACGCGCACCGCGGCTTCGGCTTCGTCACGGCTGGGCTTTTCGACGGCGCGGTTCTTTCGCGCGCGAGATTTGCTCGGTGGGGTCACGGCGTCCTTCCTGCGACACTCGGCGGGCCGCCGTTCGCGTCGAGGCTCGGGAGTCTAAGACTTCGCCGCGAGGTGGTGCAACCGCGCGGCCGCTGGCATATTGGCGGCCGAATCGGTAGAGGCCCGAATGAGCGTCCGACAAATTCTCGAATATTTCGACGCGCGGCGCGCGGCAGGCGAGCCGCTCGTGCTCGCCACCGTCTACGACACGCTCGGGTCCACCTACAGCAAGGCGGGCCACCGAATACTGATCGCGGGCAACGGCGACTATCGCGGGCTCGTGAGCGGCGGCTGCCTCGAAGGC
>DASUFK010000321.1:0-10350 GCA_036274615.1 Gammaproteobacteria bacterium | reverse complement strand
CGCGCTGTACGCGACCAGCGCGCCTTCCACGTCGCCGAAACGCACCGCCACGTGCTCGCCCGCGTGGGTGGCCGCGAGCGGCCGCGGACCCGACGGCGCGAGCTTCTCGCCGTAGACCACGCGCCGCGCCGCGCGCGCGAGGCGCCGCGCGAGCTCCTGCTTGTTGGCGGGATGGATGTCGGTGCTCTCGCCGATATCGATCGCGACCGCGAGCGCCGCGTTGCCGTCGGCGTCGACGGCGCGCCGCTGCGCCTCGCGCAACCGCGCCCAGGCGCTGTCCACAGGGGCGGCGGTCGGCTTGCCGTAGTTGGCGAGCTGCACGATCAGGAACGGCAGCTCGAAGCGGAACCGGTCGCGCCAGTTGCGCATCAGCGCCGCGAGCAGCGTGTCGTAGACGGCGGCGCGCTCCACGTCGGACTCGCCTTGGTACCACAGCACGCCGCGCAAGCCGTACGCGCCGAGCGGCGCGATCATCGCGTTGGCCATCGTCGTGAGACCGCTCGTGGCCTCCCACGGCATGCGCGGCGGCGAGCCGATGCGCGCGTCCACGGCCTTGTAGAGCCAGGGGCCCGTGAGCGGCACGCGCGAGCCGTCGTCGAGCTCGAGCGCGAGCCGCTCGGTGGGTCCCGTCATGCCGCCGGTGGCGTACGTATCGAGCACGTTCACGACGATCGAGTTCTCGCCCGCATGCAGCGCGCCCTTGGCGAGCCGGTAGACGCGCTGCTCGCCCGCGTTCGCGTTGTTGCCCACCGGCCTGCCGTTGACGAACGTCTGGTCCACCTCGTCCACCGCGCCGAGCGCGAGGCGCGCGCCTTGCCCCGCCTGCGCGGCCGTGAGCGTCACCTGGGTGCGGTACCAGACCATTCCGTTCCACTGCTCGAGGCCCGCGCCGCTCCACTTCTCCCACGGGCCGAAGGAAGGCACGGGCTTCCAGGTATCGTCGGGCGCCGTGTTCCACGGCTCGTTGCCGCCCAAGTCGCCGCTCTGCGCGCGCCACCAGCGGATCCACCACCCGCCCCAGAGGTCGACGCCGCGCTCCGGGTTCTCGCGGTAAGCGGCGAGCAGACCGAGCGGCTCGCGATACGCCTCGCCCAGCCGCTGCAGCGTGGGCTCGTCGAGCCACGCGGAGATCGCGGACCCGCCCCAGGACGCGTTGATGAGCCCCATCGGCACATTCACGGTCTTGCGGAGCTCGCGGGCGAAGAAGTAGCAGGCGGCGGAGAAGTCCGCGATCGTGGCCGGCGTCACCGGCTGCCACGAGACGGGGCGCTTGAAGTCGTCGAGCGGCACGAGGCTCGTGTCGTTGGCGACCGTGAGGAGGCGGATGTCGTCGTCGAACGCACCGGCGATCTCGGCGCGCGAGTCGAGCGCGCGGTGCACTTGCAGCACCATGTTCGACTGGCCGGAGCAGAGCCACACGTCGCCGACGAACAAGTCGTGCAGTTGCTGACTCGCGCCGCTGCGCGTGCGCACTTCGAGGTCGTACGGCCCGCCGGCCGGCGCGGCGGGGAGCGCGGCATGCCAGGAGCCGTCGTTACCGGCCCGTGCTTCCACGGTCTTGCCCGCGAACGTGGCCCGCACGATCTCGTTCGGCGTGGCCCGTCCCCAGAGCGCGATCGGCCGGTCGCGCTGCAGCACCGCGTGGTCCTGGAACGGCGACGCGAGCAACGCGGGCGGCGCCGCGTGCGCCGCCGCCGCACCCACCAGCAGCGCCACCGCCAGAAAATAGGGACAGGTTACTTTTTCGCGGCTGAACGCCGTCCGCCTGAGCCGGCGGCCCGCCGCGAAAAAGTAACCTGTCCCTATTTTCGTCACGCGCGCATTTCCTCGAGCTCCATGCCGCGGGTCTCGTGGACCATCGCGCGCACGAAGAAGAAGGAGACGACGGCGGCGACGGCGCAGAAGCCGTACGTCACGACGAGCCCGATCGAAGCCGCGAGCGCGGGGAAGCTCGCGCTCACGGCGAAGTTCGCGAGCCATTGCGCGAGCCCCGACACCGCGAGGCCCGAGCCGCGCATCTGGTTGGGGAACATCTCTCCGAGCATCACCCACATCACGGGGCCCCAGCTCACGTTGAAGAAGATCACGTACACGTTGGCCGCCAGCAGCGCCGCGAGGCCGGCCTGCGACGACAGCTGCAGTTTGCCCTCCACGAGCGCCCCGGTCGAGAAGCTCGCCGCGATCACCGCCAGCGTGATCGCCATGCCGGCGGAGCCGATCAGCAGCAGCGGCTTGCGCCCGATCCGGTCGATCAGGAAGAACGTGGCGAGACACGCCGCGATGCCGGCGACGCCGGAGATCACGTTGATCTTGAGCGCGTCGTCCTCGCTGAACCCCACGGACTGCCAGAGCACCGAGCCGTAGTAATAGATGATGTTGATGCCCACGAGCTGCTGGAACACCGCGAGCCCGATGCCGGTCCAGACCAGCTTACGGACGCGCCCCGTGGCCGGATCCATGAGATCCGCGAGCTTCGGCCGGTGATCCTTCGCGAGCGACGCGCGGATCTCCTCCACCTTGCGCGCCGCTTGCGCCGGCCCGATCAAGCGCGCGAGCACCTTCTCGGCCTCCGCCTGGCGGCCTTTCACCACGAGGAAGCGCGGGCTCTCGGGGATGGTGAGCAGCGCCACGAAGTAGATCGCCGACGGAATCACCTGCGCCCAGAACATCCAGCGCCAGGTGGGCAGCCCGAGCCAGAACGGGCTCAACGAGCTCCCGGCCACGTGCGCGAGCGCATAGTTCACGAGGAACGCGCCCGTGATGCCGGTGATGATCATGATCTGCTGCACGCTCGAGAGACGCCCGCGGATGCCGGCCGGCGTCACCTCGCTGATGTACGCCGGCGAGAGCACGCTCGCGGCCCCCACGCCCGCGCCGCCGATGAACCTCGCGATCACGAACAGCAACGAGCTGTTCGCCGCGCCCGCGCCGAGCGCACTCAGGATGAACAGCACCGCGGCCACTCTCATCACACCGCGGCGGCCGAGCACGTCCGACACGCGGCCCGCCGTGAACGCGCCCACCGCGCAGCCGAGCAGCAACGCGCCCACGTTGAATCCGGTGCCGAGCTTGCTCGAGCCGAACGCGCGCTCGAGCCCCTCCTGCGTACCGTTGATGACACCGCTGTCGTAGCCGAACATGAAGCCGCCGATCGTGGCCACCGCAACGATGGCGACGATGAAGCCGATGTTCGTCGCCGTCTCCCCTTTCATACTCACGCTCATTGTTCTTATGTCCTCGCGGTGATGTTGAAGATGCCGGTCAGTGCTCGACGCGAACCGCCGGCAGCGGCAAGCCCGGCACGTCGGCGCGGAAAGCGAACAGGTCGCCGGCGTGCGGCTGCTCGGCGCGCTCGGCATCGGACAAGCCCTTCGCCGCGGTGGTCGCGTAGACGGTGCGCAGGTCGCGCCCGCCGAACGCCACTTTGGTGACGTTCGCAACGGGGAAGCGCACGAAATCGAGCAGCGTGCCCTGCGGCGAATAGCGCCGCACGCCCCAGCCGCCGAAGAGGCCGATCCACACGCAGCCGTCGCTGTCGACGGTGGGGCCGTCGGGGAAGCCGGCGCTCGGATCGATCGACGCGAACAGCCGCGCGGACCCGAGCGCGCGGCCGTCGTCGCCGACGTCGAACGCGTAGACCTTTCCGCCGAGCGTGTCGACGTGATAGAGCGTGCGGCCGTCGGGCGAGAACGCAGGGCCGTTGGTGATCGCGCACGACTCCACGGCCGCGCGCGCGGCGCGCCGCCCGTCGAACACGTACACGCAGCCGGTCGACACTTGCTCCGCGTCGTCCATCGTGCCGAACCAGATCCGGCCGTCGCGGTCGACGGCGGCGTCGTTCAAACGGTTGCCGGGGAGATCGGCCTCCGGATGCTCGAGCGGAGTGAACTCGCGCGCGCGCGTGTCGACCAGGTGCAGCCCGGTCTTGAGGCCGGCGACCAGCCGGCCGTCGGCGAGCGGAAATACCCAGCCGGGCGGCGCGGGCGCCGGCCAGCTCTTGAGCTCGCGCGCGAGCGGGTCGTAGCGGTGGATCCGCTTCTCCTTGATGTCCACGAACCAGAGCTTCTGTTCGGCCGCCGACCAGCACGGCCCTTCGCCGAGCGTCGCGCCGACCTTGCAGGCGACCTCGGGGACGCCTCTCGTCAAGCTCGACACGGGCATCGTCAGCGCCAACCCGCGTCCACGAAGTAGCTGTGGCTCGTGCACATGCGCGCGTCGTCGGACGCGAGGAACAGCACGAGCGCCGCCACGTCCGCCGGCAGCACGCGCTGCTTCAGGCACTGCTGCGCGAGGATCCGCGCTTCTTCCTCGGGGTTGTGCCAGAGGCGCTCCTGGCGCGGCGTGCGCACGCCGCCCGGCACGATCGTGTTCACGCGGATGCTCGACTCGCCGAGATCGCGCGCCATCGCGCGCGTCATGCCCTCGATGCCGGCCTTCGCGGTTTGATAGAGCACGATGTCGGGCAGCGCCACGTGCCACGAGATCGAGCCGAAGTTCAGGATCACGCCGCCGCCGTTCTTCTTCATGCCGGGCGCCACGGCCTGTGCGCAGAAGAAGAGGTGCCGCAGGTTCACCGCGATGCGGTCGTCCCAGTACTCGGGCGTGACGTCGGGGAGCGCGTGGCGGTCGTCGTTGGCCGCGTTGTTCACGAGCACGTCGAAGCCGCCGAGCTCGCCCTCGAGCTTGGCGATCGTGGCACGCGTGGCCTCCACGTCCTTCAAGTCGCAGCACTCGAACCGCGGCTTCCATTTCGACGCGCCGAGCCGCTCGGCGAGCGCTTTCGATTCCTGGTCGAGGATGTCGAGGAACGCGACACGAGCGCCTTGTCGCGCGAACGCTTCGACGAGCGACTCGCCGATGCCGGAGCCGCCGCCGGTGATCAATACGCGTTTGTCGCGCAGGCTCGGGTAGACGGCCCGCGTGTCCGGTTCCTTGGAATGGGTTGGCAAGAGTCAGTCTCCGACGTAGACGGTTTTTGTTTGAGTATAGAACTCGACCGCGGCAAAGCCTTGCTCGCGCGCGCCGTAGCTCGAGCGGCGTGTGCCGCCGAACGGCACGTGATAGTCGACGCCTGCGGTGGGTAGATTGATCATCACCATGCCGGCGCGCACGTTCTTGCGGAAGTGCCGCGCTGCTTTGAGCGACGTGGTCACGATGCCGGCCGATAGGCCGAACGTGCCGCCGTTCGCGATCTCGAGCGCGTGCTCGTAGCTCTTCGCGCGCACCACGCTCGCGACCGGCCCGAACACCTCTTCGTTGTTGATCCGCATCGCGGGATTCGTGTCCGCGACCACGGCCGGCGCCATGTAGTAGCCGCGAGTGGCGCGCTCCAACGTGCCGCCGCCGGTGACCAGCCGGCCGCCTTCGTCGGTGGCGATCTTCACGTAGCGCAGGTTCTGCGCGAGCTGGCTCTCGCTCGACGCCGGGCCCACCTGCGTGGCCGGGTCGAGCGCGTGACCCACCTTGAGCGCCGCGGCGCGCTCGGCGAGCGCGGCGACGAAGCGGTCGTGGATGCCGTCCTGCACGATGATCCGGCTCGACGCGGTGCAGCGCTGGCCGGTCTGGAAGAACGCGCCGTCGAGCGCGACCGTGACCGCGCGGTTCAAGTCGGCGTCGTCGAGCACCACGAGCGGATTCTTGCCGCCCATCTCGAGCTGCACGCGCGCCTGGCGCGCGACGGCACCCTGCGCGACCTTCGCGCCCACGCCCTGCGAGCCCGTGAACGAGATGCCGTCGACGCCGGGATGGTCGACGAGCGCCGCGCCCACGCCGCTCGCGCCGAGCACGAGGTTGAACACGCCCGGCGGCGCGCCGCACTCGTGCACGACCGCGGCGAGCGCGTGCGCCACCGCGGGCGTGATGTTCGCCGGCTTCAGCACCACGCAGTTGCCGAACGCGAGCGCGGGCGCCGACTTCCACGCAGGGATCGCGATCGGAAAATTCCACGGCGTGATGAGCCCGAACACGCCCACGGCCTCGCGGTGCGTGGTGACGTCGATGCCGGGCCGCGTGGACTCGAGCGCCTGCCCGTGGCGGCGCACCGCTTCGCCCGCGAAGTACTTGAAGATGCGCGCGGCGCGCATCACCTCGCCCGTGGCCTCGGCGAGCGTCTTGCCCTCCTCGCGCGCCAGCAGCTCGGCGAGCGCGGCGGAGCGCTGCGCGATCGCGGCGCCCACCTTGTCGAGCAAGTCCGAGCGGACCTCGGGCGACGCAGCGGACCACGCGGGGAACGCGGCGCGCGCGCGCTCCACCGCGGCGTTCACCTCGCTCGCACCGCCGTCGGGAAACGTGGCGACCACGTCGTCGAGATCGGACGGGTTCGTGCTCGAAAGCCGCGGCTCCGCCGCGACCGCGTCGCCGCCGATGAAGTGCGTGAGACGTGCGGTGCTCATCGTGCCCCCGCCGCGAGCAGCCCGCGGCCGGCTAGATTCGCCATCAGTGCGCCCACGCCCATCGTCCAGGGCGGGGCGAGCTTCGAGGTGGTGACGGTGTTCACGAGCGTGCCGAGCTTCTCGCTCGAGATCCGCACCACGTCGCCCACCTTGTGGGTGAAGCCCCGGCCCGGCTCGTCGCGGTCCTGGATCGGCGCGAACAGCGTGCCGAGGAACAGCGCGAAGCCGTCCGGATATTGATGCTCGGACAGCGCGTGCGCCACGAGCGTCTCGGGATCGCGGCTGATCTCGCGCATGGAGGACCGGCCGTCGAGCCGGTAGCCCTCGGGGCCCTCGATCGTCATCGCGAGCTGCGCTTCGCGAACGTGGTCCATCGTGAACGTGGCGTCGAACAGGCGGATGAACGGCCCGAGCGCGCACGACGCGTTGTTGTCCTTCGCCTTGCCGAGCAGCAGCGCGCTGCGGCCCTCGAAGTCGCGCAGGTTGACGTCGTTACCGAGCGTGGCGCCCACAATCGAGCCGCGCGAGCTCACCACGAGCACGATCTCCGGCTCTGGGTTGTTCCAGCTCGAGTCGGAGCGCACGCCGATCGCGGCGCCGGCGCCGACCGCGGAGAGCACCGGCGCCTTGGTGAAGATCTCCGCATCGGGCCCGATGGCCACCTCGAGGTATTGCGACCACAAGCCTTCGGCGATCAGGAGCGCCTTGAGCTCCGCCGCCTCGGCGGAGCCCGGCACGACCGAGCGCAGACCCACGCCGACGCGCGCCTCGAGCTTGCCGCGCACGGCCGCGGCCGCGCGCGCGTCGCCGCGCACGCGCTCCTCGATCACGCGCTCGACCGCGGACACGGCGAACGTCACGCCGGCGGCCTTGATGCACTGGAGGTCGACCGGCGCGAGCAGCGTGCCCGGCACGGCCTCGAGCGGGCCGAGATTCTCGCCCGCCACCGTCTCTAGATCCGCGCGCTCGAGCAACGCGGACACGGTGGGTGCGGCGCGGCTCACGTCGAGCACGGTGCCGCGGCGGAGCAGCACGGGCGTGGGGCCGGCCGAGGTCTCGATGCGGCCGGCGAAGGTGCCCGAGCGCCAGTCCTCGGGCAGCAGTGCAACGGCCTCAACGCCAGTCATCGCCAACGCTCGGTTCTCTATGATTTGCGCCATTGGTACCGCTACCATACCTCCCTGTCAAGGTCACTGCCGTTCGCCTCGCGCTTGGGTCGCCGCGCTCCGCCCGAAAGCTGCGGACGTACCTCGAACGGCCCTCCCAAGACCGTCGCGGCACATGGATGTGCCGCGAGGAGCCGCAGGGATGCTCTTCCGGCGTGTCTCGGGAGGGCCGTTCGAGGTGCGGCCGCAGCCTGCGATGAGCGAAAACGACCCAAGCGCGAGGCGAACCGCAGTGACTCCGCTGTGCGTTTTCGCTAGCGTGACACAAGTCGGGGCGCGCGGGGGTTCGCGAGCATGAGGGTCGTGTGTGTCGGCGAGGTGTTGCTGCGGTTGACGGCGCCGCGCCGCGAGGTCCTGCTGCAGTCCGCGGCGCTCGACGTTTGGCGCGGCGGCGCGGAGGCGAATGTCGCCGTGTCGCTCGCGTGCTTCGGGCACGACGCCGCGGTCGTGAGCGCGGTGCCCGACAATCCGCTCGGCGAGGCGTGCACCGGCGAGCTGCGCCGACGCCGCGTCGACACCACTCACGTGCTCGCTCGTCCCGGCCGCATGGGGCTGTACTTTCTTACGCCGGGCGCCGGGCTGCGGCCGAGCGACGTGATCTACGATCGCGCCGACTCGGTGTTCGCGCGCGCGAGCGCCGGCGACTTCGACTGGTCGCGGATCCTGCGCGGTGCGGACTGGCTGCACGTGTCGGGCGTGACGCCGGCGCTCGGCCCGCGCTCCACCGAGCTCGCGCGCGTCGCGCTTTCGGCCGCGCGCCGGCAAGGCGTGCGCGTGTCGTTCGACTGCAACTACCGCGCGAAGCTCTGGTCGGCGTGGGATTCGAACCCGGCCGCAACTCTGGCGGAGCTCGCGGGGCTCGCCGATCTCTTGTTCGCCGATGAGCGCATGCTCGCGATGCTGCTGCCGGACGAGAAGCAGGCTGCCGAAGCGAGCGATCCGTTCGCCGCGCTCGCGGCGGCGGCGTTCGCGCGGTTCAAGAACCTCGAGCGGATCGCCACGAGCACGCGCGTGGAGCACGACGTGGACCGGCACGTGCTCGGCGGCCGCTGCGCGGAGGCCCGCGGCGTCGCCGACGCGGAGCCGCGCTCGATCGCGGGGATCGTCGACCGCATCGGCAGCGGCGACGCGTTCGCGGCCGGCCTGCTGCACGCGCTCGGCGCCGGGCGCGGGGCGCGCGACGCCGTCGCGTTCGCCGTGGCCGCGTCGTGCTTGAAGCACTCGATTCCCGGCGATGCGAATCTCGCCACCGCCGCGGACGTCGAGGCGTTGCTGTCGAGCCAAGGCTTCGCGGTGCGGCGCTGATGACCAATATCCGCGAGTTGCTTGCCACCGCTCCCGTGTTGCCGGTGGTCACGATCGACGACGCCGCGTATGCGGCCGACCTCGCCAGAGCGCTCGCCGACGGCGGCATCGGCGCCGCGGAGGTCACGCTGCGCACGCCCGTGGGCCTCGCCGCGATCGAGCTGATCGCGAAGCGGGTGCCCGGATTCGTCGTCGCGGCGGGAACCGTGCTCACCGCGGCGGACCTCGCCTCCGCCGCGCGCGCGGGCGCCGCGTTCGCCGTATCGCCGGGCGCCACGCGCGAGCTTCTCGAGGCCGCGGCCGCGGCGCCGATCCCGTATCTGCCGGCGATCGCCACCGCGTCCGAGCTCATGCAGGCGGCGAGCTTCGGGCACGACTGTTTCAAGCTGTTCCCGGCGGCCGCGCTCGGCGGCGTCGCGGCGCTCGACGCGCTCGCGGGACCGTTCCCCGCCGCGCGCTTCTGCCCCACCGGCGGCATCGGCGAGGACACGGCCGCGGCCTATCTCGCCCGCCCGAACGTGATCTGCGTCGGCGGCTCCTGGCTCGCCCCCCGCGCGGCCATCGCGAAACGCGACTGGCCCGCGATCACGCAGAGCGCGCGACGCGCCTCCACCCTCCGCTGACCCCGAACCGGCGCCTGGCACCACCGGTGTCTGACACCACCGGTGTCTGACACCAAGCTATTCCCGATCGCCGGCCGAACGAGTCGGTTTGGCGTGCCCTGGCCCGTGCGCGTGGTTATAGTCAGCGGCCTGGCCGCCAGCGTTCCGCGGCGCCGCCATATGGGAGGGAGAAAACCAACATGTGCGATCAAGACCATTACGACGATGACCTGAAACATTTTCTGCGCGGCAAGAACCTCACGCGCCGCGACCTCGGCACGCTCGCGGCTGGGGTAGGCCTTGCGATGCTGCTGCCGCAAGTTGCCAACGCCGTCGCGGTCACGGAGTCGGAGGTGAACATCAAGACGCCGGACGGCACGGCGGACGGCTACTTCGTACATCCGTCGAGCGGCGCCGCGCCCGGCGTCGTGGTGTGGCCCGACATCTTGGGACTGCGGCCCGCGTTCCGCGCGATGGGCAAGCGGCTTGCGGAGTCCGGCTACGCCGTGCTCGTGGTGAATCCGTTCTACCGCGGCAAGAAGGCGCCGGTGGTGGCCGAGGGCGCGAGCTTCGGCGATCAGGCGGTGCGCGACGCGGTGACGCAGCTCGCGCGCGCGCTCAACCCCACCACGCACGTCACCGACGCGAAGGCGTTCGTGGGCTGGCTCGACCAACAAGCAGCCGTCGACAAGCGCAAGAAGATCGGCACCACGGGCTACTGCATGGGCGGCCCGATGGTCATGCGCACGGCGGGCGCCGTGCCGGAGCGGGTGGGTGCGGCCGCCACGTTCCACGGCGGCGGACTCGTCTCGAAAGACGAGAACAATCCCGCCGCGCTGATCCCGAAGATGAAGGCGCAGTTCTTGATCGCGATCGCCGACAACG
>DASUFK010000320.1:0-2783 GCA_036274615.1 Gammaproteobacteria bacterium | reverse complement strand
CGAGATCGTGATCATGTTCCTGCCGGGCGAGATGCTGTTCAGCGCGGCGCTGCAGAGCGATCCCACGCTCATCGACCTCGGCGTGGAGGAGAAGGTGGTGCCGGCCACGCCCACCACGCTCATCGCGCTGCTGCGCACCGTCGCCTACGGCTGGACGCAAGCCGCGCTCGCCGACAACGCGCAGCAAGTGGCGGACCTCGCGCGCGAGCTCTACGAGCGCATCGGCAACCTCGCGGAGCACTGGAGCGACGTGGGTCAGAAGCTCGGCAAGGCCGTGGACTCGTACAACAAGAGCGTGGGCACGCTCGAGCGCCGCGTGCTCGCGACGGCGCGCAAATTCGAGCCGCTCAAGGCGGCGCCGGAGGGTGCGGAGCTGGTGTCGCCGGATCTGGTGGAGCAGGTGCCGAAGCTGTTGCAGGCGCCGGAGCTCGTGGGACCGGCGGACGCGGCAGCGAACGAGCCGATGACGGATGCGGCGGCCGCGAACGAGGCGGTGGACGCGGACGTCGACGCAAGAGTGGCGCGCATCGGTTAAATGGCGCGTGCGCGTGCCGATACCTGAACGCGCGCTAAACACCGCGTTCAGCCAGCCTTAAGCAGCCGAGCGCCATCCTGCCCCCACGTCGAAAAGACGCGGATGTGCAGGAGGCTCGACATGAAACGCGTTGCACTGATTGGCGCCCTGGTTGCGTCGCTGGCGCTGGGGTCGACCGCCATGGCGGACGGCCGCGGTCACGATCGTCACTGGGACGGCCATCGCGACAGCCCGCGGGCTCATCACGACTCGCGCCATGATGGCCGGCGCGATTTCCGTCCGGAGGTGCGCCGCGGTTACGGTCCGCACGCGCACGTCGTGTACCGGGGGCCGGCCCGCTACGGCATCTACCATCGGCCTCACGGCTACTACGCGCATCGCTGGGCCCGCGGTGACCGGTTGCCGGTGGCCTTCTACGCGCGGCCCTACGTGATCGCCGACTACCGCGACTGCGGCTTGCGTGCGCCGCCGCGCGGCTATCACTGGGTGCGCGTGGACGGCGACGCCGTGCTGGCGGCGGTGGCCACCGGCATCGTGCTCGACACCGTGTTCCACGTGTTCAACTAGGGTCGCACGTGCTCGGCTAGACGGCGTGTGGGGAGCGGCTCGGGTTCTCTGGCGTTTTGGGAATCCGGGCCGCTCTAGATCCAGCCGAACGCGCGCGCCATCGTGCCAAAGGTGCCGGCCGCAAGGGCGATGTACAGCATGAGGGCCCACACCTTCGTGGAGTAGACGGCGTCTTTGAGCCCGTCGAACTTGGATTCGAGCCCGTCGAATTTGGACTCGAGCCGATCCATTCGGTTGTCCATGCGGCCGCGTAGCTCGCGGACATCCGCCTTGATGTCGGCAGCTTCGACGCGCAGATGCGCGACGTCCGATTCGACCCGAGCGATTCGTGCCTCCATCTCCACGGACTTCTCCCGGTGCGCCGGTTCGACGGCCATTTCCCGTCCCTGTTGAACGCGCGGTTCAGCGCCGAAGCGTTCATCTTCTACGCCGCAGCTGCCGCGCTCCAATGCCCTTTATTCGCCGATAGTCCCGGTTTTCAGAGTGCGCCGGCAACCACGCTCCAAATTCTCACACGGCGTCTCAAGTCCTAGTCAAGCTTGCGATCGGTCGATAGTGCACTCGCGCTAGATCCAGCCGAAGCCGCGCGCCATGACGCCGAGCAGCGCGCCTGCGAGCGCGAAGTACAGTAGCAGCCCGGAGATCTTGCCGGTCGAGATGCTGTCGTTGAGCCGATCGATCTTGTCGGCGAGGGTGTCGAATTTCGTGTCCATCCGAGCTCGCAGGTCGCGAACATCCGTTTTGATCTCGGCGACGTCGGTACGGACGTGGCCAACATCCGATTCAACTCGCGCGATTCGGGCCTCCAACTCCATAGGCTTCTCCTGCTGGGTTGGTCTCACGGCCATCTCTTCGACGTTGCCTCGAACGTTGCCCGTTGCTTGGCACTATTTTCAGTGCCGAGCTCTCGTCGCGGCGCACGCTCGAGGAGTGGTATCGCTCACTCCAAGGCGACGGCGATCATCCGCCAGAATGCCGCCTCTGGAACGACTCGAATCCCTATTCGCGCGACTTTTTCCCCTTGCCCGACTGATCGGGTTCACGGCCGCCCGACCGCGCCTGCTACACGAGCTCCATTTTCGCCTGATGACCGTGAGAACGCGCGAGCTTGGCGTCGCGAGTCAGCAGCGGGACATCGAGCGCTTCCGCCAAGGCGACGTATGCGGCATCGTACGCCGTGATCGACTCGCGAAGTTGCCAAATTCGCGGAAGCAGGACGTGGTGGGTGTGTCGGTCCATGCCGAGCGCGGCATGGGCGTCGAGCGCCTGCCGTGCGCGGCCCGCCGTGATGTCCCCGAGCTGCACGAGCCGGCGCAGCGCCTGCGCGACTTCGACATCGAGCAGATGCGGCGCATGCAGGCGCTCCCCGAAAGCCAGTGCGCGCGATTCCACGCGATTCCCGCGAGCGGTTCGCAAAAGCAGCTCGAGCACGGCGGACGCATCGACGACGATCACCGGCCGTCTTACGCGCGAGAAGGCGTTGCGCACGCCTGGCTCGTGGACCCGGTGCGGCAAACGCTCGAAGTCCTGGCGCTCGAGTCGGGCAAGTGGTCTCTGCTTGGCAGGCACGAGGGCAGCGCGAGCGTGCGCGCGGCGCCTTTCGATGTGCTCGAGCTGGAGCTTGGCGCGCTTTGGATTCGACGCGCCTGACTGCGTTGCCCTACCAGGCAGATTGGGCCAT
>DASUFK010000319.1:0-7548 GCA_036274615.1 Gammaproteobacteria bacterium | reverse complement strand
GCAACCGCGTCGAGACCGAGACCGACATCCTGGTCGGCCGGCGCGAGGATCAGCTCAGGCGCAACGGGGCGGGCTGGCTTCTGGCGAGGCGCAAGATTATTCTCGATCAGAACGTGCTGCTGTCGAAGAACCTGACGTTTTTCATTTGAGGTGGCGGCCATGGCGATGAACGGAAGGTGGGGATATCGCTCCGGCATGGTCGATCTGCGGCGGGGCGAGATCAGCCGCGAGATCTTCGTCAACGAGGACATCTACGCCGAGGAGCAGGAGCGCATCTTCGCGCGCGCTTGGCTGCATGTCGGGCACGAAAGCCAGATCCCCAAGCCGGGCGACTATTTCGTGTCGTCGATGGGCGAGGAGTCGGTGATCCTGTGCCGCGACCGAACCGGGCGGATCCACGTCTTCCTCAATTCCTGCCGCCATCGCGGCATGAAGGTGTGCCGCTACGACGAAGGATCGGCGGCCGTCTTCACCTGCCCCTATCACGGCTGGAGCTTCGGCACTGACGGACGGCTGGTCGGCGTGCCCTACTATCGCGAGGCCTACCATTCGCGGCTCGACAAGGAGAAGTGGGGCCTGATCGAGGTCGCGCAATTGGCCAACTACAAGGGTTCGATCTGGGCAACCTGGGACCCGGCGGCGCCATCCTTCACCGAGTATCTCGGCGGCTTCACCCGCTACCTCGACCTGCAGCTCGACGGCTGGGACGGCCGGGAGGGCCAGGCCGAGGTGCTGTGCGGCGTGCAGAAATGGATGGTGCCCTGCAACTGGAAGTTCCCGGCAGAGAATTTCAGTGGCGACACCTACCACAACATCAGTCACCGCTCGGTCGATCTGGCCGGGATCGGGCCGTCGGGCCGGAGCCGCCGCGACCTCGGCGAACGCGACGTGAGCCGCAAGCTGCACGTCTGCATTCCCGACCGTGGCCACCAGACGATCCTCTACGTCCTGCCGGCCGACAAGGTGCCGCCGCCCGCCTACATGAATGCGCCGATCGTCGCCGAATACTTCCGGCATTGCGAGCAGGAGAGGCGTCGCCTGCGCGGCCAGGAGGCGCGGCTGGTCGGCGCGCCGGGCGAGATCTTCCCGAACACCGCTCTGCTGTCGCGCCAGCCGCGCACGATGGCCGGCTGGCATCCGCGCGGGCCCCATCGCACCGAATGCTGGCGCTGGTACTTCGTCGATCGCGACGCGCCGACCGAGGTCAAGCAGTTCCTGCGCGACTACTACATCCGCTACTCCGGCCCGGCCGGCATGACCGAGCAGGACGACATGGAGAACTGGAACTACGCGCACGTCGCGAGCGGCGGCACGGTCGCGCGGCGGCGCCCGTATCACTACAAGGCCGGCCTGGGCGCGGGCGGGCGGCATGCCGTCATCCCCGGCGTGGTCACCGAGCAGCCCATCACCAGTGAGCAGAACCCGCGCTTCTTCTACAAGCGCTGGGCCGAATACCTGGACATGGGCAGCTGGGACGAATTGCTCGACGCGCAGAGGGCAGCCGTGTGAGCAAGCCCGGTGTGACGCCCGAACGCCTTGCCTACCTCGATTTGCTGCGCGAGATCGAGGACTTCTTCTTCAACGAAGCCGATCTCCTGGACGAGCGCGACTACGACCGCTGGCTCGAGCTCCTCGCCGAGGACATCGTGTACTGGATGCCGATGCGCAAGAACGTGTCGTACGCGAACCGGCACGACGATGTCACCGCGGAGAACGACATCGCGTGGTTTCACGACGACAAGGACACGCTCCGCAAGCGCGTGAAGCAGATCCAGACCGGCATCCACTGGGCCGACGAGCCGATCTCGCGCGTGTCGCACCTGATCACCAACGTTCGCTTGAGGGAGCCGAGGCCGTCGCTCGCCGAGGGCGACCAAGCGACGACGAAATGTCGATTCATCGTCTATCGCAACCGGCTCGAGGACGAAACCGACCTGCTGGTGGGGCGCCGCGAGGACACGCTCGTGAGAACCGGCGGGCAGCTCAAGATCGCGCGCCGCAAGATCATCCTCGATCAGAGCGTGCTGCTCGCAAAGAATTTGACGATGTTTTTCTAGCACGGGGGTAGGCATCATGAAGCGGCGATTCGACCAATCGAAAGGCAAACGTCAATGAAGAACAACATCCGGCGGTTCGCCGCGGCTCGCCTCGGCTTCGCGCTTTCCTTGGCGGCGGTGTTTGCATCCGGCGCCTTTGCCCAGCCGCCGCCGCAGGCGAATCGTCCCGGCAACGGCCCGCGGCAGCCGGCCACGATAGCGCCGGATCCGCGAGTGCAGCAGCGTTCCTACGACTTCAAGGACACCGGCGAGAAGCTTTCGTACGTGCTGTACGTCTCCTCGAAGGTGTCGAAGGACAAGAAGAACCCGCTGATCGTGGCGCT
Source organism: Gammaproteobacteria bacterium (assembly GCA_036274615.1). Taxonomy (GTDB): domain Bacteria; phylum Pseudomonadota; class Gammaproteobacteria; order Steroidobacterales; family Rariloculaceae; genus FEN-1219. The sequence continues at coordinate 5,168 of DASUFK010000319.1, read as the reverse complement.
GCACGGCTACGGCGGCGACGGCAACTTTCTGGTGCGCGACCGCCTCGTCGATCTCGCCGAGGAAGGCGGCTACATCGTCGTGGGCCCGCTCGGCTACAACGTCACCGGCTGGTACGGCTCGCCCGTGATCGTCATCGGCGGAGGCCCCGTGGAGCCGCCCAACCTCACGGAGCTCAGCGAGAAGGACGTGCTGAACGTGCTTGCCCTGATGCGCGAGGAATTCCGCGTCGACGACGACCGTACCTATCTGCTCGGCCATTCCATGGGCGGCGCCGGCACGCTGTTCCTCGGTCAGAAATACGCGTCGCGCTGGGCGGCTATCGCGGCGATCGCACCGGCGGCTTTCAGGATGGAGCCCAACCGCGCGGACATTCTCGGGCCGATCAAGAAGGCCGGCCTGCCCGTGATCGTGGTCCAGGGCGATCAGGACAACGTGGTGCCCCCGGACAATACGCGTCATTGGGTCGAGTCGCTGAAGGAGATGGGGCTCGACTACCGTTACGTCGAGATTCCCGGCGGCGACCACGGCACGGTGATCAAGGACGGGATGGGCGAAATCTTCAACTTCTTTGCCGGGCACACGCGAGCACACTGAGCGCACGGCAGGTATCGCTCCGCCCGATACCCGGTATCGGCCGATTCCATTTCCCAAGCAGAGGCCCTGCAACGAAGGATGGCGCGAGGCTTTGGGGGGTCTGCAGTGACGTTCTTCGTTCGTGCGCTATTCGGCATGCTGCTCACCGCGCTCGCGGCGGAGCGCGCGGCCGGCCATCACTCGTTCGCGGCGGAGTTCGACGCCGAGAAACCCGTGACGCTCGTGGGCACCGTCGTGACCTGGGAAATGATCAACCCGCACGGCTGGATCACCGTGAGCGTTCCGGGCTCGGACGGTAAGCCCACCGAGTGGAAGGTCGAGACGTCGAACCCGAACGGCCTCATGCGGCTCGGCTGGACCAAGAACTCGCTGAAGCCCGGCGATGCGATCACGATCGATGGCTACCTCGCAAAGGACGGCTCGAACACGGCCAACGCCTCGCGCATCACGCTGGCCGACGGCAAGAAAGTGTTCGCGGGCTCCGCGGGCACCCCGTCGGAGCTCCCGGCCGCGCCGCCCGCGGCGAGGTAACGCCATGACGATGCGCGCAACCTTCGGCCGGCGGGCGCTCGAGGCAGCGGGCTTCTGTGTGCTCGCGAGCGTGTGGCCGTCCAGTTACGCGGCCGCTCAGGCGAACGCCACGGCGACCACGCCGCCTGCGGCGGCGTTCCAGCCTCGGCGGCTTCCGGATGGTCACCCCGACCTCCAGGGGCTGTGGCTCAAGAGTGCCGGCGGTTTTCAGGGTCTCTTCATCGGCTCCCTCGACGGCACCAATTTCGCCGCCCGCGGCGGCGGCGGCGGGGCGCGAGGCGGGGGTGGGCCGCCGCCCGGCCCCGTTTACGAGTACACGCCCGAGGCGGCGGTGGAAAAGGCCGACCGCCAGCGGCGCGGTTACGAGGACCCCGAGAGCCGCTGCCACATACCCGGCGTGCCGCGCGCGCTCGACCAGCCGGGCGGCCTCTATCCCGTGCAGATCATCCAGGACGAGAAGAGCGTCGCGCTGCTGCACGAGGCGATGCACGACGTGCGCATCATCCCCACCGACAACAGTGCCCACCCGAAAAACTACTGGGCGTGGGACGGCGACTCGCGCGGCCGCTGGGAAGGCGACACGCTGGTCGTGGACGTGGCGAACTTCAACGGCCGCACCTGGCTCGACATGGCAGGCAACTTCGTGGACGAGAACGAGCACGTGGTGGAGCGCTTCACGCTGCTCGACGCCGACACGATCCTCTACGAGGCCACGATCACCGATCCCACGGTGTTCGTGAAGCCTGTGGCAATGCGCTTCACGTTGAAGCGCGTGCCGGCCGAGCAGCAGATCCTCGAATACAGCTGCCTCGAAGGCGAGCGCAGCCGCCAGCACTTCACGGAAGAAGACGGCGGCAAGAAGCAGAGGGTGCGATGAGCATGCGCCGCGCAAGCGATCTCGCGGTCGTGCTGGCCCTTGCCGCGGTGGCCGCGGCAGGCGTGGAACCCGCCGCCCTCGCCCAAAGCAACGCCGCAGCGTTTACTCCCGCCCGGCTGTGGGACGGCAAGACGCCGGACTTCCGCGGCATCTGGCGAGCGAACGGCACCGCGTACGTGAACCTCGAAGGTCACAAGGGCGGCAAGGGCGTCGCGGCGTCGAAGAGCATCGTGGTGGACCCGCCCGACGGCAAGATTCCATACAAGCCCGAAGCCCTCGCGCGGCGCAACTCCAACTACGCGGCGCGTGCGACGGACGACCCGTCGAGCAAGTGCTTTCAGGCCGGAGTGCCGCGGGCCACCTACCTCGCCACGCCGCTCCAGATCCTGCAGAGCCCCGGCAACTTCGCGATCGTCTACGAGGAGAATCACGCGTTCCGCGTGTTTCACCCGGACACGCGGCCGCACTTCGACGCGGCGGACTGGTGGATGGGCGACACGCGTTACCGCTGGGACGGCGACACGCTAGTCGCCGACGTAGTGGCGCAGACGGATCTCGCCTGGCTCGACGCAGCCGGCAACTTCCACGGCACCGGCGTGCACATGGTGGAGCGCTATCGGATGACGGGCGCCGACACGATCGAGTACGAGGTGCGTGTCGAGGATCCCGAGGTCTACACGCGGCCGTGGACGCTCCGCACGGAGCTCAAGCGCGTGAAGGAGGCCGGCGCGCGGATCGTCGAGGACGAGTGTCTCGACGACGAGAACGGCGTTCGTCATCACGTGTCGCCGTACGATAAGAAGAGCCTGTTGCAGCACGACTACTCGCGCTGGAAGCAACCGGCCGCGAAGTAGGGGCGAGGCTTCGAGAGTCGAGAGCGCCGCCGCGGCGGCGCTTGCAGCGCGCACGCGCGTGCGTGACGATTCTCGCCGGGGAGCGACGCCAATCTCGCGTCGAACGATATGCACGAAAGAGCACGTTTCGCGTTGATCGCCGCGTTTGCCGCCGGCGCGCTGTGGGCACTGCCGGGCGCGCACGCCCAGACCGGGACGCGCAAGCCCGGTCAAACGTTCAAGGACTGCCGCAACTGCCCGGAGATGGTCGTGCTGCCGCCGGGTAAGTTCACGTTGGGCTCGCCCGCCGACGAGCCCGAGCGGCGCGAGAACGAGCCGCAGTCGGCGATCGCGATTGCGCGCGCATTCGCGATGGCGAAAACGCCGGTCACCTGGGACCAGTGGGAAGCGTGCGTGCGCGACGGCGCGTGCGACGGCGCCGCGGTCGACGTCGCGCTGCGCACGCGCGAGAACGGCGAGCCGAATCCCGACTACAAGGACTACGGCCGCGGCAACCGGCCCGTGGTGGGCGTGAGCTGGTATGACGCGCAGCGGTTCGTCGGCTGGCTCAACGCGAAGGCGAAGACGGACGACGCGTACCGGCTGCCGTCGGAAGCGGAGTTCGAGTACGCGACGCGTGCCGGCACCACCACCGCGTTCTGGTGGGGCAAGACGCTCGACCACGACCACGGCAACTTCGGCGCCGACGGTCATGAGCTCGGCGGCAAGGCCGAGGGCCGCGACGTGTGGGTGAACGAGACGTCGCCGGTGGCGTCGTTCCCGCCGAATGCGTTCGGGCTCTACGACATGAACGGCAATATCTTCGAGTGGACCGAGGACTGCTACGAGGCCGACCGTAAGCACGCGCCCGCGGATGGCACCGCGAGCAAGGAAGGCAATTGCGCGAATCGAGTGTTCCGCGCCGGTACGTTCATGAGCAACCCGTACATGCAGCGCTCGGCGCGCCGCGGCGCGCCTTATCCCGCCACCACGCGCGGGCGGAACTACCTCGGCTTCCGCGTCGCGAAGACATTGCCGTGACGCGCGGGGCTAGCCGCGAGTAACGCGGCCCGCCGGAACGACGCGCTGATCGATCGCGCCGAAGATGCTGCGGCCGGCGGCGTCGAACATTTCGATGCGCACGCGGTCGCCGAAGCGCATGTAGTCCGTGACCGCCGCGCCGCGGTCCGCCAGCTCGATCGCCCGGCGTTCCGCGATGCAGGCGGAGCCCACGGTCGCGTAGTCCGCGCTCGACACCGTGCCGGAGCCCACGATCGTTCCGGCGCTCAAGTTGCGCGAGTAGGCCGCGTGCGCGATGAGCTCGTGGAAGCCGAAGCCCATCGCGCCCGCGTCTGGATGGCCGAAATGCTGCCCGTTCCAGGTGACGTGGAGCGGTAGGCACACGCGTCCGTCCTTCCATGCGGCGCCGAGCTCGTCGGGCGTGACGGCAACGGGGCTGAAGCTCGTGGCCGGCTTCGCGTGAATCCAGCCGAACCCGGTCTTCTTCTCGGGTAGCGCGTGAGTGCGCAGGCTCGCGTCGTTGGCGAGCATCACGAGCTTCACGTGGCCGAGCGCGCCGGCGGACGGCGTGCCCATGGGCACGCGATCGACTACCACGGCCACCTCCGCTTCGAAGTCGATCCCGTCGCTTTCCGACGGCACGGGCATGTCCTCGAGCGGCCCCAGGAAGTCGTCCGAGCCGCCTTGGTACATCAGCGGCTTCGTGTGCGCGACGCGATCGTGGTCCGGGACCTTGAATGCGCGCTGCATGAGCTCGCCGTGGTTGTGGAACGCCGAGCCGTCGAGCCATTGCCACGTGCGCGGCAGCGGCGCGGCGAGCGCTGCCATGTCGAGCGCGAGCTCGCCCGCCACGGGGCCGCGCTCGAGCGCATCGGCGAGCGCGAGCAGTCGCGGCGCGCAACGCTCCCACGTTTCGATCGCATCGAGAAGGGTGTTCGCCGCGCCGCGCGCCTCGACGCCGCGGCGGAGGTCGCGCGAGACCACGGCGAGACGGCCGTCGCGCGTGCCGTCGCGCACGGTGGCGAGCTTCACCGCGACGCGCCGGAGCCGGATGCCGGGCCGCCGTGCCGCGCGGCGAGCGCGATCCCGAGCAGCGACAACGCGGCGAGAGACGACGGTAGCGCGAACATCGACATGATCGAAGTTTCGGCGATTCCGGCGCTCAATCCCAGTCCGATGAGCACCGGCGCGATCAGTGTTCCGACCCTTCCCACGCTCTTCGTCCAGCCGATCCCCGCCGCCCGGAGGTCGGATGGGTAGAAGCTCGCGAGCACCACGTTCACGCCGCCGTAAGCGCCGAGCACGAAGAAGC
>DASUFK010000318.1:0-15781 GCA_036274615.1 Gammaproteobacteria bacterium | reverse complement strand
TACGGCCTCGAGGCCTCGCGGTGACGCGTGACGGCGCCACGCTGTTCGTCACGAACGAGCTCGACCACTCCGTCTCGATCGTCGACACGGCGCAGCGCGCCGTGCGCGGCACGATCGCGATGCCGCGCGACGACGATTTGCCGATGGGGATCGCCGTGGCGCCGAACGGCGGCCGGATCTACGTCACCACCGGGCGCGGCGGCACGCTGCTGGCGTTCGACGCGGTGACGCGCGAGCTCGTGGGCGAGACACGCGTGGGCGCGCGGCCGTGGGGCGTGGCGCTCTCTCCCGACGGCCGGCGCGCGTACACGGCGAACGGCCCGTCCAACGACGTGGCCGTGGTCGACACGGAGACGATGACGCTGGTCGCCGCGATCCCGGTGGGCGCGCGACCGTGGGGAGCGATCGTGGTCGAACAATGAGCCGCGCTCGATTCCACCCCCGCGTAGTCACTCGTGGCGACGCTGCAAGCCTCGTGCGGCACGCGTAGACGCGCCGCGCGTTTCGCCGCCGAACGGCCGCCGGTCTTCGCCGACGGCGGCCGTATCGAGAAAGATGCGGCGGATCCCGCTGCGGTCGATCGCGACGCTCATGCGGCGAGCGCCTCGTCGCGGGGCCACATCCACACGGCCACTGCAGCTGCCAGCGCCGCGGTGAGCACCGCCGCGGGCCACAGCGCCTTGGCGAGCAGCGCGAGACAGATCGCGAACAAGAGCAGCCCCGCGATCAGCGGCAACAGCGACTCGTCCGGCATCCGCGCGAGGAATCCGTCGCGCGCGTCGATCGTGGTCGTCGCGAGCGTCTCCTTGCGCGTCGCGAGCTCGCGGTCGCCCTCGGGATCGGCTTCCTCGTCGTGCTCGTCCCAGAGCGGATGGCGTCCCGTCACGGTGGGGATGTGCAGCGAGCCGTACACGGGGGGCGGCGACGCCACCGACCACTCGAGCGTGTCGGCGTTCCACGGGTTCGGTCCGGCGGGCACGCCGGCGCGCGCGCTGCGCAGGAAGTTGTAGACGCCCACGAGCACGCCGGCGGCGAACACCAGGCTGCCCGCGGTGGTGATGACGTTCACGGTGGTCCAGCCGGCGTCGGGCTGGTACGTGTAGATGCGCCGCGGCATGCCCAGGTAGCCGGACACGTGCATCGTCCAGAACCCCGTCATCATGCCCACGAACATCAGCCAGAAGTTCCAGCGCGCGAGCCGCTCGTCCATGAGCCGCCCGGTGATCTTCGGCAGCCAGTAGTAGAAGGCCGCGAACACCGGGAACACATTCGCGCCGATCAGCACGAAGTGGATGTGCGCCACCACGAAGTACGTGTCATGGAGCTGCCAGTCGAACGGGATCACGGCCGTCATCACGCCCGTGAGCCCGCCGATCACGAGCAGGAAGATGAAGCCGAGCGCGAACAGCATCGGCGCCCGGATCACCGGCTTGCCCGTGAAGATCGTGGCGAGCCAGGCGAACACCTGGATCACCGTGAAGATCGAGATCGTCATGCTCGCCGCGCTGAAGAAGCCGAGCGACGCGTACGGCAGCCCCGTCGCGAACATGTGGTGCACCCAGACGCCGAAGCCCACCAAGCCCGTCATCACGGTGGCTAGGGCGATCCACGTATAGCCCACGATCGGCCGGCGCGAGAACACCGGCACGATCATCGAGATCATTCCGGTGGCCGGCAGGAAGATCACGTACACCCACGGGTGCCCGAAGATCCAGAAGAGCTGCTGCCAGAGCAGCGGGTCGCCGGCCTGCGCCGCGTCGAAGAAGTGGAACGAGTAGAGCCTGTCGAGCTCGAGGAACACGAGCGCCACGGAGAGCGCCGGCAGCGACATCACGATCACGAGCGACGTGGTCATCGTGCTCCAGAGGAACAGCGGCATCCGCTCGATCGACATGCCCGGCGCGCGCAGCCGAAAGATCGTGGCGACGAAGTTGATCGCTCCGGCAGTGGTCGAGATCGTGAGCAGCAGCAGCGAGAACGAGAAGAACTCCATGTGCAGGCCGGGCGAGTACTGCTCCTCCGTATACGGAGCGAACGCGAACCAGCCGCCGTGCGGCGCCGCGCCCGCGAGCGGCCCGAGGTACAGCAGAATGCCGGAGAGCAGGAACGTCCAGTAGGAGAACGCGTTGACGCGCGGGAACGCCATGTCGCGCGCGCCGATCAGGAGCGGCACGAGGTAGTTGCCGAACCCCGAGAGGATCGGCGACGCGTACCAGAAGATCATGGTGATGCCGTGCATCGACATGATCTGGTTGTAGGTCTCCGCTGTGAGCAGCGTCTCGCCGGGCTGCGTGAGCTGCGCGCGTATGTAGATGGCTTCGACGCCGCCGATGAGAAGGAAGAGAAACGCGGTAACGAGGTAGCGCTTGCCGATGCGCTGGTGGTCGATCGTCGCGAGGGCTCCGTACATGGTCGGCGGCTCCGACCAGATGGCGAGAAGGCGCTCGTGCAACGAGATGGCAGTGGCCAACGGTCTCCGTCCTTGGATGACGCAGGGGCGCCACGTTTGATCCAAGTTCTGTGCCACTGCTACGGCTTGGCGCCGTTCTTGCACGTGTTGCCCGAGAGGAGATGCCATGATTCGAGCAACATCCCGATCGACGCCGCATCGGCTAACGGCGGTTCTCGCCCCTGCGCTGCTTCTCGTGCTGGCGAGCCTCGAAGCGCGAGCGGACTCGCCCCTCACCGGCTACTTCGTCGACTGCGACTCGGGCAACGACTCCCGCAGCGGCACCTCTCCGCAGGAAGCGTGGCGGACGTTGCGCAAGGTGAGCTCGACCGTGAAGGCCGCCGGCTCGGACGTGTTCCTCAAAGCCGGCAGCACCTGCAGCAAGCAGAGGCTGATCGTCGATTGGGGCGGCACTCCCGCGAATCGCGCGATCATCGGCTCCTACTACGTGAACGACTCCGGCGCGCACGAAGGCTTCGAGGGCAGCTCGCGACCCACGATCACGGGAACCTACGGCGCCGCTTGCCGCTCGACCAACGCGCCGTCCACCTGCCCGGTCGGGATCAACGCCGACGATCAGAACGCGATGCCCCCCAATCAGTGGGACGGCTTGATTCACGTACGCGCGAGCTACGTCACCGTGCAGGACATCGCCGTCGCCGACTCGTCCGGTTCGGGTGTGTCCCACGCCGCCGCCAAGGGCAAGAGCGAGTCGAACGTCACGTTCCAGAATCTGTCGATCAGCCGCACATTCAACTCCGGCATCCGCCTGGAGCGCGTGCGGAACGACGTGCTGCGCGATAACCGCGTGGACCTGGTATCGCTGATGAAGGTGGACGGCCGCACCAAGTATTGGCCGCCCGGCATCCTGGTCACCGACTCCGCCCCGGCCAACCTCCTGGTCGAAGGCAACACGCTCAGCAATTCCGGCGGCGAAGGCATCGGCGTTCTACGATCCTCGCACACGATCATTCGCGGCAACACGGTGGCGAACAATCGCCGGCCGCTGATCTATCTCGACAACGCCTCCGAGAACGTGGTCGAGCACAACCTGCTGCTCGGCAACGGCTACATGAACGGCGTGGACGAGTCGTTCGGCGTGGGAGTGTCCATCGCCGTGGAGCCCTACAAGCAGGGCATGCGCAACTCCGTTTCGAACGTGCTCCGCAACAACTTGATGGCGAACACCAAGGGGTGCTTCGACCTGCTGGTGTTCCGCGAGTCGAAGGGCAACTGTCCCGCGGGCGGCTGCGACGACCCCGCGGCCAAAGGCTACAAGGTGGGCGCGCTCATCTACGGCAACACCTGCCTGCAGGACAAGGGCCGCTACCTCGGCGGCGCGAACCTCGACGTGCACGACAACGTGGACAAGCTCGAGATCGTCGACAACGTGTTCGGCGGCAAGGGCGGCGGCAATTGCACGCTGCCCTCGTTGCCGCCGGCGGAGTTGATGGTCGACTCGAACGTCTTCGCAACGGCGCCGTCCGGCGAGGCTTGCCGCGGCACCAACGCCAAGATCGGCCCGACGGGCATCGGCTTGGATTACTCGCGGGTCAACGCCTCGAGCATCCCTTCACCCGACAGCTTCCGCCCGTCGGGCTCGCCGGACGCGCGGCGCGGAGGCGAGCGCGTGGATCGCACGGTGATCGACGGCAACGACTACCCGGCGTCGATGCGCGAATTCACGTGGGCGAAGTGCAAGCCCTCACCGGGCGACTGGACCAAGGGCTTGGCGTACGACTATGCGTGCGCGCCGCGCGGCGATAAGCCCAGCGCAGGGGGACTGGAGTAACCGCGCACGGAGCTCGGCGGCTCCAACCCTTGGGACGCGGTTCCAAGAACGAGAACCGCCCCTGTCTGCCGCGATCAGACCAGCAGCCTCTCCGCGATCTGCACGGCGTTCAGCGCCGCGCCCTTGAGCAGCTGATCGCCGGCCGAGAAGATCGAGATCGACCGGCCGGTGGAGTCGCTGAGATCGCGGCGGATCCGGCCCACGAGGATGTCGTCGTGGCCCGACGCGTCCACCGGCATCGGGAAGTAGTTGCGCTCCACGTCGTCCACCACCTTCACGCCCGGAGCCGTGCTCAGGATCTTGCGCACCTCGTCCGGCGTGATCGGCTTCTCGCACTCGAACGTCACCGACACGCAATGCGCCCGCAGCACCGGAATTCGCACGCACGTGATGCCGATCGCGATGCTCGGGTCACCGAAGATCTTGCGCGTCTCGCTCACGACCTTGGTCTCTTCCTCGTTGTGGCCCGTGACGGGATCGATCTTGGTGTTGTGGCTGAACGCGTTGAACGCGTACGGATGCGGCAGCACCTTCGGCTCGAATTTGCGGCCGTCGAGGTAGGCGCGCGTCGATTCGCGCAGCTCCTCCATCGCCGCGGCGCCGGCGCCGGATGCGGCCTGGTAGGTGGAGATGATCATCCGCTTGATCCGGTTCTTCTGGTGGATCGGCCAGAGCGGCGTGATCGAGATGATCGCGGAGCAATTCGGGTTCGCGATGATGCCCTTGTGCGCGGCGATCTGCTCCGGATTGATCTCGGGCACCACGAGCGGCACTTTCGGATCCATGCGGAACGCGGACGAGTTGTCGACGACCACGGTGCCGGCCTTCGCGGCGAGCGGCCCGAACTTCTTCGACGTTGCGCTGCCGGCGGAGAACAGGCCGATCTCGACGCCGTCGAAGCTCTTCTCGGTGAGCTCCTGCACGGGCAGCGGCTTGCCGCGGAACGCGAGCGTCTTGCCGGCCGAGCGCGCCGACGCGAACAGCTTGAGCTCCTTCAGCGGAAACTTGCGCTGCTCGAGGCAGCGGATGAGCTCGACGCCGACGGCGCCGGTGGCGCCGACGATCGCGACGACGGGATTCGACAACTTGCTCGCGGACATGCGGTTCTCCACACAAACGAAAAGGCCCCGTCGATTTCGTCGGGGCCTTTGGTATCAGCTACGCGGTATTCGATTCGATCAGCGCGCGCGCACCCGTGAGGCCCCTGGGCGGGGTTTGGTCTCGAGCGCGCGTTTACGGGCTGGCTGCTGCACGGCGCGAGACATTAAACGAGTCCCGGGGCGCCGTAAAGGGCCGACGTCACGCCCGCCCGTCTCACTTTGGCCGCGCGACAGGCCCGACGCGGCGGCCGCACCTCACCCGTGTGATACCTCTGCCGCGGCAATAGCGACCGCCGAGCCACAGCGCCGAGAGCCGCGGAGCCGCGGCGGCACTGACGTCACTATTAGCGACACGAGCGAACGACCGCCCTCTTCAATCATTAGAGGGGACCCCGGCGAATGCGCCGTGGCGAGGCCGCAATCTGCGCGCGAGCGCGCCACCGCCCCAAAAAATAGGGACAGGTTACTTTTTCAACCGGCTGCTCGACGTCGCAAAGGCGGGTCGCCGAAAAAGTAACCTGTCCCTATTTTTCGGGGCGACGCGCACCGCGATTGTGCCGACCTGAAGCTTGCGCCAAACTCACGCACCCGTTTTGTGACGATCGGCCGGGCCGGCAAGGGCGGCCGATGCTATTGATCTCCTCGAGCTTCAGCACGCTTCATTCATGACTTCCTCGAATCCCTTGCGGTCGGCTGTGCCGGCCGGCGCCGACGACTGCACTTCGCACCCGGACGCTCCGAACGGCGGCGGCGTGCTGCCCTCCCCCCGCCCGCACGACACCGGGCGGATGCTAGAGACCCTGCTCGGCAATCTCGACGGCATGGTCTATCGGTGCCGCGACGACGCGGCCTGGACGATGGAGTTCGTGAGCGAGGGCTGCCAGCGCGTGACCGGCTACACGCCGGACGACTTGCTGCTGAACGGCCGCGTGTCGTACGAGGAGATCACGCATCCCGAGGACCGCGGCCGCGTGCGCCGCGCGATTCACGACGCGCTCGCCGCGCGCAACCGCTTCGAGATCGAGTACCGCATCGTGCGCGCCGACGGCCGCGTGCGCTGGGTATGGGAGCGCGGCACGGGCATTCGCAACGCGCGCGGCGAGATCGTGGCGCTCGAGGGAATCATCGAGGACATCAGCCAGCGCACCGAGGCCGCGCTCGCGCTGCGCGAGGCGGAGCGCCGCTACCACAGCCTCTTCGAGAACGCGATCGAGGGGATTTTCAGAACCACCACCGACGGCCGTTATCTCGACGCCAATCCCGCGCTCGCCCGCATCTACGGTTTCGACTCGCCGCACGAGCTCATGGAGAACCTGCGCGACATCCGCCGCCAGCTGTACGTCGACCCCACGCGCCGCGAGGAGTTCATGCGCATCGTCAAGGCGCGCGGCTCGATCGGCGGCTTCGAGTCGCAGGTCTACCGCAAGAACGGCGACGTGATCTGGATTTCCGAGAACGCCCGCGCGGTGTTCGACGACCACGGCAACGTGCTCCACTACGAGGGCACCGTCGAGGACATCACCGAGCGCCGGCTCTATCAGGCGCGGATCGAGCAGCAGGCGAACTACGATACGCTCACCGGCCTCGCGAACCGCTCGCTGCTCGACGACCGCCTGCACCAGGGCATTCTCACGGCCGCCACCTACGGCACCCGGCTCGCCGTGGTGTTCGTGGACCTCGACCGGTTCAAGTTCATCAACGACAGCTTGGGCCACCACGTGGGCGACGAGCTGCTGCGTGCCATGGCCGAGCGCTTCAAGTCTTGCGTCCGCGAGTTCGACACGGTCGCGCGGCTCGGCGGCGACGAGTTCGTGCTGCTCGTGAACGGCCAGGGCGGCCCCGACTCCGTGGGCACGATGATGGAGCGGATGCTCGAAACGATCTCGCAGCCGTGGCGCAGCGCCCAGGGCGAATTCGAGATCACCTGCAGCATCGGCGTGGCGCTCTATCCCGACGACGGCAACGACGCCGCCACGCTGCTCAAGAACGCGGACTCCGCGATGTACCGCGCCAAGGAGCACGGCCGCAACAACTTCCAGTTCTTCACCAACGAGCTCAACGAGCTCATGAAGGAGCGGCTCGAGCTCGAGAGCAACTTGCGCCGCGCGCTCGAGCGCGGGCAGTTCGAGCTGCTCTACCAACCGCGCGTGGATCTGGCGACGCGCAAGATCGTCGGCGCCGAGGCGTTGATCCGCTGGCAGCTGCCGAACCGCGGCGTGATCTCGCCCGGCCGGTTCATACCGATCGCCGAGGAGATCGGCCTGATCGCACCGATCGGGCGCTGGGTTCTGCACACGGCGTGCGCGCAGGCGAAAGCCTGGCAGACGGCCGGCTTCGCCCCGTGCACGGTGTCGGTGAACGTGTCGCCGCGCCAGTTCCGGCGCGACGACCTCGTCGAGACGATCGCCGAAGTGCTCTCCGCCACCGGCCTCGACCCGAAATACCTCGAGATCGAGCTCACCGAGAACATGGTCATGCACGAAGGCGAGCAGATGGTCGAGATGCTGCACGCGATCAAGCGGCTCGGCGTGCAGATCGCCGTGGACGACTTCGGCACGGGCTATTCGAGCTTGAGCTACCTGAAGCGCTTCCCGGTCGACCGGCTCAAGGTCGACCGCTCGTTCGTGCAGGACCTCGCCACCGATGCCGACGACGCGGCGATCGTCCGCACGATCATCGCGCTCGGCCACAACCTCGGCCTCCGGGTCGTCGCCGAAGGCGTGGAGACGGAGGAGCAGATCGCGTTCCTGAGCGCCAACGCCTGCGACGAGCTCCAGGGCTACTTCTTCTCGAAGCCGGTCTCCGGCTGGCGCCTGCGCAAGCTCCTCCCCCGCGAAAAATAGGGACATGTTACTTTTTCCGCGCCCGCACCGATCGCAGCTTGCGCTGGCGCACCCGCGGAAAAAGTAACATGTCCCTATTTTTCGCGGGTTGAAGTCGTGACGGGCGGCCGCATCTCCGGTGGCCAGCCGAGAAGCCGATGGCCACGCTGCGATACCTGTCCGCATCCGATGCCGAGCGCCCCCGTTCCACGGGCGACGATCGCGCGCGCAACGACGCGCGGCTGCTCGACGCCTATTCGAACGCGGTGATCGCGGTGGTCGAGCGGGCGGCGCCTTCGGTCGTGTCGGTGGAAGTGCGCGGCAAGGACACGCGCGGCGGCGGCGCCGGCTCCGGCGTGTTGATCACGCCCGACGGCTATGCGCTCACCAACCAGCACGTCGTCGCGCACGCAGGGTCCGTGCGCGTGCATCTGCCGGACGGCAAGTCGGCGGCCGCGAGCGTGATCGGCAGCGACGCCGCAACCGATCTCGCGGTGCTGCGCGTGCACGCGAGCGGGCTCGAGTTCTCGACGCTCGGCTCGACGCGCGACCTCAAGGTCGGCCAGCTCGTGGTCGCGCTCGGCAATCCGCTCGGTTTCAGCGAGACCGTGTCGGCCGGGATCGTGAGCGCCAAGGGCCGGGTGCTGCGGAGCGTCGAGGGCCGCCTCATCGACAACATCGTGCAGCACACCGCTCCGCTGAACCCCGGCAACTCCGGCGGTCCGCTCGTTGCAACGGACCACGAGGTGGTCGGCATCAACACGGCCATCATCGCCGCGGCACAAGGCATCGGCTTCGCGGTGCCCGCCGACACGGCGCACTGGGTGGTCTCCGAGGTGCTCGCGCACGGGCGCGTGCGGCGCGCGCAGCTCGGCATCGTGGCTCGCACCCGGCCGATCCACCGGCGGTTCGCCCGCCTCTACGAGCTCGAGCAGGACACCGTCGTGGAGGCGCTCGAGGTGACGCCCGGCAGCCCCGCCGGACGCGCCGGGCTCAAAGCGCAGGACCTCGTGCTCGCGGTCGGGGGGCAGGCCGTGCGCTCGGTGGATGAGCTGCTCAAAGCGCTCAGCGACCAGCGGGTGTTCGAGCGCGTCGTGCTCACGGTCGCGCGGGCGGGTGTGCGGCTCGAGCTCGAGATCGCGCCGAACGTCGGCTAAGAGGCCTGCTCACGGCAAATCGCCGAGATTTTCCGGGTTTCCCGCCGTTCCTCGGGTCTCGGGATGTGATCCAATGCAGCGCCGCAGGCAGCGGGGTACGGTAGGCTCGCGCGTCTAACAGGGGGTCGACCGGGCCGGTCGATCAGGGGCAACGAACGTGACCGGACAAGATAACGACAAGAAGGGCTCCGGCGACCGCCAACAATCGCTCGAGCGGCTCGAGCGCGCGCTCGCCGAGGAAACGCGCACGTCGGCGTCGCTGCGCGACACTCTCGAGAAGCTGCACAAGCGAGTCGAGCAGATGGAGCAAAGCTTCGAGCAGCGCCTCGAGGCCGCCGCCACGCGCAACCAGACCGCCGAATCGCGCCTCGCCGAGCAGCAAACACGGCTCGAGGCGCTCGGCCAGGGGCGCGAAGAAACCATGCGCGCCCTTGCCGACGCCAGAGCAGAGCTCGGCCGCGTGAAGGTGGACCGCGACGAGCTGCGTCAGCAGCTCACGCGCATCGAGGGGATGCAAACAGCAACCGTGGCTTGGTCCGATGACGAAGCGGAGGAGCCCGGCATATACCAGTCGCCTCCCTCGCTCGAGGAGCTCATGGCGAGCCTGGGGTCGATCGAAGAGGCCGCGCCTGGCGCCCGCGTCAAGGGTCACTTGCATCAGCGCGTCGAGAATCCCGGCATCGACGAGTCGCAAGAGATGATTGCGCCGGAGCTCGTGTTTCCGGAGGAATTCGAGGGCGGCGCGGTGGAGCCGTCGATCGCGACCACGTCGCGGCTGCTCGTGCGCTCCGACAGCGCACCGCCCATCAAATATCCGCTCTTCAAGGACGTGATCACGATCGGCCGCTCCGAGTCGGCCGACATCCAGGTGAAGGGCGAGTTCGTGAGTCGCGTGCACGTGCGCGTCGTGTCGTCGGCCGCCGGCGTCGTGGTGGAGGATGTCTCGAGCAAGAACGGCATTCGCGTCAACGCCGAGCACACGGCGCGCGCAACGCTCAGGCACGGCGACACCCTCGCCTTCGGCCGCGCGCGCTTCACCTTCATAGATCCCGCCGCCGCAGACCTCGACTGAACGCGACCTGGGACTTCAGTCCTCCCGGCCGAACGCCTTGCGAAGCTCTCGCTTCGCCCGCTCTAGCACCTTCTTACGCGTCGGCGAGAGATTGCGGCCGGCGCGGTTCTCGTAGAAGTTGAGCATGGACATCGCCGACTGCAACGGCGAGCCCTTGCGACGCCTGCTCCGCTCGGCCGAGCGCTTCAGCGATGCGGCGATTTTCGCCGGGCTGCGCGACGTGAAGATCGCGCGCTCAAGGTCGAGCGCATCGCTTCGCCGCGACACGTCCGCGGACCATTTGCGCCGCGGCTTCGCCCTGCGCGCGGCAAGCCCTTTGCGTTGTACGCGTCGCCTGGTCAATCAGCCCCCGCGTTTGAAGTACTGCACCGCACGCTCGTGGCGCTCGGCGGCCGCGCGCGTCGAGAACGTGCCGAGGTTCCGGCGCTTGCCCGTGCGCGGGTTCTTCTTGCGCGAGTACAGCCGGTACTTTCCCGAAGGGAGCTTGCGAATCATGCCTAGCACGGTGCAAGGCACGTGCCACCGGCCGTCAGTCGGCGAGCTCGCTGCGCATGCAGGTGCAGGTCACGAGCGTGCCGCCTTCCGGGCGGCTCCCGATCGTGACTTCGCCGCCGATCGCGTGCGCGCGGTAGCTCATGATGCGGAGACCGAGCCCCTCGCCGTCGTCGGCACGCTGCTCGAGACCGACGCCGTTATCGGCCACGCGCAGCACGAGCGAGGACTCGTTGCACCGGCACGAGACGTCGATGACGGTGGCGCGGCCGTGCCGCACGGCGTTGGTGATGGCTTCTTGCGCGATTCGATAGAGATGCGCGATGGCCGCCTCGCCGAGCCGCATCGGCCGGCAGTTCAATGACGTACGGCAAGTCACGCCGAGGTACTTCGAAGACTGCGTCGCAAGCAGCTCGAGCGCTTGCGGCAGCGCAGTGCCCTCGGGAATCGGGCTCAAACCGCGCACGAGCTCGCGCGCTTGCGCAATCGTATTGTTCACGAGCTCGGTCGCCTGGCTCGCGTCGCGCGCGTAGCGCGAGCGCTCCTCCGCCAGCCGCTTCTCGAGATTTTCGAGCAGCAGCTTGACGCCCGTGAGCATCTGCGCGAGCCCGTCGTGAATTTCACGCCCGATCCGATTGCGCTCTCGCTCACCGAGCACGGTGAGCTTGCGCTCGAGCTCCGCGCGGTCCGACACGTCGCGCACGCTCACGACGACCTCGTTGTCGCCGGAGCGGGCGACACGCGATTCGAGGTTCATGACCGTGTCGCCTAGACTCAAGCGATATTGGAAGACCTCGAGTGATCCAGTGGCGATCGCCTTGCGGTTGCGCCGTGCGTGCTCCTGGTGTGCCTCCTCGCCGTAGAAGTCCGCGACGGTGCGGCCGATCAGCTGCTCGCGCGTCCACGGAAAGTAGTTCGCCTCGGGCACGTGCAGGTCGAGAAAGCACGCGTCGGCGTCCATCCGGAACACGACGTCCGGGTTGGACGCGAACAGCGCCCGCATCCTCGCCTCCGATTGCTCGACGGCGCGTGCCGCCGCGCGCTGCTCGGTCACATCCTCCAAGTGCGCCACCACCAGATCGGAAGTGAGCGGCACCACCGTCACGACCACTTCCGCGGTCGCGCCCCTGCGAAACCGGAACGCGGCTTCGCGATGCACCACTTCCGCCGTCTCCGCACAATGGCGCATATCGGCGAGGATGTCCGGCCGATCCGGATAGAGGTCCGACGCAAGCCGGCCGACATGCGAGCCCGCCTGATCCGCTGCAATCATGGCGCCCGCCCGATTGTGAGCGATCAACCGGAAGTCGTCGCCGTCGCGCTGCCAGATGAAAGCAGGGCCCGGCAGATTGTCGAAGTGGGTGCGGAACAGCCGATCGTCGAGCTCCGCCGGAGCGGCGGCGACGCGCGCGAGTGGGCTCTTGTCGAAGGACACTATGCTCTCCCGGATCCGGCGGCCTGCCCGCCCAGAGGTGCCCGCTGCAAGAGGCGGCCGGCGGATTCTGAACAATCTTAAGCGATGCTCCAGGAAGAACCGCTACAATCAGTGAGCGTGCTAGAGTGACTCGCCCGGCATGGGCGCGCGCAATGGGTCGAAGGGGGAAACGATGGCCTTAGTCAGGACGTTAGCAGTGTTCCTTGCGGCGCTCGCCGTGGCAAGCACCGCGCTCGGCCAAACCGCGGCCGAGCGGCGCGAGAAGCTCAAGAACATGATCCCGCACCACGACGACCACCTGGGAGCGCTGGCACCGGAGAATCTCAAGAAGGAGCGGCCGAAGGCGCCGTTCGACCTCACGGGCACGTGGTTCATCGACTTGAGCGAGGGGTTCGGCAACTTCCGCTTCGGCGTGCCAAAGTATCCCGAGTTCATCGGTCAAGCGAAGCTCGACTTCGAGGAAGGTCAGAGGCTCGCAAAGGAGCGCAAGACCTATCGCGACGCGATCGGCCAGTGCTTCCCCGCCGGCATCCCGATGCTTCAGACGCGCGTCTGGCCGATCATGATGGTGCAGCTCCCCACCGTGATCTACATGGTCTCGAACTTCAACAACGGCTTCCGTCAGATCTTCTTGGACGGCCGCGACTACACCGACGAGAACACGGTCATCTTCACCTACAACGGCGAGTCGATCGGCCACTGGGAAGGCGACACGCTCGTGGTGAACACCAAGTACATCGAGACCTACAATCACTACATCGACACCGGCATCCCCATCTCCGAGCAGTTCCGGGTGCAGGAGCGCATCAAGCTGGTCGAGAACGGCGAGGTGCTCGAGATCGAGCACATCATGACCGACCCGAAGGGCTGGAAGGGTGAATGGCGCAGCACCAAGCGCTGGCTCCGCGTCGATCACACCGACATCGGCGAGGTGGAATGCCTGCCCGACTTGAACGACAACTTACCGAGCACTCAGTCCGGCCGCACCGGCCTGCAGCAATAGGAAATCAGCCATGAACACGATACAGAAAATCGCGTTGTCGGCCGCCATCGCCGCGGCCGCGGCACTCAGCGTCTTGCCCGCCGCCGCGCACCACTCCACTGCCGCGTTCGACGGCAGCAAGGTCGTGAAGATCGAAGGCACGGTAAAGCAGTTCCGCTGGATCAATCCCCACGCGTCGTTCAAGGTGGAAGGCAAGAGCGAGGGCGACGCACCCGACGGTCTCTGGACCGTGGAGATGACGGCGCCGAACGTGTTGATCAACGAGGGCTGGACCCGCACCGCGCTGCAGGAAGGCGACAAGGTCACGGTGTTCGTGAATCCGCTGCGCAACGCAATCACGTTGAACGACGGCAGCCAGGGCGGTCTCTACGTGGGCGTGGTGCTCGCCAGCGGCAAGAAGCTCGGCCAGACCGACGGAACGGGCCGCGGCTCGAGCCAGTAGACCGGCCCGACCGCTCCTTCCCTACCCCGCGAGCTGCGCGAACAGGCGCTGCATCGCCGTCACTCGTCCGAGGTAGACGCGCGCGTCGTGCGCGCCGCAACGCTCCCCGGCGGAGAGCGAGAAGGCGCGCCGCGCATAGCCCGTCCCCGCACCCGCGCCGCACAGATGGATCAGCGTCGCGAGATTTTGCTTCTGACGGAGCGTCGCGCCCGTGATTCGCTGACGCGCGAGGACCTCGGCTACGCGCCGGTCCAGATAGGCAGCCGTCAGCTCGACCGCGTGCGACGGCACCGTGCGCGTGTAGAGGAAATTGAACCAGCAGGACTTGACGTCGTACCACGGTCCTTGCTCGACGACGACGTGGCGGTGCACGCAATAGCGGCGCGCCTCCGCGAACGTGCCGTCCGTGATCTGATACATCCCCACGGCGCTCGACGCCGGCCGATAGATCTCGAACGGCTCGTTCGTGAGCGACCAGCGCCAGTACGTGCGGACCACGGGATTGCCGGAGCCTTCCACTTGCGAGAGCGCCGCGAGCAAGTCGGGCGTGAGGACGGCCGTGGAGTGGCGGCGAAACAGCGGGCCGTACGCGGCCCACGTCTCGGCCGGCGACTTGAAGAACGCGCCGCTCACGGGAAACAGGAGCTCCGACGGCTTGCGCGCCACCTGATACGCCCAATTCACCGTGAAGAACGCCACCGCGGCCACGGCGATCGCGATCGACGCCTGCAGCGCGCGCGGCATGCGCCGGAACGCGCGCCATCGACTCCGGAGCGCTCGCCGGCTCGGCACCCATCGGCCGATCCGGAACCGTCTGCGCTTCGTCTTTCTCCTTCGCCCCATGTTACCGTTCGCTGCCCCGAAAATAGGGACATGCTACTTTTTCGCGCGCCGCCGCACCGCGTCTCTTGAGGACCGTCCGCGGAAAAAATGGCAAGTCCCTGTTTTCCGCGGCGCGTTCCCGCTTGCCTACGCGAAGAGGTAGTCACGATGTCGACGACGAAACCGCCGAGCCTTCACGTGGGCGAGATTCCGGAGCGGCGCGGCTCCCGCTACCCGGCACCGCTCAACGAGCCGTGCCTCGGCCGGAGGAACCGCAATCTCGGCGACCCGTTCGGGCTGAAAGACTTCGGCGTGCACCTGCTCACGCTCGAGCCGGGCGTGTGGTCGTCGCAGCGTCATTGGCACACCCACGAGGACGAACTCGTCTACGTGCTCGAAGGCACTCCCACGCTCGTCACCGACGAAGGCGAGACGCCGCTCGCGCCGGGCGCGGTCGCCGGCTTCCCGGCCGGCACGGGCAACGGTCACCACATCGTGAACAGGAGCGATGCGCCGGCCACGCTACTCGTCGTGGGCAGCCGGAAGAAGGAGGACGACTGCTACTACTCGGACGTCGATCTTCAGCTCGTGCAGCGCGCGGCCGGCGGCGTGTTCGCTCGCAAGAGCGGCGAGCCCTACTAGATACGAGGCAGGCGCCCCCGCCGGGAATCGGTTCCGGGCCTTCGAGCGGCGCGCGCGAGCCGGCCTGTTGTCGGTCTCGACATATTTCATTAAATCAGCTAGTTGCACACTACTTAAAAGGTGATGATCGAAGTCTGTCGATTCTCGCTCCCACCATTCGTCGTGTTCATAGAGCAAGGTCGTGACCACCGCATGAAGGGCCGAGCTCGAAGTGCCATCCACCTACTCTTTCGGGAGAAACCGCCATGGCTTCCGTCCTTCGAACGTCCTCCGTATCCAGTGCTCGGCTTTGGACCGGCCGGGTCTTGAGCGCACTGCCGGCGCTGTTCCTGCTCATGGACGCCGCGATGAAGCTCGTCAAGATCCAGCCCGTGATCGATGCCCAGGCGCAGCTCGGCTACCCCGACGTCTCGCGGCCGCTCGGTGTGCTCGTGCTCGCCTGCACGTTGCTCTACGTCTGGCCGCGCACGGCCGTGCTCGGAGCGATTCTCTTGACCGGCCTCTTCGGCGGCGCAATGGCGAGCCACGTGCGGGTCGGCGATCCGTGGGCCAC
>DASUFK010000317.1:0-10147 GCA_036274615.1 Gammaproteobacteria bacterium | reverse complement strand
GCGGTCAGGCCGCGGGGCCGCTTGCCGATCGGCAGCGTGGCCACCGCGTGAGTGTCGCCGTCGATCACCGAGAGGGTGCCGGAACCCTCGTTGGTGACGTACACGCGATACGCCGCGCCGGCCGGCGGCGAGGCTGCGGTGAGGATTGCCGCGAAGAGAAGAGGAGTGGACCTGCGCATGCGTGTCACCGGTTCGCAAGACACGCTATTGGAGCAAGTTGCATGCCACGACGAGCGGGCTGCGCTAACGGTCTCGCGATGAGCGCGCGGACGGCGCCCGCGGCAGCGCGAGAACGCTCGTTCAGCGAACCGCGCGAGCGAGTGCGCCGTCGATGGCGGCGCGGTATTCGGCGAAATCGCGGCTGCCGTGGATGTCGGCGGTCACTTCCTTGGTCGAGCCGTCGACGATCGAGATCGTGCCGGTCCAGCCGGAGTGGTCCTCGAAATAGCTGCCGAGCCCAAGCCGTTCGGCTTCCGCTCGGCTCGCGTCGGTGGTGGTCTCGTCGGTGAAGTCGAGCACCACGAGATTGACGCGGTCCCCGTAGGTTGCCGCGATGTCGGACCACACGCCCTTGGTGATCCGGCAAATCGGGCACCACTGCGCGTGCAGCTTCACGACGAACGGCTTGGTTGGATTGGCGGCTTCGAGCGCGGAGACGCTCGGTACGGCGGGCGCGCCGTTCGTTGCGTACAGCGCGCCCACGGCGGCGGCGAGCGCCGCGCCGAGCGCCGCCGCGGTGAGCAGCGCCCGCCGGATCATCGCGGCCGCGTGAGGTAAGCGGCCAGCGCGTCGAGATCCGCGTCGCCGACTTCCGTCTTGCGGAACTGCGGCATCGTGGCCACGCCGTTGCGCACGAAGAACCTCACGAGCTCCGGCGTGAGGTCCTTGCGGTCCTCGAGCGCCGCCGGAATCTCGCCCCGATACTTGTTCTGCAGCGACGTAGTGCCGGGCGCGTTCTGCGGCCCGTGTGAATGGCACGCGCTGCACCAGTTGTTGAACACGGCGGCGCCGCGCTCGACCGGCGTGCCCTGGTCCTCCACGCCGGCCTTCGTGCGGCTCCAGGCCGCGATCGGCTGCGAGCTCGCTCCTGCGTTCGCGGCACTTCCGCCATCCCTGGCGGTCGGGAACGGCGTGTCTTGCGCGCTCGCAGAGGGCGCCACCGCCGCCGCCGCGAGCAGCAGGGCCGCTGCCAAGGGCACCGTCCTCATGCGCGCGACCCTCGCAAGCGCTTCGGCCAGATGTCGTAGCGTCCGATCGAGAGAATTCCGTTCGGGTCCACCGCGTCCTTCAGCGTTTCGTGCAAGCGGTGCAGCGAGCCGCCGTTGAAGCCGAACTGCTGCATGCCGAGCGGCTGGAACGCCGCGTGAATCCGGTAGATCGGCCAGCCGCGATCGCCGCACGCGCGCACCAGGTTCTCGAAGAGCTTGCGCGTGCGCTGGTTGCCGTCGGCGTTGCGGAACGTGGGCACCGCATGGAAGCAGATCATCGTGCGCGGATGGAACATCATCCCGCCCACGAACGACGGCGTCATGCCCGCGTCGCCGTAGAGCTTGCCGGTGACGTCGGTGAGCGCGATAAGGTCCTCGCCGTGCGGCGCGACCATCGGCGAGAAGTCGATGTGGCCCTCGCTCGGCTGCGCGCCGGGCGCGTTGCGCGAGCCGAACAGGTTCAGCGACGGGATGCCGAGCCGCGCCTTGTCGGGCACGGCTTCGACTTGCTCGTCGCTCAGCGGGAACGTGTACGACGCCGTGTCGCGGAACTGGATGTCCGCGATGCCGGCGAGCTTGTCCTTGACGTGCTCCCACTGCGCCGCGATGACCTTCGGCGGCCCGTAGAACACCCACGCGCCGTTCCAGAACGGCCGGTTCTGCGCGGACGCGTAGCGGTCCCAGTCCGCATCGGACGCGCCGCCGGACGTGCGCAGCCGTACGAGCTCGGGGTCGGCGGAGCCGTTCATGATCGGGCTCGACACCGTGGTCTGCGACGGGATGGTGCCCGCGCACATGAGACTGTGCAGCGTGTCGACGAGCGGCACGATGTCGCGGCGCTTCGGCACCGTGACGCTCACCTGGAGCGCCGCTTCCGGCTCCTCCATGAGCCAGAACCCCATCTTGGTGACGATGCCGAAGCTCGACTGCGAGAACATGCCGTCGATCCACGGCCCCATGCCGTACTTGAAGAGCTGCCAGGTTTTCGCGTTCGGGTTCGCGCCCATGCCGGTGCGCACGAGCTCGCCGGTGGGCAGCACCACCTCCATGCCGCAGTGCGCGTCGAAGTGGTCGCGATAGTCCACGCCGGTGTAGCCGCCGCCGCGGTCGAGCGCGTTGCCCATGAGCCCGCCCCAACCGGGATCGGCCGTGTCGATCCACAGCTTGATGTTGTTGGTGCGCAGATACCGGTACATGTCGAAGTAGCTCACGCCCGGCTCGACGAGACAGGTCTTGTCGCGCTCGCTCACGCTCAAGATCCGGTTCATGCGCTTGAGATCGACGACGACGCTGCCGGAGTAGGTGGGCGCCGAGCCGCCGTAGGTGAGGTTGCGGCCGGTGGAGACCGGGTAGAGCGGGATACCGTACTTGTTCGCCGTCTTGACGATCGCCTGCACCTGCTCGACGGTGGTCGGCGCCACGGCGGCGGACGCGTAGCGCTCCTCGGACTCGCCCCAGAGCGGCGAGTAGCCGTCGCGGTAGAGCAGCACGTCCTCGTCGCTCGTGAACAGCCATTCCTTGGTGACGATCGTCTCGAGCTCGCGCAGCGCGGTTTGGAAGTCGCGCTCGCTCACGCCCGGCGGTGGCTTCGGCATCGGCTTACCTCGAAGTGCTAAGTGGCTGGCGCGGCGGCGCGACGCGCATCGCGCGCGATCGTCCAGGCGAAGAGAGGCGGCTCGGGCTGCGGCGTGCGCGCGACGTGCTCGAACGGCGGCAGCACGCGGCCCCCGTGCAGGCTCGCGGCGCCGGCTTCGAGCGCGTGGCGCGCGGCGACGCGCTCCCAGCCGCTGCCGCCGCGTTGCGGGCGCTCGGCGTTGAACACGACGCCGTAGCCGTGATCGCGCGCGAGCGTCTCGAGGCAGAACAGCACGCCCGCACCGGTGAGGCCCACGAGCGCCACGCCGCCGGAGCGCAGCGCGGGCTCGAGATCGCGGAGCCACAAGGCGGCTACGTCGCCGTCGAAGCCACGCGTGTCGACGCCGTGCCGCGCGGCCTCGTCCGCGAACTCGACGCTCGCGAAAAAGCTCCGGTCGGCGATGGCGATGACGGGTTGGTAACGGGAGGAGGTGTTGCCGCCGCGGGCCGCGCGGGGCACGTCGCGCGCGAGCGCCGTGGTGAACGCGGGCGCGCCGAGCGTCGTCAACGCGAGGCGGCGAACGAAGTCGCGGCGATTGGTCATTCGATCCCCCCGGAGCGGCACGAGTCCGCTTCGCGGCTACTTTGCTCGCTGCCGACGGGTTTTACAATTCGCCTCGCGCGCTTGCGCCGCCGAGTCGGACTCAAGCGCTGACGGCGGACGCGAGCGCGTTCTCGAGCGCGTCGGGCGCCGACGTTCTGAGCCGCTCGAGGTCATCGGCGTTCCAACGCTGCGCGATCGCACCGTCGAGCAGCAGCGCCGCGGCGTCTGCATGGCGCTCCACGATGTCGAGCGAATGCGTGGCGAGCAGCACGCCGCAGCGGCCGTGCGCCAGCCGGTCGCGAAGATGGCGTTTCAGCACGAGCGCGCTGCGCGGGTCGAGGCCGTTGAACGCCTCGTCGAGCACCACGAGCTCGGGGTCACCGAGCAGCGCGAGCAATACGCAGAGCTTCTGCCGCGTGCCGAGCGAGTAGGTGTCGACGAAGCCGTCGAGGAACGGCATGAACGCGAGCTCGGTTGCGAGCGCCGTGACCTCGCCGTCGATGGCGTCGAGCTGTTTCGCATACGCGTAGACCTCGAGGCATTGGCGGCCCGTGAGCAACCCCGGTAGTTGGTCGGGCGAGCAGGCGTAGCCTAGCCGCCTCTTCGCCGCCGCCGGCGACGTGTCGAGCGAGCTTCCGCCGATGCGGATCGTGCCGCTCGCCGGCACGAGGCGTCCGCTCAGGCAGTGCAAGAGCGTGCTCTTGCCGACGCCGTTCGGCCCGAGCAGGCAGAACCATTGGCCCCGCGCAACCGCGAGGCTCACGCCGCGCAGCACTTCGTGCTTTCCGTACCGCGCGTGCACGTCCACGACGTCAAGCACGTTCATGAGTTACTCCGGGGCGCAGATGCCATGCTGTCACGGCCAGCGCCACCGCCACGCCGAGACCGCGCACACGCTGCTCCGCGAGCAGGGCGCTCAACGCCGACAACCAAATCTTCGTGTTCGGGGTGCGGCCGCGGTAGCAGTCGGCGAGGCTTACCGCCGCGACGAGCGCAGCGAGCGCGAGCCACAGGCCGGCAAGCTCGAGCGCGTCGCGCGGCGACGCACCGGCGGCGATCATCACGGCTGCCGCGAGCGCCGCGCCGGCGGCTTGCTGCCACAGCGCGCCGCGCGCGATCGGCCAGGCGAGCTTCGAGAACGCGATTGGCGTCGCGCGCAGCCATGCTGCAGCATCGCGCGCCACGTGCGGCAGCGCCGCGAGCACGGCCGCGAAGTACGATGTGGCGAGCCATGCGGCGAGAATCGCCAGCCCGCCCACGGCGCCGGCTCCGATCGGCACCGACAGAGTCGCAGCGAGCACGAGCCAGCGCGAATTCTCGGGACGGCTCCATGCGAGTGCTTGCGCAGTGGGCCACGACGCGAGCGCTGCCGGTGACGGCACGAATCGCTGCGTGCGGCGAGGCCGTCGAGTGTAGTGCGACGCTTCGTGGGCGTGTGCCCGCGGCGAGCGGCGCACGAGCAAGCCGATCACGCTGCCCATCCCGAAGCCGGCCGCGGCCCATGCCGCGAGCGTCAGGGTTTGCCGGAAGGCGATGGCGGCGTCCGCGGCGAGGAGCAACGCGAGCGCGAGCAGCAGGAGCAATCGCCAGAGCAGCGAGATCGAGAGGAGGATCGCGGCGGTTGAGGCGCGGCCGCCGGCCTCCGGCGTCGCAACGAGCCACGAACGCGAAGCCGACTCCGCTATTTCGCGCCGCCGCCGCCCGATGAGCGCCGCTCCGTAGACCGCGCTGCCGGCCGCGAGCAGCGCGCCCCGTTCCAGCAGCAGCCCCACGGCCCATGCCGCCCGTCCGCTCGCAGCCGCGGAGACCGCGATTGCTGCTGCGAGCGCGGCGATCGAGAGCGCGACGAGCGCGGCTCGCCCTCGGGGCAAACGGCCGAAGAGATTGAGCGCGCCAAGAGCGGCGGCGAGCAGCTGCGGTTGGCGGCGTAACACGCGCACCACGAGCGGCGGGATCGCCGGTCCTCCTCTCACCGCAGCGCCTTCAGCGGCGCACGGTGCCGGTGACGCCTTCGCGCGAGCAGTTGAACGGCTCGATCGCGAGATTCGACGGCGCGTACTCGTAGGTGGCGCGCGTGAACGGCTGCGTGAAGAACTCGGGGTCGGCGAGGTCGATGTCGACCACGAGCCGCTGGCGCGACGCGTCGAGGTGCAAGCGCTCCACCGACGTGAGCGCCGCGGAATGCAGAAGGCCCTTGGTCGGCTGGCCCGGCTGCTCGACATACTGATTGAGCACGCCGGCGGAGTAGTTGGCGGTCTCGATCACGAGCGTGTCGCCCTCGAAGTGCCCGATCGAGTGGCCGAGCGACGTGCGCGGACCGTCCTTCGGGTGCTCCGTCATGTTCATGTGCACCACGCGGCGCACGTCCATCCACTCGTGGTGCAGCACGATGTCGGAGCCGTCATGCACGATCTCGAGCGGCGTGGACGGCGCGCCCCACACCCGGCGGATCGCCACCGGGTCGCAGCGGAACGTGGGGTCGTCCTTGAACGGGTCGTAGGCCGCGACCGCCTTCTCACCCGCGGGCGTGAGGAACTGGATCATCGGCTGCGGGCCGCTCGTGCTGCGGTTCGGGATCGGCGCGAGCAGCCAGGTGCCGAAGATGTCCGTGCGCGCCGGTAACGCCGTCTGCTGGCCCGTGGCCGGGGAGTTCACGTTCACTTTGGTGCCGTCGTCGAACGTGACGCTGTCGAAGAAGCACATGTGCGCGTCGTGCCGCGACTGCGAGCCCGTGATCCGCACGTGCGTGCCCGCTTTGAGCGTGGCGGGCGTGAGCCCGATGCGGCTGAGCTGGGTGGTGCCGTGCGACTCGCAGACGTACTCCTGCGTCTTGCCGTTCTCGTCGACGGCCGACACGTGCAGGTAGCTGTGCGGATTCTGCGCCTCGTATTGCGTGACGGTGCCCGAGATGCTCACAGGTTTGTTCGCGTCGAAGTGCGGCGCGAAGCTGTGATGAGCGAAGGCGGTGGGAACGCCGAGCGCGGCAACTGCGAGAAGCGCGAGTGTGGAACGCATACGCCTTATCCCTTCGAAGCCTGTTGCGGCGAGTATAGCTCCGCGCTTGAACGTACCGTCCGCGGGGCGGGACTCATATTCCCGGGTTTGCCGCGGCAGGGAAGGTCAGTAGGATACCGCGATGGATGCATCCGTAAACGCCGCGGGCGGCGATACCAGCCCCAAGCTGCGCCGCGAGATCGGCCCGAAGCTGCTCATGTTCCTCGTGATCGGCGACATGCTCGGCGCCGGCATCTATGCGCTCACCGGCGACGTGGCCGGCGTGGTGGGCGGGGCGGCGTGGCTCGCCTTCGGCGCGGCGTTCGTGGTGGCGATGTTCACCGCCACCTCGTATCTCGAGCTCGTGGGCAAGTACCCGCGCGCAGCAGGCGCGGCGCTGTACGCGCAGCGCGCGTTCCGCAGCGAGGCGCTCACGTTCTTCGTGGCGTTCGCCGTGATGTGCTCGGGACTCACCTCGGTGGCCGCGGCGAGCCGCGCATTCGCCGGCTACTTCCAGCAGTTCCTGCCGCTGCCGGTGCTGCTCGTGGCGTTCGCGTTCATCGTGCTGCTCGCGGCCATCAACTTCCGCGGCGTGGGCGAGTCGGTGAAGTTCAACGTGGTGCTCACCTGCATCGAGTTCAGCGGACTGCTGATCGTGATCCTGGTGGGCGCCGCGGCGCTGGCGCGGGGCGCGGGCAATCCCGGCGTCGCGCTCGAGTTCAACCCGGGCGGCAACCCGTTCGCGCTCGTGATCGGCGGCGTGACGCTCGCGTTCTACGCGATCATCGGCTTCGAAGACTCGATCAACCTCGTGGAGGAGACCGAGAACCCGCGCCGCACGTTCCCGATCGCGTTCTTCACGGGCATCACGATCGTCGGCGTCATCTACATGCTCGTGGCGTTCGTCACGACGGCGCTCGTGCCGATCGACGTGTTGCGCGAGACGCGGCAGGACCTGCTCGAGGTCGTGAAGGTGGGCGCGCCGTGGTTCCCGCTCGCCGTGTTCTCGTTCATCGCGATGTGCGCCGTGAGCAACACGTCGCTGATCAACCTGATGATGGCGTCGCGGCTGATCTA
This sequence comes from Gammaproteobacteria bacterium, assembly GCA_036274615.1. Classification (GTDB taxonomy): domain Bacteria; phylum Pseudomonadota; class Gammaproteobacteria; order Steroidobacterales; family Rariloculaceae; genus FEN-1219. Next base: position 2,689 of record DASUFK010000317.1, on the reverse strand, counting down.
CGGCATGGCGCAGGAGCGGGTGGTGCCGAAGGCGCTCGGCGCGGTGCACACCGAGCGGCGCACCCCGTGGGTGGCGATCGTGTTCACCACGCTGCTCGCGCTCGCGCTCACGGGCGCCGGCGAGGTGCCCGACTTGGGCGGCACCACGGCGCTGCTGCTGCTCTGCGTGTTCACGCTCGTGAACCTCGCCGTGCTCGTGCTCCGCTCGCGGCCGGTGGGGCACGATCACTTCCGCGCGCCCACCATTTTCCCGGTGCTCGGCATGATCTCGTGCGCGTATCTCGCGTCGCCGTGGGCCGGACGTAACGTGCGGCAATACGAGATCGCGGGCGTGCTGCTCGTGATCGGCCTCGTGCTCTACGCCGTGAACTGGCTCGTGCACGGGCGGCGGCTGGCGCCCATCGACGCCGAGAAGCTCGGCAAGAATTGAGCGCCGTGATTGCGCTCCCCGCGCGCTTCACGGCGCCATGTGCGGCCGCTGCAAGATTCGAGCTTCAGACGGATTCCTCCTTGTAGGCCTTCAGCACCGCGTTCATTCTCGTTTGCCATCCCTCACCTTGAGCTCGATACCATGCGAGCACGTCTGCATCGACGCGGAGGGCAATCTGTTCCTTGCGCTCATGAGCCGCTTTGCGCGGCCGGCCACGTTTCGCGCGCAGTTCCGCCACGCCGCGATGGGCAACCGCGCCGTCCCAGAATGACAACGTAGCCTTGCGATCCTTCGACTCATAGGGCACGTCACGTTTTCGGGAACGCGCGGAAGTACGCTTCTTGCTCATGGGTTTCGGCCTCTCTACATGAAATCAGGTGCGGCTCGTCTTCTCCATCCGTCCACACCAGGACGACGACTCGGCTCTTCAGCCACCCTAGGCTGATGAGCCGCTGCTCGCCGTACGCCTCCCGATCGTCTTCTCGGGTGAGCATCGGCTCGTCGAAAACGCAGAGGCACTCCGCCAGATCGATTCCATGCTTGCGAAGAGTGAGCTCGCGTTTGGCGCGGTCATAGCTCATGGGCTATTTACCGTATATGCAATTAATGGTCAAGGAGCTTTCCGGCTTTGCGCAGCGCCGCTGCTTGAAGCAAACCCAACGAACCGGTGATACCTCGCCGTGGCCGCGCCGCGCACGCTCCATTTCTCGTCGAACGGCAGGGGAACGTGGCGGCCTGACTTGGACTGGGCACTTTGTGCCGGTGAGATCGCTCGAAGGATCCGTGTCGGTAAGCCCCGGCTGAAGGCGGACGTAGCGCCGCCTTCTGCGACCAGGCAGCGTCGAACTGTAATATCGACCAGGTCGCGGTACGCTCAGCGAACGTAGCGCGCGGCGTAGTCGTTGGTGGGATCGCGATAGATGCCGTGGATGTGGGCGCCGGCCGGCTCGCCCGTGCGGCCGCCCTGTCCCTGCGCGCCGTACTCGATCACGAGCGCCGGGCCGGTCACGCGGAAATAGATGGCGCTGCCGGGCGTGGTGGGCCCGCGCCACGCGAAGTAGGTTTCGTCGAGCGCCGCCTCCACCTCCGCGTGCCGCGCCGCGCCGTCCTCGTCGTTCGCGAGCCGGGTGTAGTGGCCGATGAGCGTGAGCAAGCCGGCGCGCTGGTCCGCCGTCATGCGCGCGGCCGGCAGGCCCTCGGGCGCGAGCTTGTCGCCGTCGCGGCCGGGCCCGAGCACCACGTCGGTAGGCGTGTTGCCGAGAATCGCCGCGCGCCGCTGCTCCGCGTCGAGCGCGTCGATCAGCACGAACGCGTCGCGCTCGATGTCGCCGAGCGGCCGCACCGTCTTGCCGTCGGCATCGGTGTAGGTGGCGGGCTCCACGCCGATGAAGCTCGGCGTGAGCGACAGATTCGGGCCCACCACGGTGGCGTTGATCGTCACGTGATGGCCGCCCCATTGCCACTGCCACGGCTCGGTAGCCGACGGCTCGCCGATCAATGCGACGTAGTAAAAGCCCGTGCCGAACTGCGTGCGCGCCCCGGCGCCGCGGGCGGCGAGGGCGTCGTCCGCATGCCATTCGTCCACGACGCGCCGGAATCCTTCGGCGCTCAACGTGGCGCGCATCACCTCGAGCCACGCGGATCGCTGCGGCTCGCCGAGATCGGCCCATCTCACGCCGGCACGCTTGAACGCGCCGCCGGGCAGGTTCGACCAGCGCTGCTTCTGCGCGGTGTCGTTGGGGGGGAACAGCGCGGCTTCCTTTTGCGCATCGTCGAGCGTGGCGAGAAACGCGTTGGCCGCGGCTACGATCCGCGGCGTGGTGGCCGGCGACGCGCAAGCGGCCGAGCCGCCGATACCGATTGCGCAAGCGACTAACAGGCGTCTCATCATGGGTAGCCCTCCGCCGTACGCCGGGGACCTCCACTATACGGCAGGCACGCGCTGCACCGGCACTACGAACGCCACCCTGCCGAGCGCACAATCGTGCGATGCTCGAGCGACGCGTCGTTCTGTTGCTCACCGTGCTGGCGCTCGCGCTCGGCCAGCGATCGCTGGCCGCAACCGCGTTCGAGCCCCTGGCCGAGCTCCGCGCGCCCGAAGCCAATCAAGCCGTGGGAGTCGACGACCGCTACTTCTACGCCGTCGACAACCGCGCCATCGCCAAGTACGACAAAGCCGCCGGCAAGCTCGTGAAGCGGTGGCAGGCCGCCGCCGGCGCGCCGATCACGCACCTCGACAGCGCGATGCTGATGGGCGGC
>DASUFK010000316.1:0-3290 GCA_036274615.1 Gammaproteobacteria bacterium | reverse complement strand
CGCCGCGAGGCTCGACCGTGGCAACGAGGCCGCCGGCGCCCGCGCGCGCCTGGATCTGCGGCAAGTCGGATTGCGGCAGCGCGAACGAAACCTTGATCGGCTGGATCTGCGTGATCGTCACGAGCGGCGACGTGCCGTTCGCGGTCACGAGGTTGCCCGGCTGCACGAGTATGGGTCCGGTCTTGCCGTCGATCGGCGAGCGGATCCGCGTGTAGTCGAGGTTCAGCTCCGCGATGTCGACCGCGGCCTGATCGGCTTGCACGGCCGCCTTGGCGCTGCCCGTGGCCGCGATGGCGGCGTCGAGCTGCTCCTCCGACGTGAGCTTCTCGTTGAAGACCGACCGGGTACGCTTCTCGTTGTTGACCGCGTTGACGAGCTGCGCCTGATCCTTCGCGAGATCGGCACGCGCTTGGGCCAATGCCGCCTGATAGGGCCGCGGATCGAGCTGGAACAGAAGGTCGCCCGCGTTGACGAGCTGCCCCTCGCGAAACGAGGCGGAATCGATCACTCCCGCCACTCGCGCGGTGACCTGCACCGTGGTGTTCGCGACCACCGTGCCGATCGTGCGCTCGATGACTGCAACGTCGCGGCGCGCGGCCGGGGCAACGCGAACCGGCGCGGCGGCCGCGGCCTGCACCGTGGGCTGCATGGCTCGGCCCTGTTCGTGGGTCATGTAGGCGTACGCCGTCAGTACCACCGCAAGGGCGATGCCGCCGAGCCACCACCGGCCCGTACGACGGCGTGCGACGGGAGCCGCGACGGGCGGGGCCAGAGCATTCGACTTATCCATGTCTCCCTAGACGTTCTGCGCGAAAGTCTAAGGATGTAGGCAACGCGCGCGGCCGATCGCTCCGCGCGCGAGTCTCAAGTTTGCGGAAGACTGCCGGGCTTATTCAGCGCCGATCTCAGGTACAGGCGAAGTCGCCGGCGCCCACCGGTTTGCAGAGCGTGGGCCAGCCGTACTGGCGCCAGTAGTCGACCAGCCCGACTTCTTTTACGAACGCCTTGAATCGCGGCAACTGGCGCACGTCGCGCATCGCGGGCAGCCACAGCAAGAAGGCGTTCTGCGCATTGCGTCGTGTGGCGCGCTCGATGGCTTCGAGCGAGAGGTCCGGGCCGCCGAAGTAAGCCGACCAGAGCGCGATCACCGACAAGTGGTCTATGCCCAAGCTCTGGTCTGCCGCAAACTCGCGCAGCCGCGCAAGCCCTGCGCCCTTTGACTGCAAGTACTGCGGCACCCAGTTCTGCGCGGAGTTGGGGGCCATTCCGGGTAGAACCTCGTCGGGAGAGAGAGCGCGGTCGAGCCGAACCCGCGCCATGGTCACGAACCAGGTGCCGAGCGGCCAGTTGCCTCCGAAGGCGTCGACCCCGCGCACATACTCCTGCTCGGCGCGTTCGGTATCGCCGACCATCGCGAATCCCAGCAGATAAAAGCCGCGCGTGACCGGCTCGAGGGGATCGGTGCGGCGCGCAACGGCGCTCACTTCCTGCGCCTGCTCGAGCCGGCCGACGCTGAAGAGATGAGTGCGGTACAGACGGGCGCTGGCCGCCGCGCCGTTGGTTTGGCGAAACGCTGTCTCGGCGGCCGCCCACTCGCCGCGTCTGCCGCGCACCGCCGCAAGCAAGGCCTGCGTTTCGGGCGCTCCCGGCTCGAGCTGCGCCGCGCGCAGTGCCGCCGTGAGCATCTGCTCGTCGTCCGCGGCATAGGCGGCCGCCGACGCCTGCTGCGAGAGGGCGCCATGAATATTCGCCTTGAGAACGAGCGCTTTCACGAAGTCCGGATCGAGCGCGAGCGCGGCATCGACCGCCTCTATCGCGCTACCCGGCCCGCGGAGCGGAGGCTTGCCGATGCGGTTGGTGGCGATCAAGTACCGGTCGTAGGCGTCGAGCGATGCCGTTGGCGTGCGCTCGATGCTTCGCTGCTCGGCCGGAGTGAATTCGGCGCGCATGGCATTGGCTACGTTCATCGCGATATCGGCCTGGATCGCGAAGACGTTCGAGAGCTCGCGCTCGTACGAGTCGTTCCAGAGGTTCACGTTGGTTGCCGCATCGACGAGCTGCGCGGTTACGAGCACGCGTCCGTCGGCATACCGCACACTGCCTTCGAGCACGGTCTTCACGCCGAGCTCGCGGCCGATCTCCTGAATGGTCTTGGTAGTGCCCGCGTATTGCATCACGGAAGTCCGCGCGATCACGCTCAAGTTTTTGAGCTTGCCGAGCTGGCTCAGGATCTCGTCGTGGATGCCGGCCGCAAAATATGCGTCTTCCTGGCGCGGGCTCAGATTAGCAAGCGGGATGACGGCGACTGAATTCGGCAGCACCTGCGCGTCGTTGGCGGCGCGGGCGGTCGGCGGCTGCACCGGACCCGCTTCGGCAGGTTGGGCGGCCGGTGCGGCATTCGAAGCTTGCGGGACCTGCACTCCAACGCGAAAGAGATCGACCGACACGAGCCCGACCGCCACGACGAGCAGCGCAACGATCAGGTAGGTGAGCCGCTGACCCGTGCGCGGCGCGATGCTCGCCTCCAGAGCCACATCGCTGGTCTTCTTGAGACCCTCGGGCGTGATCTCGAACGCCCACGCGAAGAGCAGCACGAACGGAAGCGCGAGGATCAACAAGAACGTGACGCTCTGGGCAATCCACGGCGGCGCGTTGAACGTGGGCAACACCGTGGTGACCATCTGGATCAGGAGCCAAGCCGCCACGACGTAGGTAATGCCGACCTTGACGACGTTGCGTCGCCTCAGCTCCGCTAGAAAAGATATCGCCACCGGCTGTCCCCGCTCTCCCCAGCCGGGATTCTACTCACGGTTCCGCGCAGCGCACCTACTTTCGAGCTACTCCGCCGTCATGCGGTCGATCGTGCGCCAGCCGCGCGGCAGCGCCATACCACGCTGGCCGCGGCTGCCGGCGTAGTGATCCAGGTCGCCGGCCTTGATCGACATGTGCCGCTCGCCCGAGTCGAGCCGCAGGCTCTGATCGGGCGCGAGCACGCAGATCGCGGTCAGCACGACCCCGTCCTTCTTCGGCACGCCCAGGATCTTGTTGCCCTTGCCCCGCGGCAGCTCCGGCAGGTCGGCCACGGGGAACAGCAGCAGCCGCCCGTCGCTCGACACCGCCGCGAGCTTCTTGCCGTTCGCCCCCACCGGCGACGCCGGCACCACGGTGCCGCCTTCGGGCACGCGCAGCGCGCTCTTGCCGGCCTTCTTGTTACCGTGGAGCTCCGCGAGCTGCACCACGAAGCCGTAGCCGGCCGACGACGCGACCACCCACTTGTCCTCGGGCGCGCC
>DASUFK010000315.1:0-11551 GCA_036274615.1 Gammaproteobacteria bacterium | reverse complement strand
CGTCAGATCCAGCCGAACGCGCGCGCCATCGTCCCGAAGGTGCCGGCGGCTAGCGCAACGTAGAGCAGCACCGCCGCCACTTGGGCGCGCGCAATGGCGTGCGTGAGCGCGTCGAGCCTCGCGTCCACTCTCGCGAAGCGGTCGTCGACTCGTGCGAACTTGCCGTCGATCTTGTCGAACCGGTCGTCCACTCGCGCGAACTTGCCGTCGACCTTGTCGAACCGCTCGTCGACCTTGTCGAACCGCGCGTCGACTTGCTCGAACCGTGCATCGACTTGCTCGAACCGTGCATCGATCTTGTCGAATCGCGCGTCGTGCTTGTCCTCGAGACGATCGAAGCGCCCTTCCGCCCAGTCGCGTAGGCCGCGAAGGTCGGTCTTGATATCGGCGACGTCGGTGCGCAAGTGCCCGACGTCGGACTCGAGCCGCGCGATTCGAGCCTCCACGGGACGCTCCGGTGATGGTGAACCTACGGCCAATTCTATGACCTCGACTCGAGCGCATGTAAAGACCCATGCTGCTCGAGCCGAGCACCGAAGGCAGCTCGAATTTCCGGCCAAAACGCCGACTAGCTGCGTCTACCACCCGAGCCCGAGCTTCGCCGCGAGCATCGCCGCGGTGCCCACCACGATCGTGCCGAGGATGCCGCGCTGCCACCAGAAATAGGCCGTGGCGGCCGCCACGGCGAGCAGCCGCGGATCGAGCCATGTCGCCACGAGCTTGCCGTCGCTGAGCAGCACCTCCGGCGCGATGATGGCCGCGAGCGCCGCGAGCGGGGCGTAACGAAGACCGCGCGTGAGCCACATCGGCAACGGCCACTCCCGGTCCGACAACAAGAAAAACCCGCGTGTGATCACCGTGATCACCGCCATCCCGAGGATGCAGACGAGCGCCTCCGTCGAGGACATCAGCGCCGCGCCTCGGCGTCGTCGGGCCAGTGCCGGTCGAGCAGCATCCCCACCGCGACGCCTACCACGATCGCGACCACCACGTTGAGCTTGAGGGGCAAGTCGAACGCCGCGACGGCCGCCACGGCAGCGACACCCGACGCGAGCCAGCTGTTGCGGCCCACGAGCGCCGAGTACGCGAGGCCGAGCAGCGCGAGCACGCCCGCGAAGCCCAAGCCCCAGTCGGTGGGCACGCGATCGGCGAGCGCAATGCCGAGCAGCTGCGGTATCTCCCAGGCGAACCAGCTCCACGACACGCCGCCCAGGAAATACTGGATCTGCCCCGGCGCGGGCTTGGGCTCGGGATAGCGCTTGAGAAACAGCACATACGTGAGATCCGCCGCCAGGTACGTGAGCGCGAGCCGCTGCACGCGCGGCAGATGGCCCAAGTACTTGCGCCAGTGCGCGCTGAAGATCACGAACCGCAGGTTCATGCAGAACGCGGTGGCCCAGATCACCCAGAGCGGCGCCCCCGCGGCGATCAACGGCAGCGCCGCGAGCTGCGCGCTGCCGGCGTAGACGACGATGCCCATGAGCGCGGCGAGCGGCGCGGACAGGCCGCTCTTGATCATCGCCACGCCGGTGACGAGCGCCCACGCGGAGATGCCCATGGCCGGGCCGATCATGTCTCTCCGGCCCTGCCGGAATTCTTCGCGGGGATTCATAGGGGCTTTGGCGGTCGGCTGCGGGCGCTCGGGGCGCATAGGGTGTGGCGAACGCGGCCGCGGTGCAATCGGCCGGTGCGGGATCTTCCGCTCCGCGGGCCGTTGTGCTGCTATACGGCGAGTCAACCGGGGGGTTCTTCATGCGTCCGACCATCGTCATGGCCGCCGCGGGCGCCGCGCTCGCTCTCGCCGCAGCCGCACTTGCACAGCAGCAAGCCAAGCCCGCGGCTCTGCCGCCCGACGTCCATCCCGTGTCGCTCACGCGGCTGCCGCCGCTCACGCGCGCGGATTTGACCGACGAGGGCAAGGCCGTGTACGACAAGATCGTCGGCACCGGCCCCGCTCCCACCACCGGCCCCGTGGCGTTGTCGCTCTACAGCCCGAAGATCGCGCAAGCGTTCAGCGATCTGAACGGCTTCCTCCGCTACAACGGCGTGTTGAGCCCGCGTCACACCGAGGTGGCGATCCTGGTTGCCACCTGGGAAATCCAGCAGCAGTACGAATACTCCGCGCATGAGCCCGCGGCGCTGCGCTTCGGCGCGCCGCAGGCCGTGATCGACACGATCAAGTACGACCGCGAGCCCGTGGGCTTGCCGCCCGAGGAGACACTGATCATCAGGCTCGGCCGCGCGATCATGCGCGACCACAAGGTCGACTCGGCGCTCTACGCGGAGGCCGAGAAGATGTTCGGCCGTACGGGTATCGTGGAGATGGTCACCGCGATGGGCGATTATGTGATGGTCGGCATGGTGATGACCGCGATCGACCAGCACCTGCCGCCGGATCGTCCGGCGCTCTTGCCGCCGCGTCAGAAATAACAACAGGAGTCGCAACGATGAAATGCTTCAGCCGTTCGTGGATGCTGCTCTGCGCCGTGCTGCTCGCGCCCGCGGCGGGCGCCGCGGACGTTTCCTGCGTGCGCGGCGGCCTGCAAAAGGCCGTGGATCTCTACATCGCGGCGCAAACCAAGGGCGACACGTCCGGCCTGCCGCTCGCCACCGGTCTCGGCTACTACGAGAACGCGGCGCGCGTCGACATCGAAGGCGGCATCGTGAAGACGCCGCTCAAGATCGCGCACCATCGCAGCTTGCTCGACGAATCGACGTGCCAGACGTTCACCGAGGTCATCGTCACGGATCCCGAGAAGCCGTACGTGCTCGGCACGCGGATGCGCATCAACCACGACAAGATCGCCGAGATCGAGATCCTCTGGACGACCACGGGCTACTGGCTCTTCAACGCCGATAACTACCTCAAGTACTCGTCCGCGGAAGACTGGGGCCCGATCGCTCGCGAGAAGCGCGACAGCCGCGCCACGCTGGTGGCGGCCGCCAATGCCTATCTCGACGCGTTCCTCGAGGGCAAGATCGACCGGGTGCCGTGGGGCTTCCCGTGCGTTCGCATCGAAGGCGGCATGTACACGGGCAAAGGGTCGCAGTCCGACAGCTGCGAGGTGGGCGTGCCGAGCGGGGTGAACATCGCGAACCGCCGCTTCGTCGTGGACGAGGTGATCGGCGCGGTCGTCGCGTATTGCACGTTCGGTGCCGGCGCGGCGAACGGCGGCAGCGGCGCGCCCGATACGCACCTGTTCCGCGTGGAGAACGGCAAGCTGCGCTACGTGCACACGCTCACGCACCTGCTGCAGGCGGCGTTCCAGGGCGGCGGCGGTCGCGGTGGACCCGGCGGAGGCAACGGCGGCAACGGGGCCGGCGGCGGCCGGGGCGGCGCGAACGGCGGAGGCAGCGGCGGCGCACAGGCTCCGCGCCCTTAGCCCGCCACCATAGCGCGGGCGGGGCAGCATGGCTGCGGCCGCTGCGGCTCGCGGCTGCCTACGCGAGCTTCGGCAGCGCGGGCCGCTCGCCGGCATCGCGGCTCACGGCCACGAACTTTTCGTCGCCGCGATACGGCGTGAAGCGCTTGCGGTATTCGCGCGGGGCCACGCCGATCGTCCTCACGAACGCGTCACGCATGCGCTCCTCGTTGGTGAACCCGCAGCGCTCGGCGATCGATCCCAGCCGCTCGTCCGAGTCCTCCAGCAAGCGCCGCGCGGCATCGACGCGAATCGCCTCGACCGCCTTGCCGGGGGTGCGGCTGCGCTTCGCCGTATACACACGCGCAAAGTTCCTCGGGCTCATGTGCACGCGCTCGGCCAGCGCTTCGACGCTCAAGCTCGCCGTGAGGTTCTCGGCGATCCAACGATCGAGCTCGGTGAACTCGTCCGACGCGGATTCGACTTGCCCCGCCAGCAGCGCGCTGTACTGCGACTGCCCGCCCGAGCGCTTCAAGTACACGACGAGCACGCGCGCCACGTCCAACGAGAGCTGCCGGCCGAAATCCTCCTCGATCAGCGCCAATGCCAAATCGATACCCGTCGTCATCCCGGCGGACGACCACACTTGTCCGTCGCGCACGAAGATGGCGTCCGGCACCACGCTGACCGCGGGATAGCGCTCGGCCAAAAGCCCGCACTGGAGCCAGTGCGTGGCGGCGCGGCGGCCGTCGAGCAATCCGGCCGCGGCCAGCAGGAAGCTGCCGACGCACACCGAGCAGATCCGCGGGCAGTCGTCCGCGCGCGTGCGCACCCAGTCGACGAGCGCCCGGTCGCGAGTCACGTCGTCGACGAAAAATCCGCCGGGCACGATCAGCGTGTCGATCGGCTTGCCGTCGAGGGAATCGATCGGCTGCGTGACGAGATCGACGGCGTCGGACGTCCGCACGGCGCCGCCGCGCGTGGAGACGACGACACTTTCGTAGGCCGGAGAGCGCCGGCCCCGCGCGGACAAGGCGCTAGCGAGGCGGAAGGCCTCCAACGGCCCGGCGAGGTCGAGGAGCGAGACCCCGTTGTAGGCCGCGATGACGATGCGGCGTGTAGATGTCATTGCCCCGGCAGTATTTCACGGTTTTATGTCATTGCGCCGTGGGGGCTGTCAACCGCACATTCACTATCGACAAACACGATCTCAGGAGACCTTCGATGAGGAGTACAGCCCTTGTCGACCGCGCGCACTTCGCCGCCGACGCGGTCCAGCTGCATCACTCGACGACCGTTGCGGAGACGAGCGGCAACGATCGCGTCGACGTTGCGGGCGTCGACTTCCTCAGCATCTTTACGCCGGAGCTGCGGCGGTCGGCCGACTTCTATTCGCGCGTGTTCGGCTTCCGCGTGATCGAGTCCGCGCGCCGCGGCGCCGGGCGGTCGGCGCTCATGGCCTCGGGGCCGTTCTACCTTGCGATTCACGAGCGGCCGCGCGGCGCATCCGACCGAGCCGGGGCGCTTTGCTGGAGCTTCATGGTGGACGATCTCGACCGGGCCCGAGCGAGCATCTGGAATCTCGGCATCGTGCCCACGCGCGACGGCACGCACGAGCCGGGGGGCAAGCCCTCCTGGCGCCGAAGCCGCTCGTTCGTGATCCGCGATCCCGGCGGCAACGAGATCGAGATCGTCGAGCGAGGGCCCGCCGGCCCTCGGCCCGCCGGCGTTACGGCTGAAGCTGATAGCGAATGATGCTCTGCACGCCGCGCCGCTCGACGGGCTGTGGGGCGTACATCCACCTCGATACTGACGCGACCGTCGGATCGTTGAAGTCGGGCGCGGAGGACTCCACGACGACGACGTCGGCAACGCGGCCCTCCGGCGTGATCGTGAACTCGACCTTCACCCACCCCTCGCGCTTGTCGGCGAGCGCCGTTGCCGGATAGGTGGGCGCGATGCGCACGAGCGGCACGACGTCGCGGTCCGATTGCTGCGCCACGGCTCTGCCGCTCACGCCGCCGAAGATGACGGGCACGATCAGCATCGAGAGCGCGAACGCTCCCAGCAAGACCTTCTTCTGAATCGGCAATGCGCTCACGATTTTGCCCCTCCCTATTTCGACCACGCGCCGTTTGAGATCGGCGCCGCTGACGCCGGCCGAGCACTTGAGCGACGAGGCCACGTAGTGCTCGCAGACGTTGAGTATTCCCTCGGCGTAGGTGCGGCCGTCGTGGCCCGCGCCCACCACCGCCTCGTCGCACGCGCGCTCGCGCTCGTCCACCAGCCGCGCGCCCACCCACCAGACGAACGGGTGAAACCAGAACACCGCCTCCACGGCCATCTGCGCGACGGCCGTGAGGTTGTCGCGCCGCCGGAAGTGGCAGAGCTCGTGGGCGAGCACGGCGTCGAGCTGGGCTCTGCTCAGGCGCTCGGTGATCCCCTGTGGCAGTAGCAGCACGGGCCGCGCGATGCCGACGAGCGACGGCTCGACCAGCGCGGCGGTGCAGCGTACGTCGGGCACGCGGGCGCCGCGCGCGGCGGCGGGCAGCACCGCCGAGAACGGCACGGACCCGCGCAGCAGCGCACGCGAGCGCAGGGCGCGCACGACGTAGCTTGCGAGCACCGCCAGGAAGCCGCAGCCCCATACGGCGAGCGCCGCGACCGCGAGCGGCGGCCATGCGGTCTGCTCCGGCATGGGCTCGGCGAGCGCGCCGAGCGCGGCGGACCAGTCCGCGGGCACCTCGAAGGGTGAGGCGCCGGCGGTCAATCTTTCGCCGAGCAGCGTGAGCAGCGAGAACGGCACCAGGAACTTCACGGATGCGCTCCACCAGAGCCAGTAGCGCGCGTGCGCGCCGTGCTCGCGGAGCAGCGCCGCGAGGGCCGCGATGGCGGCCACGAACAGCGTGGATTGCCACAGATGGTTGACGATCTCGGTCAACATGGCGGCTACTCCTTCTTCGGCTCCTTGGGGTCCTTCTTCGGCAGCGCGCGCAACGCGGCGCGCGCGTCCTCGATGTCGCCCAGCGTGAGCTGGCCCGACTCGATCAAGTGCGACATCAGCGGCTGCGCGCGGCCGCCGAACAAGCCCAGCAAGTCGTCGATGAGCCGGCGCTGCGCGGCCGTGCGCGAGACCACGGCTTCGAAGATGTGCGCGTTGCCGATCTTCTTCGTGCGTCTCAGAGCGTTCTTCGCCTCGAGCCGGTAGACGATCGTTTGCACGGTGGTGTACGCCGGACGGCCCTTGGCGGGAAAGCTCTCCTGGATCTCGCGCACCGACGAAGGGCCCTTCGTCCAGAGGGCTTCCATGAGCTTGAGCTCGAGCTTGGTCAGTTTGGGCTTCGGCACGGCAATCACCCTGAGAGACTCGTGTGGCGACTCATTCAGGTTACAACGCAACTCAGGCCTCGCGCAGCACTTCCGCCGGCGTCGTGCTCGCGGCGCGCACCGCCTGACCGATGACCGCGAGGCACGTCACCACCAGCGTCGCGACGCCGGTCAAGACGAACGGCAACGGCGTGAGCTCGATCGCTTGCGAAAACTGGCTCAAATACGCGCGCGCTGCGAAGTAGGCCGCAGGCCACGCGACGAGGTTGGCGAGCGCCACCGGCCTCGCGAAGCCCGCGAGGAGCATGGCGATCATGCGCGCGGTGGTGGCGCCGAGGGTCTTCCTCACGCCGATCTCGCGCCGGCGGCGGCCCGCAACGAACGTCGCCATACCCAGGAGGCCAGCCGCACAGATACCCAACGCCATTACGGCGAGCACGGCAAACGCCCGGTTGATTCGCACGTACTGCGCGTATGCGGCTTCGAATATCTCGTCGAGAAAGCGTCGGCTCACGGCGACGTTCGGCGCGAGCTCGCGCCATACGCCATCGATGGCCGCGATTCCGCCGCCGATGTCCGCGGCCGCGACGCGCGCAACCGTGAGCTCGAGGTCGGCCTGCAGTTGATAGATCGCGCCCGCCCCGTTGCTCGGGCTCCTGAAGAAGTTGAATGCGCGGTCTTCGACCACGCCGACGATGCGCATCGGCGGCAACGTCACCGGCACCGTCGGGGGCAACGGGCGGTAGATCAGCTTGTCGATCGCTTCCTCGGGCGTGCCGAGACCGAGGCCCGACACGAGCTGCCGGCCCACGACGATGTTCACGGGCGGCGGCGGCTCCGCCCCGGCGCCCGGGGGCCCAGGCGGCGCGACCTGCCGGGACAGGTCCTCGGCATGGTCGCTGTCGAACACACGCCCCGCAACGAGCGGCACATCGAACACGTCGAAGAAATCGAGTCCCACCAGCCGGGTCTCGGCATCGTGCTGCGGGCTCGACGGATCCGGCGATGCAGCGACGCGCCCGCCCGTCTGCCCTTCCCACGGAGTGTTCCTGAGCTCCGTGACACCACGCACCTGCGGCAAGCTGCCGAGGCGCTCCCGCAAGGTTGCCGCCGCGACGTGCGTCTGCCGCGCGGGGTTCTCGATCACGACGAGCGGATCCTCGATCGCGCTCAACGCGGTGCGCCGCATCTCCGCGTTCTGCAGCGAGATCACCGTCACCGCGATCAGCAGAAAGCTCGCGACGCCGAATTGCGTGCCGACGAGCAGCGTCGAGAAGAGCGCCGAGCCGAGCCTCGCCTGCGACACGGCGATCGCGCTCACGGGGCGCACGCGCGACAGCACGAACGCGGGATATGCGCCGGCCGCGAGCGTCACGCCCACGGTAAGAGCCGCCAGCGCCGGCCAGACGCCGAGGCTCGTGAAGAAGCTCGAGCCGAGCTCCGCGCCGAGCAGCCGCTTGACGAACGGCTGCGCCGCCACGAACACGGCGAGCGCCACGAGCAGCGCCGCCACCGTGAGCTCCGCGGCGTCGAACAGACTCTGCACTCCGATCTGCAGCGGCGAAGCGCCGAGCGCCTTGCGCACGCCGATCTCGCGCACCCGGTGCGCCGCTCGCGCCGCCGCGAGGTTGGCGTAGTTCACGCAGGCCACGCCGAGCACGAGGCCGCCCAAGAGCAGCAGCACGGCCGCAAACGACAACCCCGTGCCGAAGAAGTCCCCGGCGCCCCTGAGCAACGCCCCCACCGGCACCAACCCGAAATGGTAGTCGCGGCTTTTCAGCGTCTCGGCCGGCACGTGCCGCGCGACGAACTCGCCGAGCTGCCCGGCAAGCCCCGCGGCCGACAGCCCACCGGCCGAGGGCAGGTATACGTAGACGATTGCGTTGTGCACGGTCCAGGCGAACTGAGGAGGCAACGGCCTCCCGGTGGGATTCCCTCGCAAGACGTCATATACATCGCGCGACGCGAGCATGTCGAACGGCAACGGCGCGTTCGCGGAGCGTCCCAGGTGAGACGGCTCCGGCACGGCTTCGATCACGCCCGTGACCGTCGTATCGACCGAATTCCCGACGAGCACGCTCTTGCCGATGGGATCGTCGGCGCCGAACAGGCGAGCGGCGGCCGCGCGCGTGAGCACTACGCTGCGCGGCGACGCAAGCGCCGAGCGCGAGTCTCCCGCGACGAACGGCAAATCGAAGATCTCCAGGAACTCGGCATCGACTGCGGCCCCGAACACGCGCTCCGAGCGGCCTGCGCTCGCGACCATGGTCTTGCGGTCCATGACGACCGCTCGCGCAATCTTGGCGATCGCTGGATAGTCGCTCCGCAAGAGCCCGGCAGCGATGTCCGGCACGACGGTGGCATTCTCGCGTCCCGAGCCGTCCTCCAGGTTTTTGTTGGTGACGGTCAATACGTGAACGTCGCTCGCCTTCGCGAAGCCCTGCTCGGCCGCGCCCCAGAACGTGACGAACGCGTACGCTGTCACGAAGCAGATGAGCCCGACGGCGAGCGTAAGCAGATTCACGAGCGATGCGAACGGCGCGCCGCGGATGGTCCTCATGCCTACGGTGAAGTAGTGTCCAAACATGAGCGTGACGAAGCGTCGTTAGCGTCTCATGACGGCGGGCTCAAGCTTGCTGAGCTTGGGCTACGGCAAGGGCTCTCTCCTACGTTCGTAGGAGAAACTACTACGCCGACGTTAGACTTGCAAGAACCCTATTCGTGATGAAGCACGCGGTTCGGGTCGGCACGGCTTGCGCGGCTCGGGCACGACGCCAGCCGCCACGCCCACAGCCACGACGGCGAGCAACGCTACGGCCACTGCCGCGGGATCCCACGCCGCACTCCGCGTTTGAGGCCACATTCTCGAATAGCGAACCGAAACTGCGCGGATAACCTACTAATAGTTATTAGAAACTGTTCGTGATACTGGATAGAATCACAGTTATCCATTTCGCTACTAGGACTGAGTCCATGAGCGCCAATCTGCGTGACTGCGGCGTCCGCCCGTGCTCTTCAGCTGCGGTGGACGAGCCCCGCTCCATCGACGACCTCGCCACCGCCATCCGTTTGGGCGAGCGCGGGCTCAACGTCGAGACCTACCGGATCCTGATGCTGGTGCGCGAGTTCGACGATCGTTGCGGCTGGCAGAAATGGGGCTACAGGAACTGCGCCGAGTGGCTCGCGTGGAGTTGCGATCTCGGGATGTCGGCGGCGCGCGAGCGCGTGCGCACCGCGCAGGCGCTGCGCGAGATGCCGGCGATTGCGGCGGCGTTCGAGGATGGGCGCTTGTCGTACTCGAAGGTGCGCGCGCTCACGCGCGTGGTGGAGTATCGCGACGAAGAACAGCTGCTGGACTATGCGTTGCGCGTGTCGGCCGAGCAGGTCGAGGACCGCTGCCGCGAGATTCGCAACGGCGCGCCCGAATCCACGGCCGGCGCGTGGCGCGCCTGGGAGCATCGGTCGCTGATCATCTCGCGCGACGCGGCGCGCGGGATGATGAAGATCACGGTGGAGGTGCCGATCGAAGACGGCGAGGTGATCGCGAACGCGATCGAGCGGGTGGCGGACGCGGGCGACGCGGCGATCGGGCCGGAGTTCGCGGCCGCGCGCAAGGCGGCAGGTGTACGCGAAGTCGACGGCTCCACGGCGAACGGCTGGCGGGCGCAGCAGGCCGATGCGCTGCTCGCGATCATGAAGGCATCGTTGTCGGGGAATGCGGGCACGAGTGCGCGAGCGGGCTCGGCCGCGGATCACTACCAAGTCGTCGTCCACGTCGACGACTCGGCCCTCCGCGGAGGGATCGGGCGCTCGGACCTCCCGATCGAGACCGTCAAGCGCCTCACGTGCGACGGCAGCGTCATCACCATCGTCGAGGACGAGCACGGCACGCCGCTCGACGTGGGTCGCAAGCAGCGCACGGTGTCGACGGCGCTCCGGCGCGCGCTGTGGTCGCGCGATCGCGGCTGCCGGTTCCCGGAGTGCCGCAACAAGCGCTACATCGATGCACACCACGCGCGCCATTGGGCGGCCGGCGGCGAAACGAGCCTCGCGAACGTCGTGCTGTTCTGCACTCATCATCATCGGCTGTTCCACGAGGGCGGCTTCTCGATACGCCGGGACGCCAACGGCGAGCTCGAATTCGTGCGGCCGGACGGCCGAGTGATTCCGCGCTGCGGCTATCGCCTGGACGACATGGTCGACGACTTCGTCACCGACGCGCCGAATCCCTCCGCGGAGGGATGTGGAGCGACCCACGAGCGCGAGCCCTCCGTCGAGGGGTGTGGGTGCACTGCGACGCGCGATCCCTCCGCGGAGGTCCGCGAGACAGCCGCGATTTACCGAATCGCGCCGCGCTACGGCGGCAGGCTCCCGGCGCTGCGTTGAGCGAGCGCTCGGATCAAGGGAACCGATTCCTCTTGATGATCTCCGTGATCCCGTGAAGATCGTCGATCTCGTAGTCGGCGGGCACGTCGCCGGGCTTGAAGGTGTCGCGCGTCATGCCCTGGCGGCGGATCTGCGCGGTGATCATGTCGAGCGCCATCGCGCCCATGCAGTCGAACGTGGGGCCGGCGCAGTAGAGCACGTCGCGCACGTCGAGGCCGGTCTTGTTGAGCACCCAGTAGTAGGTCTTCGGGTGCGGCTTGTGGAAACCGGCGAGGTCGGTGGTGCCCACGAAGTCGGGCTTGAACTTCTTGAACTTGCTCACGTACATGTCGAGGTACTCTTTCTCGACGTCGGAGTAGATCAAGACCTTCACGCCGAGATCCTGCTGCTCTTGCAGCGCGGCCTCGGTCTCGGGGAACAGCTGCACCTGATCCTGCACGTCGAGGAAAAAATCGACGTCGTCGCGCGTGCCGTCG
>DASUFK010000314.1:0-9979 GCA_036274615.1 Gammaproteobacteria bacterium | reverse complement strand
GTGCAGCGACAGCAGCACGCCCTTGGCCTTGGCGTCCGCGATCTCGCGGGTGTAGAAGTCGCGGAGGTCGCGCTTGCTCATCGTCGACGCGCCGAGCACGTCGCCTTCGCTGACCGATACGCCTTCCTTGAGCGTCTTGGTCTTGCCGTCGGCGCCGGCGAGCTCGATCTTGAGCTTGCCCGATTTCGCCACGACGGCGGACTGCTCGCTGCCGTAGAAGTCGCCGCGCGCCATGCTCGACACGTGCGACTTCGAGTCCTTGCTCCACTTGCCCATCGAGTGCGGGTGCTTCTTCGCGTACTGCTTCACCGGCGCCGCCACGCGGCGGTCGGAGTTGCCCTCGCGCAGCACGGGATTCACCGCGCTGCCGAGCACCGTGGCGTACTTCGCCTTGATCGCGCGCTCCGCGTCGTTCTTCGGCTCCTCGGGATAGTCGGGCAGCGCGTAGCCCTGCTGCTTGAGCTCCTTGATCGCGGCTTGGAGCTGCGGCACCGACGCGCTGATGTTCGGCAGCTTGATGATGTTCGCGTCGGGCGTCTGCGCGATCTCGCCGAGCTCGGCGAGGTCGTCGGACTCGCGCTGGGCCGGGGTCAAGTGCTCCGGGAAATTGGCGAGGATGCGGCCGGCGAGCGAGATGTCGCGCGTCTCCACTTGGAACCCGCCGGCACGCGCGAACGCCTGGACGATCGGTAGCAGCGAGTAGGTGGCGAGGGCGGGGGCTTCGTCGGTCAGCGTGTAGATGATCTTCGTGTTGCTCATGGTGGAGTTAGGGACAGGCTACTTTTTCGACGCCGGAAAATAGGGACATGTTGCTTTTTCGGCGACCTGGTTGACCGTCAGCGGTCTTCGAGACCGCTGACGGCGAGACGCCATCGCCGAGACCGCGGGTCGCCGACCGCGGGTCGCCGAGACCGTGTCGCCGAAACGCTCGCTCGCCGACCGCAGGTCGCTGAGACCGTCTCGCCGAAACCGCAGGTCGCTGCAACCCCGAGCCGCCGAAAAAGCAGCATGTCCGGATTTTTTTCAGGTGATGGAGGCTTGGTAGATGCTCTCGATGGACTTGTCGAGCGCCGCGTTGAACTCCTTGTCGGACTGCTGCGCCGTGAGGCCCTCGGCGAGCGCACGCGAGAAGCTCGCGGTCATGTCGTGGTTGCGCGCGAGCCGCTTGTTCGCCTCGTCGCGCGAGTAGCCGCCGGACAGCGCCACGACGCGCAGCACGTTCTTGTGCTTGATCAAGTCGGCGTAGAGGTTGTCCTTGTCGGGGATCGTGAGCTTCAGCATGACCTTCTGATCGGGCTTGAGCGCATTCAGCTCCCGCAAGATCGCCGCCTTGAGCAGATCCTCGGCGCCGGCCTTGTTGGGCGTCTTGATGTCGACCTCGGGCTCGATGATCGGCACGAGACCCGCGGCGATGATCTGCTTGCCGATCTCGAACTGCTGCTTCACTACCGCGTTGATGCCGGCCTCGTCGGCCTGCTTGATCACCGAGCGCATTTTCGTGCCGAACACGTCCTTCGATTTGGCCTTCTTGAGCAGCGCGTCCAAGCCGCCGATCGGCTTCATGAGTTGCACGCCGTCCTTCTCGTCCGCAAGGCCCTTGTCCACTTTCAAGAACGGCACCACGCCCTTCACGTCCCAAAGATAGCTCGGGGTGGGCTTGCCCTCGACGTCGCGGTCCATCGTGTTCTCGAACAGGATCGCGCCGATGAGGCGCTTGCCGGTGAACGCGGGGCTCGTGACGATCCGGGTGCGCATCTTGTGCACCACGTCGTACATGCCCTTCTCGTCGGTCCAGGCGTCCTCGTTGACTCCGTAGAGCTTGAGCGCCTTCGGCGTGCTGCCGCCGCTTTGATCGAGCGCGGCGATGAACCCTTTGTCGTTCTTGATCTTCTGCAGCTGCTTGTCGAAGTTGCTCACGAGTTCGCTCCTTGTGATTGCGGCCGCGGCGCGTGCGGCGGCCTCGCCGATGGAGGCCGCTATTCTAGCTCACGCTCGCGGGACGAGGTCCGTGACGGCCGGCTCGTCGGCCGGAAAAATAGGGACCTGTTACTTTTTCGATGAGCGGGCTCGCCCGGCATCGCGCCGGGACGGAAAAGTAACAGGTCCCTATTTTCCGGCCGATGGGGCAAAATCCGCGCGCATGCGAGCCTTGCCTCTCATCGTGCTTTGCCTTGCCGCCGGGAGCGCCTCCGCGGACCTGCCGTCCGAGGTGCAGAGCGTGCTCACGGCGCTCAAGGTGCCGGCCGACGACGTGAGCGTCGTGGTGCAGGCCGTCGACGCGGCCGAGCCGGCGCTGAGTCACTTGCCCGACGTGGCGCGCAATCCAGCGTCCGTGATGAAGACCGTCACCACCTGGACCGCGCTCGAGTCGCTCGGCCCCACCTTCGAATGGTCCACCGAGGTCTACTTCCTCGGTCCGTTCGATGGCAAGACACTCGACGGCGACATCGCGTTCAAGGGCTACGGCGACCCCTATCTGGTCGAGGAAGAGGTCTGGAAGATGCTGCGCGCGCTGCGTCGCGCGGGGCTCGAGGAGATCAAGGGCGATTTCATCTTCGACGACAGTTACTTCACCGTCGACGACGACGCCCCCGGCGCCTTCGACGGCGAGCCGTACCGCAGCTACAACGTGGTGCCGAACGCGCTGCTCATGAACTTCAAGGCGGTGCAGTTCCAGATCGTACCCGACCGCGACGCCGGCAAGGTGCGGGTGACGACGGACCCCATCCTGAGCAACCTCGAGGTCGTCAACGGCATCAAGCTCGGCGACGGCTCGTGCGGCGGCTTTCAGCGCGGCGTGAGCTTCGACCACGCAAACTCGAGCACGCTCGACCGCGCGGTGCTCGGCGGCGAGTACTCGCGCCGCTGCAACGCGTACTCGCTCTCCCGCACGGTGCTCCAGCACGACACCTACGCGTTCGGCCTGTTCTCGGCGTTGTGGAAGGAGGTCGGCGGCAAGTTCTCGGGCAAGCTCAAGCGCGCCGTGGTGCCGCCCGGCTCGTCACCGCAGCTGATCTGGTCGTCGGTGCCGCTCGCCGAGGCGATCCGCAGCATCAACAAGAACAGCAACAACGTGATGACGCGCCAGCTCGTGTACACGCTCGGCGCGCAACGCTTCGGCGCGCCGGGAACGCGCGACAACGGCGTGCGCGCGATCCGCGAGTTTCTCGAGGGGCGCGGCATCGACGTGGCGCCGCTCGCGATGCGCAACGGCGCAGGCCTGTCGCGCGACGAGCGCGTGTCGGCGCGGCTGCTCGTGGGCGTGCTCCGGGCCGCGGCCAAGAGCCCGTTCGGCCCCGAGTTCATGGCGTCGCTGTCGCTCGGCGGCATGGACGGCACCATGCGCAATCGCTTCAACGGCGGTTCCATCAAGACGGTCACGCACGTGAAGACCGGCCGGCTCGACGACGTGTCCGCGCTCGCGGGTTACGTGCACGGCCCCGAGCACACCTACGCGATGGCGGTGATCGTGAACAGCAAGGCCGCCGAGCGCGGCCCCGGCGAAGAGATCGAGGAAGCCGTGGTCCGCTGGATCCAGGCGCGGCCCTGACGGCGGCCGCCCGCGGCGGCGCGGGCTAACGGCGCGTGAGAACCACGCGCGTGTGCGACATCCGGTCGTGCCAACCCCGTCCTTCGCGGCCGAAGAACGAGAACGCTTCGAACGGGATGAAGCGCGCCAGCGTCCTGCCCAGGATCTGCAGGAAGGTGGGCTCTTCGCCGTCCTCGGTGACGACGCGGGTGCCCGTCACGAGCTTGCCCAACGTTCGGCCGAGAAACGCCTCGAACCCGACGTAGTACAGCGTGAGCACCGAATAGCCGAACGCGTAATCGCCGAGCGCGCTCGAGCTTTCGATGAACGCCGGGTACACGAACGCCATCACGACGCCGATCAGCATCGAGAGAATCAGGTAGCCGATGGCGTCGATCACTTGGTTCACGAACCGCCGCAGCCGCGAAGCGTCGCCGAGGTCGTCCTGCAGAGTCGCCGAGTCGGCGACGCGTGCGCCGGGGGGTGCATAGGGATTGGCCATCCGAGACCTTTGCCGCTGCTTACTCGACGCGGCGACGCTTACCGGTGATGCGCTCGGCCATATCGGCGCGCACGCGCGCGCAAGGCCGCCGATCGGCTTGGGCGAAACGTTGCGGTCAACGCGGCGCGCGGCCCGGAGGGCGAGCCGCCGCGGGGCGGCGAGCCAGCGCGAAGCGTCGGGCGATGGCGCGGCGAGCGGTGCTCGTGCGCGGCTTGTTCTCGGTTTGCGGCACTGGATCAGCTCCTCTGCCTTCGCGCCCCAAGACCACGGCGGGCTGCGGGCCCGAAAGTCTACACCCGGCACCCCCCTCGGGGCCAAGCGTCGGAGGGATGAGCCGGCCTCAGCGCGTGCCCGCGCCGAATGCCGCGAAAGCACCGGCCGCGTAGACGGGCTTTCCTCCCACGAGCGTGAGCACCGATTCGATCCGTCCCACCTCGTCGACGGGTACTGTCAAATAGTCCGCGGAGAGCACCGCGAGGTCGGCCAGCTTGCCGGGCTCGAGCGAGCCGCGCTCGCGCTCGTCGAACGAGAACCAGGCGCTGCCGAGCGTGTAGAGCCTGAGCGCGTCGAGCCGGCTCGGCGTTTCTTCGGGACCGCGGATCGCCACGCCGCCCACGGTCTTGCCGTCGAGAAACCACTGCAGCGCCGTGAACGGGTTGTACGACGCCACGCGGTGCGCGTCGGTGCCCGCGCCCATCGCCACGCCGAGCCGCTTGCCGGTCATCACCGGCGGGATGCGCCGGCCCGCGTCCGGGCCGCCCTGGCGCACGAGCGCGTCGCCGCCGAAGTACATCGCGTCCTGCACGGTCCAGCCGACGCCGAGCGCCTGCATGCGCGCGAGCGTCGCGAGTGACGCGTCGTTCAGGTGCGCGATCGACCAGCGCAGCGGCGCGATCGGCACGTCGCGGTTCACGCGCTCGAACACGTCGAGCAGATGATGGACGGTGGCGTCCGGCCCCCAGTGCATCGTGAGCGAGAGGCCGCGGTCCGCCGCCCACTTCACCACGCGGTAGTACTGCTCCTTGTCCTCGTCGCTCGGGTTCGGGTTGTTGTTCATCGCGAACGTGATGCGCTCGCCGATGCCGTTGAACTTGAGCAGCTCGTCGCCGAAACCCATCGGCAGGAGCGCGGTGAGATGGTCGAGCTCCTCGAGCTCCTTGCCCGCCGTCTGGCCGTTCAACGTGTAGGCCACGCGCACCGTGAGCGCATGCTTGCGCCACACGTCGAACAGCGCTCGATAGTCGGCGGCGAATAGATTGTTGCCGCCGGGGTCGACCACGCCCGTGAGGCCAAGCCGGTTGAGCTCTCTGAAGAACGCCTTCGTGCCCTCGACCTGCTCCTCGTAGGTGGGCCGCGGCAAGCGGTCGAACAGCGCGATGATCGCGGCTTGTCCGCCGGTCACCGCGCCGGTGGGTTTGCCGCTCGCGTCGCGCTCGAGCTTGCCGCCGTTCGGCAGGTCGGCGTCGCCGGCGACGCCGAGCTTCGCGAAGCCGTCGTCGGTGAGCACCGCCCAGCCGTAGCCGAGCTGCACGTACACGGGATTGTTCGGCGCGGCGGCCTCGAGCTCGGCTTGCGTGGGCCGGCGCCGCTCCGCGAACTGCAGCTCGTTCCAGCCGCCGGCCACGATCAGCCACGAGCCGGGCGGCCGGCTCTTCGCGGCCGCGGCGATCCGCCCCATGGCTTCCGGCAGCGAGCGGGCGCCGATCCAGTTCACCTCGGTGCTGAACGACAACGCCGCCCGGATGGCGTGCAGGTGCGAGTCGATGAGGCCGGGGACCACCGTGCGGCCACCGAGCTCGACCGTTCGCGTCGCCGGGCCGGCGAGCTTGCGGATCTCCGCGTCGGCGCCGACGGCGAGCACGCGGCCGTCGCGCACGGCGAGCGCCTGCGCGATGGTGTCGCGCGAGTCGATCGTCACCACCTTGCCGCCGACCAGCACGAGGTCGGCCGGTTGCGTGCGCGCCGGCGAGCCCGCCAGCAGCAATGCCGCGCAGAACAGCGCCGCGAAGACCGTCGTCGGTCCGGGTCCGTGATGCCTCGAAGCCATGTGCGCCCCCTCGGCGACGACACTAACGCAGCGGCGTGCCTGTGGCCAACGGCCCTTCCGCCGATGCAAAATTCCGCTTGGTCTCGACCGGGAGGGTGGAATGAAGCGGACACGGTTCTTTAACGCCGGCGCAGTGCTCGGCGCTCTGGCTCTGACTTTGGGCGTGGATGCCACAGCGCTCGCGCAGGCCCCGGCACCGCCCGCACGCCCGTCGGCTACCGGCACGCCTCCGGCTCAGCAGCCAGTTCGTGCACCGGCCGCACCCGGATCTGCGCAGCCGGCCGTGCCCGCCGCGCAGGCGCCCGCCGAGCCTTCGGCGCCGGCCGCACAAGCGCCGCCGGCGCGCCGTTACAACGGCTATCTCGGGGCCGACCGGTTGCCGGACGACGCGCAGTTCCTGCCGC
Organism: Gammaproteobacteria bacterium; assembly: GCA_036274615.1. Taxonomy (GTDB): domain Bacteria; phylum Pseudomonadota; class Gammaproteobacteria; order Steroidobacterales; family Rariloculaceae; genus FEN-1219. The sequence continues at coordinate 3,497 of DASUFK010000314.1, read as the reverse complement.
CTCCGCCCGCGCCCGGCTCGCCGCGCGGCATCGCGGACGTCGCGATCTTTCACGCCCTACGAGCGCTCGAAGGCAGCCCGCGCTGGGCGCTCGCCACCAGCGACGACCGGATCGACCGCAAGTCGCTGCTCTCGAATTTCGGCTGCGCGCTCGGCATCGACCTCGGAGCGCGCGACACGCCCGCGATCACTCGCGTGCTCCAGCGCGCGAACGGGGACCTGTTCCCGGTCGTCGGCAAGGCCAAGGACCGCTACCAGCGGCCGCGTCCGTTCGTGACCGAGCAGGGTCCGGTTTGCATCGTGCCGAGCGAGGACTTCGCGAAGAGCGGCTCCTATCCGTCGGGACATGCGGCGGGAAGCTGGCTGTACGCGCTCGTGCTCGCCGAGATCGATCCGGCGAACGCTCCCGCGATCATCGCCCGGGGCCGCGCGTTCGGCGAAAGCCGCGTGGTCTGCGGCGTGCACTACGACAGCGACATCGAGGGCGGGCGCATCACGGCCTCCGCGTTGGTGGCCGAGCTGCACGGCATGGCGGAGTTCCAGGTGGACATCCTCGCCGCGCGCACCGAGCTCGCCGAGCTCAAGGCCTTGCCGGGGTCGAAGATGGACGCCGCTGCCTGCTCGGCGGAGCGCACGCAGCTCGCGAAGCCGTACTGAGCGCGTGGAGGTTCGCTTCACGCCGAACGAGGCGCGCGTGATCGGCTGCCTCATGGAAAAGTCCGTCATCACGCCGGACCAGTATCCGCTGTCGCTGAACGCGCTCGTGAACGCGTGCAACCAGAAGTCGAGCCGCGAGCCGGTGTTGTCGCTCGATCCGGGCGTGGTGCAGCGCACGGTGAACGACCTCGTCGAGAAACGGCACGTGATGGTCCAGAACTTCGGCGCGCGGGTCGACAAGTATCAACAGCGGTTCTGCAACACGCAGTTTGCGCTGATTCAGTTCACGCCGGCGGAGTTCGCGGTGATCTGCTTGCTGCTGCTGCGCGGGCCCCAAACTCCGGGCGAGCTCAAGAGCCACAGCGGCCGCCTGCACGAGTTCGGCGACGCCGCCGAAGTGGACGCGGCGCTCGAGTCGCTGATGCAGCGTACCGACGGCCCGTACGTCGCGCGGCTGCCGCGCGAGCCGCGGCGCAAGGATCACGCGTATGCGCACCTCTTCGGCGGGCCGATCGAGTCGGCGCCGGCGGAAGACGTGATGCGAGAGCCGCCGCCCGAGCGCGGCGACGATGACTTTGCTGCGCTCGAACGGCGCGTGTCCGATCTCGAGCGCGCGCTCGCCGACATCAAGCGCTCGCTCGGCATCGACTGACGGGAAGGCTCGGTGTCAGACACCGCTGGTGTCAGACACTGGGAGTGTCAGACGCCGGTTCAGGAAGCGGCGGGCACGCGCGAATCGAAGTCGAGCGGCGCGTAGGTGTCGAAGCCGCCGATCGCAGCGACGATGCGGCCCGGAAACTGCGCGATCACCACGTTGTATTCGCCGGCCGACGCGTTGTAGAGATCGCGGCGCGCCGCGATCTCGTCGTCGAGTGCGCCGATGCGCTGCACGAGCGGCGCGAGCTGCGGCCCCTCGACGAGCCCCGGCGCGGCTGAAGCGGCCGCGAGCACCTCGGCGAGCGCGCGGCGCAGCGTGCTTTCGGCCCGTCCGAGCGACGCCGCGTCCTGTGCATGCCGCGCGCCGAACACGTCCGAGCGCGCCGCGGCGAGCCGCTCCACCGCCGGCCGCTCGCGCTCGAGGTGCCGCGCGCAGAGCTCGCCGAGCTGCGAGAGCTCGTCGTGCCGCTGGCGCAGCAGCCGGTCGAGCTCGGCCCAGTCCTTCGTCACCCGCTGCCGCAACGCGACGAGCTGGTTGTACGCCACAATGAACCAGGCGGCCGCGACGCAGATTCCGAGGAACGTGAGGAGGCCGCCGAGCATCCGCGCTCCGTCAGCCCCTGTGGACGAGGATTTGCCGCATCGGCCCGTGGGTGGAGTCAGATCTGGACTTTGCGGTCCGGGAACGCCTTGTGCCAGCGGTTGATCTTCACCGTGGCGCGCAGCCCGTTGGTCCAGAAGGGATCGTCCTTGAAGATGTCGCGCACCTCGGCCTCGTCTTTCGCCTCGATGATCCATAGGCCGCCGAGCGGCTTGTCGCTCGGCACCTCGCGCATCGAGCCGGGCACGAGCACGCGATCCTTTTGGCTGTCGAGAAACGCGATGTGCGACTTGAACAGCTTCTCGCGGAGCTCGCCCATGTTCGGCTTGTCTTCGAATTGCACGATGTATAGCGCCATCGTTGTGCTTCCTTCTTGGTTGCAGTTTTGAGCCGCCGCGACGCGTGCTACGCGGCGCGCGCTACGGCTCGGCCTTTTCGCGAATGACGCTGCGGCCGATTTCCGTGAGCACGGTGCGGTTGACGCGCAGGGATTGCTCGACGACGGTGTCGTAGCTCTCGATGAGCTTCTCGCCGAGCTTGGTGAGCGACGCGCCGCCGCGCGATTTGCCGCCGGCCCAGGTGGCGACGAGCGGGCGCGCGAACAGCTTGTTGAGCTCGGCGACGAGCAGCCATGCGCGGCGGTACGACATCTTCATCGCGCGTGCGGCGCCGGAGATCGATTCGTGCTCGCGGATCATCTTCAGCAAATTGATCTTGCCCGGCCCGATCTGCCCGACGCCGGGTATCGTGACCTTGATCCAAAGCTCGGCCGACGGTGGGGACTGCGTCATGGGCCGCTAGCGTAGCGTGTCGAGGCACTACGCTCCACTGACGTCGGGTCTCGCTTTGGCCGCTTCGGAGTATCGCAGTAGCTGCGGCCGCACCTCGCATGGTCCTCCCGAGACACGCCGGAAGAGCGTCCATGCGGCTCCTCGGGGCACATCCCTGTGCCGCGACGGTCTCGGGAGGACCATGCGAGGTACGGCCACAGCCCTCGAGCGTATCGCAGCGGCCAAAGCGAGACCCGACGTCAGTGGAGCGACGCGGCCGACGCGCGTGCAGCGTCGCCGAGTTGCGGTTGCGGTCCGGCGCCGAGTGTCGCTTCGAGGCAGATGTTGTGCACGAACGCGAGTTTGTCGGCGACGCGGTCGGTGAGGACGAAGGGATAGGCGTCGGGGAGGCCCATGCTGCGGTTGAGCTGATTGAGGCAGACGGCGAGGGGGCGCCAGTCGTCGAGCACGTCCGCGAACGCGCGCTCAGTTGAAAGGGGCAGCGGCGAGTCGAGCGGGCGGCCGGCGAGAGAGAGGGACGACGCGTGCGCGGATTCCAGTGTGTCGACGATGTGGATGTAGTGGGCCCAGGTTTCGGCGAAGTCTTCCCAGGGGTGCAGGCTCGCGTAGGCGCTCACGAACGACGTTTGCCAGTCCTCGGGAGGGCCTTGGTCGTAGTGGCGACGTTGCGCATCGGCGTAGCTCGCGCGCTCGTCGCCGAAGAGGTTGCGGAAGGCGGCGACGCGCGGCGTGCCGTCGACGAGCAGGTACCAGTAGTAGTGGCCCACCTCGTGACGGAGGTGGCCGAGCACC
>DASUFK010000313.1:0-4903 GCA_036274615.1 Gammaproteobacteria bacterium | reverse complement strand
ATCGGCAACGGTCGGCAACACACTGATCATCGGCTCGTGCAGTGTAGCTCAGTTAAACTTTCGCAGCGGTGAGCGGTCGTGCCTCCCTTTGGCCGTTCGCCGCGGTGCCAAGCAGCGGCCGCACCTCGAATGGTGTCCCCGAGACACGCCGGAAGACCATCCCTGGGGCTCCTCGCCGCACATCCCTGTGCGGCGACGGTCTCGGGGACACCATTCGAGGTACGTCCGCTGCTTCTTGAGCGCATCGTGGGCCAAAGGGAGACACGACAAGAGAAGATGGGCGCACCGCTGGTTTCGCTGGAGCACGTCGACGTGGAGCTCGCGGGCAATGGCGTGCTGCGCGATGTCGACTGGCAGCTCGTGGCGGGCGAGCACTGGGGCGTCGTCGGAGCGAACGGCAGCGGCAAGACGAGCTTCCTCGGGCTGATCGCGGGCACTCTGTGGCCCGCGCCGGGGCGCGGCGTGCGCCGCTACGACTTCGGCGCGGGCGTGCAGCGCGACGCCGTGCAGGCGCGCGGCGAGATCGTGCTCGTGGGGCACGAGCTCCAGGACCGCTACGCGCGCTTCGGCTGGAACTTCGCGGCGGAAGAGGTCGTGTTGTCGGGCGTTTACCGCACCGACATTCCGCGCCGCTCGCCGGACCCGGCCGAGCGCGGCCACGCGCTCGAGGTGATGCGGCGGCTCGGCGTCGAGGATCTCGCGGCGCGCAAGTTCCTCGAGCTGTCGCGCGGCGAGCAACGCCGCGTGCTGATTGCCCGGGGCGTCGCGTTCGAGCCGACGGTGCTGCTGCTCGACGAGCCGGCGAGCGGGCTCGATCAAGACGCGCGAGTGCAGCTCGGCCGGCTCATCGAGCGAATCGCGCACGAGGTAACGCTGGTTTGCACGGCGCACGTTGCGTCCGACCTCCCGCCCGTGATCGATCGGTGGCTGCAGCTCGAGCGCGGCCGGGTCGCCGCGGTGCAGCACCGCGCCGCCGACGCGCCGGACAGCGCTCCCGCGCCGGTGAGAGCCCCGCGGCCCGCACCGGCCGCTGCGGCGGAACCGGCTTCCGACGAGCCGCTCATCGAGATCGACAATGCCGACGTCTGGCTCGGCCCGCGGCACGTGCTCCGCGCGCTCACGTGGCAGCTGCAACCGGGACAGCACTGGCTCGTGACGGGGCCCAACGGGTCCGGCAAGAGCAGCTTCTTGCGCCTGCTACACGGCCAGTTGCGCGCGGCCTTGGGCGGCGAGGTCCGCTGGCCCGGGCTCGGCAATCCGCGCAACGTCTGGCAGCTCAGGCGGCGCATCGCCTGGGTGTCGCCGGAGCTGCAGGCCGCCTACCGCTATCCGAGCAGCGTGCGCGCGTGCATCGCGTCGGGATTCGAGTCGAGCGTCGGTCTCACGCGTGAGCTCGAACCCGACGAAGCGCGCCGCGTCGAGGAGCTGCTCGCGCAATTCGAGCTCGACGCGCTCGCCGATCGCGCGCTCGTCTCGCTGTCGTACGGTCAGGCCCGCCGCGCGCTCATCGCGCGCGCGCTCGCGAACCGGCCGCGCGTACTGCTGCTCGACGAGCCGTGGGAGGGTCTGGATGCGGAGATCTCGACGTTGCTCAACTCGGCGCTCGACGCCGTCGCCGCGAGCGGCACGCAGCTCGTCTGCGCGTCGCACTTGACCGCACACCGCGAGCACTTCACCCACGAGCTCGCGCTCGAAAGCGGGCGAGAGGTACGCGCGGGGCCGCTCGAAGGGGGATCGGCCCGCTAGGTGTGCCGGTGCCGCCGCCGCACTTCGCGAAAATTGCGCCAGTGCGCGCTCGCGAGCAGTAGGCTCGCGATCACGTTCACGCCGATCTCGACGGTGCGGTTCCAGTGGTCGTGGCCCCAGAGGGCAACGATCGCGAGCACGACCACCGCCGCGGTGCCCGTGGCGACGATTGCGGCGTTGCCGTGAACCTTGTATCCCAAGCCGAAGCCGAGCGCGCTCGTGGGCACCACGAGCCACAGCATCAGCGCGTGGAAATGCCCGTCGGTCCCGAAAGCAACCGCGAGCACCGGCAACGCGGCCACGAGCACCGGCATCGCGAGGCAATGCACGATGCAGATCGTCGACAGCGTTATCGCGATGCGATCGAGGTACCTGGAGGCCGACATCGGGTGCTGATCGTGGCAAGAGACAGCGTTCGGGCCGGCGAGCATACCGCAGATCCGTGCCGCGCGGCTGGCTTCCAAGCGGAGCGGCCGGTACGATCGATCGTCTCCGCAACACTCGAGCACCCATGGAAATCAAGGGCAAAACCGTCCTGATCACCGGCGCGGGCCGCGGGCTCGGTGCCGCGATGGCGCTCGATCTCGCCGGCCGCGGCGCCAACCTCGCCTTGCTCGACCTCGGCGGAGCCGATCTCGAAGCCGTGGCCGCCAAGTGCGCCGCGCTCGGTGCCTCCGCCCGCGCCTATGTGGCGAACGTCGCCGACGAGGCGCAAATGGCGGCGGCATTCGACGGCGCCGTCGCGCACTTCGGCCGCCTCGACTGCGCGATCGCGAACGCGGGCATCCTCCGCGACGGTTTGCTCGTCAAGGTCAAGGACGGCGAGGTCGTCGGCAAGCTCGACCTCGCTCAATGGCGGGCCGTGATCGACGTGAACTTGACGGGCGTGTTCCTCACGGGCCGCGAAGCCGCCGAACGAATGATCCGGCTCGGCAACGGCGGCTGCATCGTCAACATCTCGAGCCTGTCGCGCGCCGGCAATTTCGGCCAGAGCAACTACTCCGCCGCCAAGGCGGGCGTGGCGGCGCTCACCGTCGTGTGGGCGAAGGAGCTCGCGCGCCATCGCATCCGTGTGAACGCGATCGCGCCCGGTTTCATCAAGACCGAGATGGTGGCGGGCATGAAGCCGGAGATCCTCGAGAAGATGGCGGCCGGAATTCCCGTGCAGCGGCTAGGTGAGCCGGCCGAGATCGCGAGCACGGTGGCGTTCATCCTCGAGAACGATTACGTGAACGGCCGCGTGCTCGAGGTCGACGGCGGCCAGCGCCTGTAGCGCGCCCGGCAGCGCCCAAAAGGAACGGGGCCCACGCGCCGCGTGAGCCCCGAGACGAAACACTGCAATTTGCCGGTTGGCGGCAATCCCGGCGACGAGCGCAGCGCGCTCGCCGCCGGAACACCGTTACGCGGTGTAGGCGCGCTCGCCGTGCGCCGTGATGTCGAGACCCTCGCGCTCCTCTTCCTCCGACACGCGCAGCCCGACCGTGAGCTTCACGATTTGGAAGCTGACGAACGCCACGACCGAGGTCCACACGACCACGAGCGCGACCGCCTTCAGCTGCACGAGGAACTGCGTCATGATGCCCGGGTATCCGCCCGACGCGGTGACCCAGTCCACCACCAGTCCCGGACCGCCGAGGCTCGGGGCATTGAAGATGCCCGTCATCAAGGCGCCGAAGATGCCGCCGACCGCGTGCACGCCGAACACGTCGAGCGCGTCGTCCGCGCCGATCATCTTCTTGAGACCGGTGCAGCCCCAGAAGCAGACGAACCCGACCGCAAGCCCGATCACGAACGCGCCCGGGATGCCGACGTTGCCGGCCGCCGGCGTGATCGCCACGAGGCCCGCCACGGCGCCCGACGCGGCGCCGAGCATCGAGGGCTTGCCCTTCATGACCCACTCGGCCAGCACCCAGGTCAACACCGCGCACGCAGTCGCGAGATAGGTGTTGATGAACGCGAGGCCGGCGAAGCCGTTCGCTTCGAGGCCCGAGCCCGCGTTGAACCCGAACCAGCCGAACCAGAGCATCGAAGCGCCGATCATCGTCATCACGAGGCTATGCGGAGGCATCGGCTCCCTGCCGAGCCCGATACGCTTGCCGAGCACGAACGCTCCCACCAAGCCGGCCACGCCGGAATTGATGTGCACGACCGTACCGCCCGCGTAGTCGAGCGCGCCCCACTGCCAGATCAAGCCGGCGGTCGCGTTCAGCGAGTCGACCACGCTCGCATCCGTGTACGCGTCGGGACCGGCCCAGAACCAGACCATGTGGGCGACCGGGATGTAGCTGAACGTGAACCACAGCACCATGAACAAGAGCACGCCGGAGAACTTGATGCGTTCCACGATCGAGCCCAGGATCAGGCAGCAGGTGATCGCCGCGAACGTCGCCTGGAACCCGACGAACACGAGCTCGTACATCGGCGTGGCCTTGCTGAAGGTCGCGCCGAGCGAGAACACGCCGTCCACGAACGTTCCCTTGAGCAAGAAGCGGTCAAGGCTGCCGAAGAACGCGTTGCCGGTGGTGAAGGCCAACGAGTAGCCGTACACGCACCAGAGAACGGTGATCAGCGAGAACACCACGAATACCTGCATGAGCACCGACAGCATGTTCTTGCTGCGGACGAGCCCGCCATAGAACAGCGCCAGCGCGGGCACCGACATCAGCAACACGAGCGCGGTGCACGTCAGCATCCACGCCGTGTCGCCCTTGTCCGGAACGGGCGCATCGTCTGCCCAACCGAGCGCCGGCAAGAGCATCGCGAGTAGCGCGCCCACGACCGGCACCATTCTTCCTAAGATCTTCATCGTTGTTATCCTCCTCACTACCCCTAGAGCGCCGCGTCGCCGGTTTCACCGGTTCGGATGCGCACCGCATGGTCGAGATCGAACACGAACACCTTGCCGTCGCCGATCGAGCCCGTGCCGGCTGCGCTGACGATGGCCTCCACGGCCTGGTCAACCAGCGAATCCGGCACGGCCGCTTCGATCTTGGTCTTGGGCACGAAATCGACCGAATACTCCGCGCCGCGGTAGAGCTCCGTGTGGCCCTTCTGGCGGCCGAAGCCCTTCACCTCCGTCACGGTCATGCCCTGAACGCCCGCTTCGGCGAGTGCCTGACGAACGTCCTCGAGCTTGAACGGCTTGATCACTGCCGAA
>DASUFK010000312.1:0-3485 GCA_036274615.1 Gammaproteobacteria bacterium | reverse complement strand
CCGGCCACGTTGCCCGTGCCGATCACCGCGATCGTGTCCGCACCCGCCGGCAGCGCGACGAACGCCGCGAGCGCGGCCCCGACGATTCTTCTTCTCATAACCCCCCCAACGCCTGTGGAAAATAGGGACATGCTGCTTTTTCGGCGCCTGCGGCGCAACAGCCCGCACGGTGGCGCGCGCCGAACAAGCAGCGTGTCCCTATTTTCCGCGCGCCGCGACAGCCCGCGGCGACGGTGCCGGCCGAAAAAGTAACATGTCCCTATTTTCCGTCGGGCAGCGACGTCAGAGACCGGCGATGGCGCGGGCGGCGCCGGTGAGCCGCAGGATGTGCAGGCCCGTCGAGGCGCGGTCGAGCGCGTAGAGGTAGCCGCGGTCGTCCAGGTTCACGTTGTTGGTCTGGATCGCGCGCTTGCACTCGCGCGCCCCGTCGATCTCGATGCAAGACTCGGTGGTGTTGGCCGTGATCTCGGGGATGAAGCGCGCCACCTCCACCGGCACGAACGGATTGCGGATGTCGACCACGCGGACGCCGGCATTGAAGTACGCGAGCACCACGAGCTTCTTGTCGAACGCCGGATGGTACGCGTCCGCGAACGAGTGCGGGCCGAACCGCCCGCCGCGGTGGCAGAAGTCACCAGGCTCCTCGGGCACCTGGAAAGTGGCGATCGGCAGCGGATGGCGCTCGTCGGTGATGTCGAGGATGAACATGACGTCGCGGTTCGTCTGGCAGCGGAACGTCTCCTCCTCCGACGACACCAGCAGCAGGTCCCGCGTGCGCGCGTCGCGGTTGTCGGCGTAGTCCGCGACGTCCACGCCGTAGATCGGCTTCGCGGTGTGCACGCCGTAGTAGCGCGGGAAGTCGAGGCGCGCGATCTGCGGGAACGCGAGGCTCTCCGGCGTCGGCGCAAGCGGCTCCGCCGAGATCTCGGGCCGAGTGACCGCCGCGGACGAGGACCCCGGCTCGCGGCCGAGCAGGAACTTGTCGCGGTCCAAGATCTGCAGCACGCCGTCGTCGCCGCTGTTGTAGCCCAAGTACATCCGGTTGCCGACGACGAACGGCTGGTGCAGGCCCGCCACCTGCGGCTCGGGATACGGCGCGCCGCCCGGCTCGTAGCCCACGAGCGCGAAATCGCGGATGTGCCGCGGCGCGCCCGGGTCGCCGACGTCGAACGCCTGGAGCACGCGCGTCACGCGCCAGCCCGCCGCCGTACCGTTCAAGTAGGCGATGCCCGTGGCGCAGTCCCACTGGAACTTGTGCGTCTCGCGATTGCCGCGCTGGGACTCGGGCCGCGACGACACGCCGGTCTCCGCGATCGTGCGCAGGAACGCCGGCCGCGCCGGGTCGGTCACGTCGAGCAGCTCGTAGCCGAGCTGGCCGTTGGTGCGGATCGCGTAGACCTTCGCGCCGTCGCCCCGCGGCAGCGCGCTGCCGTCGCAGACTTGCACGTGCTGCGTGCCGCTCGCGTCCGGTCCCGTGGGCGGAACGTGCGCGAGGTACTTCGGTGCGGCGGGATCGGTGACGTCGACGATCGAGAGTCCGTTCCGCTCCACTTTGCCGGTTTGCGGATTCATGGCCTCGCCAGCGTGGTGGCCCACGAACAGGATCCGCCGCTCGCCGTACGCGTGCACGATCGGCTGGTACGCCGAGCGCGCCTGCAAGTCGTCGTGCCCCACGAGCTCGAGATTGACGGCGCCGAAGGGGTCGGGCGCGGCCCCGCGGGTGTCGCCGGCCGCCGCTGCGCCGGATTGCGCCGCCGCGCCTCGTTGGGCCGCGTCCTCGCACGCCGCGAGAGAGAGCGAGGCGACGGCAACGCACATGACGGCCGACAGAACGCTGTTGATGCGCACGATGTGTTCCCTCCAAGTCGAGCAACGCACGCGGAGAGCGAACGAAGGATACCTCACGAGCAGATGAACGGCGCGCTGCTTCCGCGGAGCCTTCTCGCCGCAACGACGATCCGCCGCCGCGTAGAAACCGCGCACTGCATCACGCTGCGGCCCACGAAGTATTCTCATGCGGCCCGTTCGCACGTATCCTCGCGCCGATGGACATCACGATCCTCGCCTACCTCGAGCCCGGCGACGAAAAGCCGGACGTCGTGATGGAGCAGGTGGCCACCGCGCTCGAATCGGTGGGCCACAAGACGTCGATCGTCACGATTCGTCACGACGTCAACGAGATCATCGACGGGCTCAAGAAGCCGAAACCCGATCTCGTCTTCAACCTCGTGGAAGCGTTCGGCCACGACATCCTGGGCGGCACGATGGGCGTGGCGGGGGTGCTCGACCTGCTCGAGGTGCCGTACACCGGCGGCGGTCCCGGCGAGATCTATCTGCAAGAGGACAAGGCGCTCGCGAAGAAGCTGCTCGCGTTCGAGCACATTCCTTACCCCGACTTCGCCACGTTCGCCCCCGACGCCCACTTCGAGACCGGCGGCAACCTGCGGATGCCGCTCTTCGTGAAGCCGCTGCGCATGGAGGCCTCGATCGGCATCGACGAGCGCTCGCTCGTGCGCACCTCGCAACAGCTCATGGAGCGCGTGCTCTACATCCAGAAGACCTTCGGCGACACGGCGCTCGCCGAGGAGTACGTCGAGGGGCGCGAGTTCTACGTGGGCGTGCTGGGCAACAACGAGCCCGTGGCGTTGCCGCCGCTCGAGATGGACTTCTCCGGCCTCAAGGACGGCAGCCTCAAAGTCATGGACAACGAGGCCAAGTTCGACGAGAACAGCGACCGCTTTCGGGGTACGAAAGCCATCGTGCCCGACCTCGAGCCGGAGCTGCGCGCCCGCTTGCAGAAGGTCTCGATCGAGGCCTACCGCGCGCTGCGCGTGCGCGATTACGGCCGTATCGATCTCCGGCTCGCCGAGACCGGCGAGATCTTCGTGATCGAGTGCAACGCCAACTGCTACCTCGAGCAGGACAGCGAGTTCGCGACCGCGGCCGCCGCCCACGGGCTCTCGTACCCTAAGCTGCTCGATCGTATCGCCGAGCTCGCGCTCGAGCGCTGGAAGCACCGCAGCCGCGCGCAGCGCAAGCGCAAGAAGGCCCGCGCGGGGCCCCGACCGAAGCCGGCCCCCGGTCCCAACGGCCCCTGACAACCACCGGATGTCCGCTCGAGTCTCTGACACCGAAAGTGTCTGACACCACGGGTGTCTGACACCGGGGCCTTCGAGACCGAAGCCCTCGTCGTCTAACCGCTTCGCTCGGCGGCCTCGCCCGTCGGCTGCACCGGCGGCTGTTCTTCCCTCACCGGCTCCTTCGCGCCCTTCTGCTCCCTGCCGTCTATCGGCAGCGGGGGCGGCGCTTCGGGGAAGTACGCGCCACGATGCACGAAGTTCATAGCGAGCGAGGTCACGAGCGTGGTGACGGCCACGGTGGCCTGCTGCTCCGCGTCGCGCGCGTACACCTGCTGCAGCGCCTCCGCGCGCTTCGCGAGATGGCGCATCAGGCTCCGCGTCTTTTCGGGGAAATGACCGGTCCAG
>DASUFK010000311.1:0-2449 GCA_036274615.1 Gammaproteobacteria bacterium | reverse complement strand
CGCCACCGCGATCACGAGCGCGAGCGCCACGTAGAGCGGCGAGATCCGCGCGGGCATCGACGGCAGCGCGAAGTGCGTGATCGTCACGATCACGATGCCGAGCAACAGCCCGCCCACGCCGCCGACCGCCGACAGCAGCATCGCCTCGCCGACGAATAGCTGACCGATTCGCGAACGGCGCGCGCCCACCGCGCGCAGTAGGCCGATCTCCTGCGTTCGCTCGCGCACCGCGATCGTCATGATCGTGAAGATGCCCACGCCGCCCACGAGCAGCGAGATGCCGCCGAGCGCCGCCACGCCGAGCGTGAGCACGCCGATGATGTCGCCGAGCACGTCGAGCATCTGCTGCTGCGTGACCACGGTGAAGTCCTCGCCGCCGTGGCGGGCCAAGAGGATTCTTTTGATGCCGTCGACGACCTCGCTCACGTTCGAGCGCTCGGCGTAGAGCACGTCGATCTCGGCCAGCCCCTGGCGGTTGAAGAGCTCGAGCCCGCGCGCGGCGGGAATATAGACGGTGTCGTCGAGGTTCACGCCGACCATGTCGCCCTTGGTCTCCATGATGCCGACCACCACGTAGCGCTCGCCGCCGATCCGCACGCGCTCGCCGAGCGCGTTCGACGTGCCGAACAGCTCCGCATATGCCTTCGAGCCGAGCACGGCCACGGGGCGCGCGCGCTCGAGCTCGTCCGGCGGCAGGAACGTGCCGCTCTTCACGTTGAACTTGAACGCGGCGCCGAACTCGGGCCCCACGCCGTAGATGCTCACGGTGCGCTCGCGGCCGTTGCCCTCGATCGAGCCACTGCCCGTGACGATCGGCACCGAGTGCAGCACGTGCGGCGCGCGCGTGATCGCCTCGGCGTCGGCGAGCGACAGCGGCCGCACCGAGTTGAGCACGCCGGGCGCGATGCCGAACGTGCTCGACTTGCCGGGCTGCACCGCGAGCGTGGTGGTGCCGAACTGGGTGAACTGATCGACGATGTAGTGGTTCAGTCCCTCGCCGATCGACGTGAGCAGCACCACGGCGGTGACGCCGATGCCGATGCCGAGCGCCGTGAGGCCGCTGCGCATCCGGTGTGCGGCGACGGACTGGGCGATCAGGCGGACGAAGTCGTTGGTGCGCATTGGCCGCTACTGTACATCTCGGCCGAGCGGCACGGTCACCGTTTCGCGAGCGCGAGCACCGGGTCGAGGCGCGCTGCGCGCCGGGCGGGCAGGATGCCGAACAGCAAGCCACTCGCCACGGCCACCGCCACCGCCGACGCCGACGCCCACGGCGGTGCCGCGAAGTCGAGCACCGGGAACGCCACCTTCAACAACCACGTGCCGCCTTCGCCGATCGCGATACCCACGGCCGCGCCGAGCAGCGACAAGCACACCGCCTCCGTCAAGAACAACGCGACGATCTGCCGGTTGCGCGCGCCCACCGCCTTCAACAGGCCGATCTCGTTGGTGCGCTGGCTCACGGCCACGAGCATCACGTTCATGATCAGCACGCCGGCCACTACGAGGCTGATCGCGGCGATCGCCGCGAGGCCCGCGGTGATCATGCCGAAGATCGAGTTGAACGTGGACACGAGCGCGTCCTGCGTGATCACGGTGATGTCCTCCTCGCCGGCGTGCCGCAGCTTGATCGTGGAAATGATGTCGCGCTTCGCGGCTTGCACCGAGTCCGCGTCCACGGCTTCCACGAGGATCCGGAATACGGCCGAGGTATTGAAGATCTGCTGCGCGTTCGCGACCGGCAGCGTCACCGTCTCGTCCACGTTGAAGCCGCCCGCGAGGCCCTGCTCCGCGAGCACGCCGATCACGCGGCAGCGCGAGTCGCCGATCCGCAGGAGCTCGCCGAGCGGGCTCGCGTTCGCGAACAGCTCGTGCGCCACCGTGTAACCGAGCACGCACACCGGCGACGCGACGTCGAGGTCGCCCGGCGGCAGATAGCGGCCGGCGTCGAGCTTCCAGTGCTGGATCGCGGCCATCGGCTCGCTCGTGCCGAGCACCGTGATGTCGCGCTCGCGCGAGCGCCACGAGATCGTGCCGGCGCCCACCACGAGCGGCGTGACCTTGGCGATCCGCGAGCTGCGCTTGAGCGCGATCGTGTCTTGCAACGTGAGCTCGCGTGCCGTCTCGCCCACGAGCAGACCCTGGATGCCGCCGCCGGCGGTCTCGGCCTTGCCGGGCAGCACGATAAGAAGGTGCGTGCCGAGCGACGCGAACTGGCCGCTCACGTAGCGGCGCGCGCCTTCGCCCACGGCCGTCAGAGTGACCACGGCTGCCACGCCGATCGCGATCGCGAGCAGCAGCATCGCCGTGCGCAGCGGATAGCGCCGCAGCGCGGTGAGCGACATCCACGTTGTGTCCAGCGCTCTCACGGTGTGTGACACTCCTAGTGTCTGACACCCGGGGTGTCTGACACCAATTCTTTGTCCTACGCGCTCGAGTCGGAGGAGCG
>DASUFK010000310.1:0-17356 GCA_036274615.1 Gammaproteobacteria bacterium | reverse complement strand
AACGGCAAGCAGTACGTCGCGGTGGCCGCGGGCTACGGCGGCTCCGGCATGCTGTCGGTGGGCGACGCCGCGGCCGTGAAGACCTACGAGAACAACGGCCGGCTGCTCGCGTTCACGCTCGGCGGCGGCGAAGTGCCGCTTCCGCGGAAGCGCGACGTGCCGCTCGGTCCGCCCGTCGTCGACAACACCGGCGTGCCGCCGCTCGACGACGCACGCGTGGCGCGCGGCCGCGAGCTCTACTCCCAGTGCGCCGGCTGCCACGGCACCGGCGGCTCGACCGGCATCCTGCCGAACTTGGGCCGCGTGAAGGCGCTCGGTCGCGACGGGCTGGCGGCGATCCTGAACGGCGCGCTCGAGGCGAACGGCATGCCGAACTTCGGCGCGCAGCTCAAGCCCGAAGACGTCGACGTGTTCTACGACTACATCTCGCGCGGCCTGCACAACCCGCCTGTGCAGCACGAGTGGTACTGAGCGGCGCCGTCGGCAAAGTCCGCGCTTTCGTCGGATTCGCGGCGAGCGTATGGGCGCTGCGTCGAGGACTATAATTCTTTCATGACCGCGCGCGCCGAGCTCATCGATCGCGAAGCCCTCCCGCAGGAGGATCACTACGTGCACCTCCACGGTGTCACGTGGGCCGACTACGAGCGGATCCTCGAGCTTCGCGGCGATCACTCGGCGCCTCGAATCACGTACCTCGAAGGCACGCTCGAGATCATGAGCCCATCACGGCCGCACGACTCGATCAAGTCGACGATCGGCCGTCTCGTCGAGGTCTGGTGCCTCGAGCACGACGTCGAGTTCCTGACGGTCGGCTCCTGGACCGTGAAGAACAGACGCAAGAAGCGCGGCGTCGAGCCGGACGAGTGCTACGTCTTCAGTCGCTTCGCCACGGCGAAGCGCCCGGACCTCGCCATCGAGGTGGTCTGGACATCGGGCGGCATCGACAAGCTCGACGTCTATCGCAAGCTCGGCGTGCCAGAAGTCTGGTCTTGGGAGGACGGCGCGATCCAGATCTACCGGCTGCGCGGCGAACGCTACGTGAACGCGCGCGCCAGCGTTGCGCTGCGCGGCATCGACGTCGTCGAGCTTGCGAGCTTTCTCGATCGGCCCACCACGAGCCGCGCGATCCGCGACTACCGGGCGGCAGTCTCGATGAAAGACGCAGGCCTGCGATAGCGCCGCGGAGGTCGCGTTGGAGATCTCGAGAGTCGGCAACGTGCTCCGATTTTTGGTCCCCAAGCGCCCGCGAAACTTGGCACTAAGTGCCTAAATGTTATTGGAAAAGCGACGTATCGGCGGGGTGAGAATACGGGCATCCGCTGCAAGGAGCACTCCAATGACCGCCAACAACTACGCGGCCGCCGCGGCGCCCGCCTTCGCGCCAGACCCGCGCTCGATCGACGACCTCGACCACGCCATCCGCACGCTCGCACGCCAGATGAACGCCGAGACCTATCGAATGCTCGTGCTCGTCCGCGAGTTCGACGACCGCTTCGGCTGGCAGAAGTGGGGCTTTCGCAATTGCGCCGACTGGCTCGCCTGGCGCTGCGAGCTCTCGTCGTCCGCGGCGTACGAAAAGGTCCGCACGGCACGGGCGCTGCGCGAGATGCCGGCGGTCTCCGCGGCGTTCGAGCAGGGGCGGTTGTCGTACTCCAAGGTGCGCGCGCTCGCACGCGTCGCCGAGTATCACGACGAGGCTGCGCTGCTCGACTACGCGCTGCGGGTGTCGGCGCCGCAGCTCGAGGAGCGCTGCCGCGAGATCCGCAACTCGGCGCCCGAGACGTCCACAGCGGGCGCTTGGCGCGCGTGGGAGCAGCGGTCGCTCAAGATCGTGCGCAACGCGGCGCGCGGCACGATGAAGATCACGGTCGAGATGCCGATCGAGGACGGCGAGGTGATCGCCGAGGCCATCGAGCGGGTTGCGAACGCCGGCGACGAGGCCACCGGGCTCGAGTTCGCCGTCGCGAGCAAGTCGGGCGGCGTGCGCGACTCCGCGGATGCAAGTGCGAACGGTTGGTGCGCGCAGCAGGCCGACGCGCTGCTCGCGATCGCGAAGACGTCGCTTGCCGGCGGCGCGGATTGCACGGACTGCGGTGCGGTTGGCGCACACGCGTCATCGGTCGCGGATCACTATCAAGTCGTGGTGCACGTCGACGATGCCGTCCTCCACGGAGGACGAGGGCGCTCGGACCTGCCGGTGGACACGGTGCACCGCCTCACCTGCGACTGCAGCGTCGTGACCATCGTCGAGGACGAGCGCGGCGCGCCGCTCGACGTGGGCCGCAAGCAGCGCACGGTGTCGACGGCGCTCAAGCGCGCGCTCTGGTCGCGCGACCGCGGCTGCACGTTCCCGGGTTGCCGCAACGTGCGCTACGTCGACGCGCACCACATCCGGCATTGGGCGAAGGGCGGCGAAACCACGCCGGAGAACCTCACGCTGCTGTGCTCGCACCATCACAGGCTCGTGCACGAGGGCGGCTTCGGCATCCGGCGCAACGCCGACGACGAGATCTACTTCGTGCGTCCGGACGGGCGCGTGATCCCGCGGTCGGGCTATCGGCGCGAAGACATGGAGGACGACTTCGTCTGCGCGGATCCGCCGCTGTCTTCGGTCGACCGGCGTTTTTCTTCCGCGGAAGAATGGTCGTCCTCCGCGGAGGTGCGCGAGCCGGCTGGCGTTTATCGGATACGGGCGGGAGCGCGGCGCCGCGGCTCGACGCAGATGATGCGTTGCTCGGCGACTTGACGCTCGCCGGCGCCGCGGCCGAGACGCGCATGGCCGGTGCCGGTATCGAGGTGTGAACGGCTCGGGCGTCCGGAGTAGGCGGCCCCATCGGGCCGCCCCAGCTCCATTGGCCGCTACTCCGCGCGCTCCGTCGCCGAGCAACCGCACCCGGACCGGCAGCCGCAGTCCGCGCCGCACGCGCAACCGGGCTGCGCCGCCGCCGTCTGACACCCGCAGTTGCAGCCCGAGCCCTGGCAGTTGCTGCAGCCGCACAGATTGTCGTTCGCTTCGTTCATGACATTTCTCCCGTCGGTCTGAAGTTGAAGTGCGAGTGCACTCTACGGCGCGCCCGCCGAGCCGACTTGAACGAAGAGGCTATTCTGCGGGCCGGCCCTAGCGGCGCGGATCGGGCCGCGCCGTGGGCGCCGCCGACACGTCAGCCGATCAAGCCGCAGCGATTCGCGAAGCGGCCACGAGCGTCCAGATGCCGATGACGATGAAGCCGACCCCCGCTGCGTAGGAAAGGTACTTCGGGTTCACGTAGTGTCCGAGGATCCCGCCGGCCGCCACTCCGATCGCCGACGTGAGCACCAAGGCTCCCGCGGCCGCCAAGAACACCAACAACAGTGCCCCGGGCGTGCGCGACGCGAATAGCAGCGTCGCGAGCTGCGTCTTGTCGCCAAGCTCGGCGAGAAACACCGTGCCGAACACAGTAAAGAACAGCTTGGCATCCATGAACGCCTCCGTTGCGTCGTTCGTTAGTTGGCGATTAGCCGCGCTCGAGCAGCTCGCGCAAGTCGATGACCGCCGAATGCGCCCGCGACAGGTACGACGCGAGCACGAGGGAGTGGTTCGGGAACATGCCGAACCCCTGGCCGTTGAGAATCATCGGGCTCGTCACCGGCGCGAGCGCCTCTTCGAGCTCGCGGATGATCTGCCGCAGGCTCGCGACGGCGTTCTTGTCGTTGAGCACGCGCTCGAAGTCGAACTGCGCGGCGCGCAGGAAGATCAGCAGCGCCCAGGCCGTGCCGCGCGCCTCGTAGAACACGTCGTCGATCTCGAGCCACGGCGTCTTCACGATGACGTCGGGTGCGTCGACGCGCTCGCCCGAGGACGCCGGCGGTTGCGCCGCGAGCGCCACGTCGGTGTTCACTCGGATCTGCCCGACGCTCGCCGCGAGCCGCTGCGATAAGCTGCCGAGCCGCCCCTCCACGGACGCGAGCCACTCGGAGAGGTTGTCGGCGCGCGCGAAGAACTGCGCGTCGGCGGGATTGGCGATGAGCCGCGCGCGGTAGCTCTCGAGCGCGCGGTACGCTTCCCGGTACTTGCTCTCGGTGGAAGGCAGGATCCAGCGGTCGTTCGTGAAGTTGAGGTCGGGCTCGGCGACGATGAGGTCGCGGTCCTCCACCGACTGCGACTGCGAGCGGCTGTAGCTCTGACGCATGACGCGCGCGAGATCGCGGCACTGCACGAGCACGCCGAATTCGAAGCTCGGCATGTTGTCGAGCCACACGCCGGGCGGCATCACGTCGTTGTAGAGATAGCCGCCGGGTTTCTCGAGCAGCCAATGGAGCGTGCGCGTGAGCGTGTCGACGGTCGCGTAGCCGGTGATTACGCGGCCGTCGGGCGTCTTGTCGTTCACGTAGAGCGGCTTGGGCTCGCGCGACCACCAGAAGCCCACGGCCCAGAAACCCAACAGAAGCGCCACGAGGACGATGCTCGCGGACCGGAGCCAGCGCCGCGAGCGTGCGGCGCCGGGTCCGGCGGCCGCAGGCACCTTGGGCACCCGCGGCGGCAGGCGCAGCCAGCGGCGGATCGTCTCAATCACCGGTTGCACCCTCCGCGGCGCAGTCGGGAATGCCGAGAATGTCTACAGTCTACACGGCACGCGCTGCGGCGCTCGATGTTTGGCACAGGCCATGCACTGTCTGGTCCTTTCCGTCGAAGGGACGAACCAATGCCGCACCGAAACATTATCGTGATCGGCGCGTCCCTGGGCGGCGTCGAAGCACTTCCGCAGCTCATCGGCGCGCTGCCGCGAGATCTCGGAGCCGCGGTCTTCGTGGTGATGCACATGACGGCCGACGCCGGCGACTATCTGCCGCGGCAGTTCAACAAGATCGGGAGGCTTCCGGCGGCGCTTGCCGAGGACGGCGAGCCGATCAGGATGAACCGCGTGTACTGCGCCGTTGCCGACCGGCACCTGATGATCGAAGGAGAGCACGTTCGCGTATCTCACGGCCCGAAGGAAAGCCACGCGCGGCCGTCGATCGACGTGCTGTTCCGATCGGCGGCGTTTGCGAAAGGAGATCGCGTGATCGGCGTGTTGCTGACCGGCGTGCTCGACGACGGCACGGCCGGTCTCTGGGCGATCAAGGATCGCGGCGGAATAGCCGTCGTTCAGTCGCCGGACGAGGCTGCGTATCCGGGCATGCCGCTCAGCGCTCTGCAGCATGTCCGAGTGGATCACGTGGTGAAAATCGCGGAAATGCCCGCTGTGTTGGCGTCCCTGACAGCGGCGCCACCGGTCACGTCAATGGAGGGCGGTATGACCGACGAAAAGCTGCGAATCGAGAATCGCATCGCGCTCGAGGACAATGCCATCGAGCTCGGCATACGCGAGCTCGGCGCGCCTTCTTTCTTTACGTGTCCCGAGTGTCACGGCTCGATGGTGGCCATCAAGAACGGCACCTTCCTGCGCTTCCGTTGCCACACGGGCCATGGGTTCACCGCGCGCTCGCTCTCCGAGGAGGGCCGCCAGCAAATCGAGAAGACCCTGTGGGCGGCGCTCGCGCAACTCGAGGAGAGGGAGGTGCTGCTGGGAGAGATGGGGCAAAGCGCGCGAGGGCTGGAGGCGGGCGCCGAGGCTGCAGACCGATATGCGATGGAGCGTGACGAGACACACCGATTGGTCAAACGGCTTCGGGACCTTCTGACCGATCCCGCGCTGCGCGAAACCGTGTCCAGAGATTGAGCGCGGTAAGCGCGCGATTCGACGCGTGCGACACCAAGCTTTGAGTTGCCGGCGCTCGGCGCTGCGACCAAAAAGCGCGCCCATCATGGCGAGCGCTCCAGAATTTGCGAACCATTCCAGTATCTTCGTCGCGATCGGTCGGATCGCGCCGCCGGCCTGGCGCTCGCGAGCTGCCGCGGCTAGCGAACGATCTCGACCGTCGCAAGGAATACGTAGCCGGCGCCGCGCTCGGTACGAATGAGCTCGGCTGACGCCGCGTTCGGCTCGATTTTCTTGCGCAGCCGGCCGACCTGGACGTCGATCGAGCGGTCATACACCTCACCGTCGTGCAGCCGCGACAGGCCTAGGAGCTGGTCGCGCGACAGCACCCGCTGCGGGGAGCCGAGGAACGCGGCGAGCAGGTTGAACTCGCTGTTGGTGAGCGGCACGTTGCCGCCGCCGGGCGCCGTGAGGCGGCGCAGCCGTGCATTGAGCTCGAAGCCGGCGAAGCGGTAGCCGCGGATTTTCTGCAAGCCATCCGCCACGGTCTGCTGTGCGCGCGAGCGGCGCAGTAAGGCGCGAATGCGCGCGAGCAGCTCGCGTGGCGAGCAGGGCTTGGTGAGGTAATCGTCGGCCCCGAGCTCGAGACCCATCACGCGATCCGCTTCGTCTTTGACGCCGGTGAGCATGATGATGGGAAGCAGGGAGCTCTCGCGAAGCTTCCGTACGATCTGCATGCCGTTCTCGCCGGGCATGCGCAAGTCGAGCACCAGCAAGTCGATGGTCTCACGGTTCAGCACGTCGTCGATCTCGCGGCCGCTCGCGAGCGTAGTTACCACGAGCTCGTTGTCGCCGAGGTAGTCGGCGATCATTTGGCGCACGGACGGATCATCGTCCACCACGAGTACGTGTGCGGCGGTGGTACCGAGCGTGCTTTCTTCCACGTGGCTGGCCTTGGTGCGAGAGGCGGGAGCAAGTTAGCGCTGGGATGCGCGGTCCGTCAATGTAACGTGGTGCGAGCGAAGGTCTCACAACCTCAGTTGCAGGAGGCCGCGCTCCCAATCCGGCCCGAGGCCGCCGTCGTCGCCGCGCCTGAGCGCGTCCACCGCGAGCTCGAGCCTCTTGTGCAACAGCCGGAAGAGAAACGAGCCGACGCTGATCCGCGCCACGCCCAGCCGTGCGAGCTCGGCCAGCGGGGGACTTCCCGGGCCGTACAAGATGTTCGTGGGGCCGACGGCGACGTACTCGCGTATGGCCGTGACGTCCGAGAGGAATATCGGGAACACGCAATCGGCGCCGGCCTCCAAATATTTGCGGGCCCGCCGCAGGCCTTCCTCGACGGCGCCCTGATGCACGTGCACGTCGACCCGAGCGTTGATCACGGGGTTGAACCCGCGCGCGCGCGCGACCGCCTTGATCGCGGCGATACGTTCGGCGTGCCGGTCGGCGTCGACGAGACCGCCGGTCCGATAGTCGGAGTCCTCGAGATTCGCACCGCAGGCGCCCGCAGCGGCGAGGCGTTCCACGAATTCTTCCGCCGGCAACCCGTAGCCGTCCTCGAGGTCCCCGGTCACCGGCAGCGTCACCGCGGCGGCGATGCGCCGAAGCGCGCCGAACGCGACGTCTGCCGGCTGCTGACCGTGATCCTCGTAACCGTACATCGGCGCGATCGCGTTGCTGCTCGTGGCGATCGCGCGCATGCCGGCGGATTCGACCACTCGAGCGCTCGGCGGATCCCAGACGTTGGCGAGAACGAGAGGATCGCCGGCGACGTGCAACTTGCGCAGTTTCTCCGCGTCAGCGGCAACGTCGTGCGTGCTGGATTTCGTGTGCTCGATCATGGCGTCGCCTCGTCATCGGTAAGGGTGAAAATGCCGCGCGGGCCGGCGAGAAGCGGCATCGTGCGCCGCGCCGCGTCGTCGATGTTGATCCGAGGAGCCGGCGGCGGGTCGTTCTCGTAAAACGTGCCGGGTCCATAAAACGCGCCGTAACGCACCACGGTTCCGTCCGCCGCGAGCACTGCGTTTTCATGAGCGTCGACGACGGTACCGCTGCCCGGCCCGCTGCGCCAGGCGATGCTCTGGGCGACGAACCCCTTGGCGTTCGCCGCTCGCGCGGCCGCCAGAAGATTGTGGGTGCCCTCGCTGCGCACACGATTGTTCCGCGGCAGGAATCCGGCGAGCTCCTCGATCCGGTCCGGCAAGTCGGTGACCTGATGGACGACGACGTCCGGGCGGAACTCTCGGATCGCGCTGTCGAGCGACGCGCGGTCGAAGAGATCGCAGAGCACGGGAGCAGCGCCGGCAGCGCGCAGTCCCTCGATCTTCCCGGGAGTCCGGGTCATGCCGGCCACGGTGTGCCCGTCGGCCAGCATCAGCCGGAGCAACCGAACGCCGATGAGGCCGGTGGCCCCCGCCAGAAAGATTCGCATAGACCCTCCTTACCTCTGCAGGGCCCGCGACAACCCGTTCGCAAGATCCCGCAGGGACAACGGCTTCTTCAGTACCAAGTCCGCTCCGACCTCGCCCGCAGCCTCCATGAGCCCGCCGCCGACGTAGCCGCTCATCATCACGATCGGGATTCGATCACGGATGGCTCGCGCTTCGAGAATCAGCGCCGAGCCCGACATCCCCGGCATGCGCTCGTCGGTGAGCACGGCGTCGAAGCGCTCCGGGTTGGCGCGGAAGGCCGCGAGCGCCGCCGAGCTCGACGTGAACCCGGTGGGCGCATAGCCGAGCTCCTCGAGCGTGCGGGTCGCCAATCCGACCAGCTGCTCCTCGTCGTCCACGACCAGCACGCGCTGACCGTTGCCTCGCGGCACGTCGGACTCGTCTTCCGTCCGAGCTTCAGCGGCGTTGCCGTAGCGCGGAAGGTAGACGGTGAAAGTGCTGCCCGTGCCGACCTTGCTCAGCACGTCGATGGCGCCGCCGAGCTCCGTGACGATGCCGTGCACCAGCGAAAGGCCCAGGCCGGTGCCCGTGCCGACCTCTTTGGTAGTGAAGAAGGGGTCGAAGATACGGTCGACGATTTCCGGGGCGATGCCGGAGCCGGTGTCCGCAACCGTGAGCACGGCGTACTGTCCCGCCGTGAGGGCGCCGATGGTCGCAGCCCGAGGAGCGTCGAAGTGGTCGACGGCGAGCTTTACGCGCAGTGTCCCGCCCGCCGCCATCGCCTGCACCGCGTTGCTCACGAGATTGGCAACCACCTGATGCACCTGCGTCGCGTCGCCGAGCACTGCCGCGGCTCCGGCATGCAGACTCGAGTGTAGAGTCACGCTCGGCGGCAGGTTCGCCATGACCAGGTCGAGCGCTTCGCGCGCGACTCGCTCGACGTGGACGGGGACGCGTTCGCCCACCGCGCTCCGGCTGAAGGCGAGCACTCGCTCGACGAGCGCGCGGCCCCGCTCGCCGGCGATCATGATGCTGTCGAGGTCACGCGCGAGACGGCTTCCCTTGGGCACGTCGCGCAACGCCATCTCGCCGTAACCCAAGATGGCGCCGAGGATGTTATTGAAGTCGTGGGCGATGCCGCCCGCCAACGTTCCCATCGCCTCGAGGCGTTGCGCTTGGCGCAACTTGCGCTCCATCGCCGCCAAGCCTTGCTCGGCCAGCTTGCGCTCGGTGACGTCCGTTGCGGAGCCCGTCCAGCGCACCACCTTCCCCGTCTCGTCCCGTTTGCAGATGGCCTTGAGGCTGTGCCAGCGCGTCTCCCCGCGAACGAGGTAGCGGCACTCCATGGCCAGCCTTTCGCCGGTGCCGGCGAACAACTCCTGGCGCGCCGCCTCCCACTTCGCAAAGTCCTCGGGGTGCATGTTGATACGCGAGCTGAGCTCCTCCCGAGTGGCCCACTCTCCGTCGTACCCGCCCAACTCGTACGCCTTCTCCGAGAAGAAATAGCGGTCAGTCGGGATGTCCCAGTCCCAGTAGCCCGACTCGCTGGCAGCCATCGCGAGCTCGTAGCGCTCCTCTGACTCGCGCAGTGCATCCTCGGCGCGCCGGCGGTCATCGACGTCGCTGACCGAGCCCGCCAGTCGCACCGGCTTACCCGCTGCGTCGCGTACGCATAGCCCGTGGACATGGCGCCAGCGATACACTCCGTCGGGCTGGCGCAGCCGGAACTCGCCGTTGTACGCCGGCGCTTTGCCGGACAAGTGCGCCTCCACCGCCTCGAACCGCCGCGCCCGGTCCTCGGGATGCAGAGGTAAGGCTTCGAACCACCCGTCGAGCGGCACCACATCGGGGCCGGGAGGCAAACCGCACAGCTCGCGCGTGCGCGGCGAGAAAAAAACGGTACGGCCCACGAAATCGATGTCCCACACACCGTCGGACGATCCCGCCACGGCGAGCGCAAACCGGTCCTTCGATTCGTGCAAAGCCTCCTCGGTGCGTCTCTGCGCGGTGACGTCGGAGGCGGCGCCGTTCCAGCGGATCACCTTGCCGCTGGAATCGCGCGTCGCCAAGCCTCTGGCGTGAATCCAACGCACGTCGCCGTCCACGATGACGCGGAACCCCACCTCCATGCGCGCGTTCTTTCCGGCGAAGTGCTCGGCGACAGCCTGTTGCAGCGCTTGCCGGTCTTCAGGGGGCATGGCCAAGCGCTGGTATAGCGAGGCGCGTCCGGCGAATGTCGTGTCCTGCGGAAACCCCAAGATCTCGAGGGCTCTGGGCGAGAGATAGAGCCTGTCGCCATCGGGCACCCAGTCCCAGAAGCCTTCGTCGATCGCGTTGATGGCAAACTCGTAGCGCCTGGCGGATTCGCGCAGCGCTGCCTCGATTCGCCGGTACCGAAAGCTCGACCAACCGAGCCATGCTGCGCCGATCACGGCGAACACAAACAGGCCGGCGAGGCTCAAGGCCGGCTGCGCAAGCGAAAAATAGGCCAGCGCGGCGAGCAGCACGCACGCCGGCGCAAGTGCGTATCGCAGTGCGGCGTCTCGCATCACTCTTCCTCCGAGATCGAAGCAGCCACTGCGGCCAATAGCTCCTCGCGGGTGAACGGCTTGGGAAGTACCTTCTTCACTCCGAGCCGGCGCGCCGCCTCCGCGGAGCTCGCCAGGCCGGGCCGGAAGCGAGCTGACAGGACGAGAATCGGCGCAGCATACACCCCCCGCAGCGACTCGATGAGCGGTTGCCCACGACGCGGGTTGGGCACGTTGGCGATCACCAGGCAGGGGCGTCCGTCTGCCTCTCCGAAAACGGCATAGCCGGCTTCGCCCAGCCAGCGCTCGAGCAATTCGCGGATCTGGACGTCGTCCTCCAGAACGACAACGAGCCTGTTCCTATTCACGTGGGTCCTTGCGCGGCACTACGTCCATGTAACGAGATCAGCGCGGCGCGAGCATGAAGAGCGCGCCGTCGATTGTGTCAATTGACATGTGCGTGGGCCGCTCCGATGCGGTGCGGACGGCCGCGGCGGAATGCGCGTAGCCGTATGTGACGAAGTTGACGAACTGGGCGGCAATTGACTCGCGGCGGCGCGCCTTGCACATCGCACGGACATCGCGGCCGCGCCGAATAGTACTCGAAGGCCGACGCTATCGGCCGACACGGCACCTCAACCCAAACCGGAGAACCACCATGAGCAACAGGTCTCTTGCGCGCGCGGACGTCGCGCCGTCCGTTGAACCGAAAGCAACCCGAGCCGGGAACATCGTCACCGCCCGGGATGGGACGCCGCTCTATTACAAGGACTGGGGAACGGGCCCGGTCGTGACCTTCTCGCACGGCTGGCCGCTGAACGCGGACGCCTGGGAGGGGCAGATGCTGTTTCTCGTGCAGCAGGGCTTCCGCGTGGTGGCGCACGATCGCCGGGGCCATGGCCGCTCCGGTCAGCCGTCGCACGGCAACGACATGGACACGTACGCCGACGATCTTGCCGCGGTGATGGAAGCCCTCGATCTGCGCGACGCCACGATGGTGGGCCACTCCACCGGCGGCGGTGAGGTGGTGCGCTACCTGTCGCGCTACGGCACGGACCGTGTCGCCAAGGTCGTGCTGATCGCGGCCGTGCCGCCGCTCGTGCTCAAGACCGCTGCGAATCCCGAGGGAACGCCGATCGAGGTGCTCGACGGGCTGCGTGCGGCGCTCGCCGGCGATCACTCGCAGTTCTGGAAAGATTTCGCGGTGCAGTTCTACGGCGCGAATCGGCCCGGCTCGAAGGTGTCGCAGGGCATGCTCGATCAGTTCTGGCTCTGGAGCATGCAAGCGGGCCTGAAGAGCGCGTACGACTGCATCAAGGCGTTCTCCGAGACCGACTTCACCGAGGATCTCAAGAAGATCGACGTGCCGGCGCTCGTGATGCACGGCGAGGACGACCAGGTCGTGCCCGTGCACGACTCGGCGCGCAAGTCGGCGCGGCTGTTTCCGAATGCGAAGGCGATCTACTACCCGGGCCTGCCCCACGGCCTCACGGCCACCCATCAGGACCGGATCAACGCGGATCTGCTGGCGTTCCTTCGGAGCTGAAACTCTCGCGGCGGCCGGCCTCACGATCGAGTGAGGCCGCGCCGGCCGCCTCATCGGAGTACCTGAGATGTACGGACACCCTTCCTTCTCGCTCGACGATGCGCGCCGAGCGCGATCGGCCGGCGAGCTTCTGAGTGCGCTGACGAGCGCGTTGAGCGACGAGCGCGATTCGGAGGAGCAGCGCCTGAGCCGTGCGGCGGCGTTGCTCCAAACCGTGGAGCGGCGACGCTCGTTTTCGGAGCCCACGAAGGGCGGACTCGCGCCCTGGCAACTTCGCGCGGTGGCCGCGCACGTCGAGACGAACCTCGATAAGCCGATCAGGAGCTCGGAGCTGGCTGCTCTCGTGCGCTTGAATCCGTGCTACTTCAGCCGGGTTTTCCGCGAGAGCTTCGGCGAGCCCCCGCTTCGATACGTCACGCGGCTCCGCATCGAGCGGGCCCAGCGGCTCATGTTGTCCTCGGTCGTTCCGTTGAGTCAGATCGCGCTCGACTGCGGCTTCGCCGACCAGGCGCACTTCAGCAGGCTGTTCCGGCGCATGGCCGGCGACACGCCGAGGGCGTGGCGGCGTGCCCGCAGGACGGCCGCATGAGCGTGTTTACCCTGGCCGTGGCAGGCGTGAGCGCCCAGGAGCTCCAGTCGAGACTTCGTGACCTCGGCTACTACGACGGGCCGCCCGAGCCGCAGCCGTGGCCGAGGACGCTCGTGGCGCTGAAGAGATTCCAAAACGACCACGGCCTGCCCAGCACGGGATACGCGGACGCCGAGACGATGACGGCGCTGCGTTACTCGTATTGCTACTGACTCGAGACGGGGGAGCCATGCGAACCAGAATCGGCGGAGTGCTTGCGACCGAGATCTACACGATCGACGATGGCTTCGTCGCGATCGAGCAGGCGGCGGATGCAGTGGTGCTGCTCGCCCCCGACGAGCTGCTCCTGATCATCAAGGAGCTGCAGACGTACTACGAGGCACGTACGCGCTGGCAAGAGCCGACGCCCGGATGAGCGCCGGCGGCCCTTGACCGGCCGCCGAGCTATTCCTCGAACGGTGCGTTCCATAGGTAATCCACCGTCGACCGGGCCTTGTAGCCCGGGACGAATCGCTCGCCGAAATCGTGCGCGAAGTTGTCGTAGGTCGTCTCCGCCCGCGTTTCGACGATCGCGCAGACGCTCTGCGTGAAGCGCTCCTTCATCTTCAGCCGCGGACGTGCAGCACCGTGGCGACGGCGAGGACCTCGGCGTCGTATTGCAGCCGGTCGAGCTCCGCGAGCGCCGCGGCGAACAACCAGGAGCGCATCGCGTGATTGAACAGAAACGGCTCGGTGCTTGCGTGCGCGAGCTCGATGGCCCTGTTCACGAGCAGCGTATCGGGAACCGAAACGCCGGCGATCGAGCGCGTGGGTACGGAGGACCGCAATGGGGCTGTGGCGTTCATCTGGTAGCTCCTTTCGGGTGTGGTGGGTGAGCCGCTGCTCGAGCCACGATCGTCGGAGATTCCGGGCGGCGTTTCTTGAACGGACTACAGTTGGCGATTGCGGCGATCCGTGCTCGCTCCACGGATCGTCCGCGCGATCTGCGAGACGCGTCTCCTGTTCCGCCCGTCGCATCGCCGTGTGGCTGGCCGGCTTGGCGGGGACACCGCGCCGGCGTGAGGGTTGTCCCGTGCCCGAACGGGTGGAAAGGGCACACCCCGCTTACAGCCTCCTCGGCGATCTGACACCCGTCATCTCCGTTGCGACGGGCGGACTCGAGCTCGACTATTCGATCGGCAATACGGGCGCCACGCCCTTGTTCTTCACGAGCACCACGACGAACTTCGCCGGCACCGTGGCGCTCGCGTTCCGACCGACCACGTGCACGTCGCTCGGACCTTCGTAGAAGGTTTGACCGGGCGTCAGCGTGACTTCCGGTCCGCCCTTCACTTGCATCACGATCGAGCCCTCGAGCACGTAGACGAACGCGTGCGCGTCGTGCCGATGCGCGTGCTCGACGGACCCCGGCGGATACACCACGGTGAGCATCAGAGCTTCCTTGCCCGGGATGTCGGTCAAGTCTTTCGAGAACAAAGGTGCGACATCGGGCGCCGGCTCCGCGTCAAGCGCGCTGCAGGCGACGATCAGCAAAGCCGCGTAGTGGTTGAGACGTTTCATGGAGAGCTCCCTCGCTTCGGGTTTCGTAGGTATCCGAGCCTTCTTCCGCCAGCAACACGGCTCGCACGGCGTTGTCGTCGTACATTCGGCCCATGAAGCGCACGAGGTTCGCGA
The DNA here is from genome assembly GCA_036274615.1 of Gammaproteobacteria bacterium. GTDB lineage: Bacteria > Pseudomonadota > Gammaproteobacteria > Steroidobacterales > Rariloculaceae > FEN-1219. The sequence continues at coordinate 2,951 of DASUFK010000310.1, read as the reverse complement.
ACCCGTCAATGCCCATGTTCAGGCGAACCGCCCAGCGCAACATCACGAATAGATACGGATCGGCGATCGAACGTTGGCCGGTGAGCCACCGTCGATCGTCTATTCGTCTGTCGACACTGTTCAGATAGGTGCGCACGTGCGCGCGCGCGGTGTCCGCGAGCGCACCGCCCGCGGTGGGGTCCGGCGTAAAGTGCGCCGGCGCGAAAATCGGCTTGAATGCCGTGTGCAGGTCGGAGTTGAGGAAGCCTAGCCATCGCATCACTTCGGCGCGGCCGCGAGGCGTTCCGTCGCCCATGAGCTTGGCCTCGGGATGCAGGTCCGCGAGGTAGGTGAGAATTGCGGCGTTCTGGGTGAGAACGAAGTCCCCGTCCACCAGCGCGGGAACGGTGCCGTAGGGACTGAGCGTCAAGAATTCGGGCGACTTGACGGTCTCGCGCGTCATGCGCACCGCCTCGTAGGGCGCGCCCGTCCATTCGAGCACGATGTGATCGGCGAGCGAGCACGCGCCGACGAAGTAGTAGAGCTTCATGTGTTGATCTCCGGTATGTCGATTGGCTAAGAGTGCGCGGCCGCTCGCGGCGGCCGCGACGCGGCGGAGCTCATCCACTCCGCGAAGTGCGTGCTGCCGAGCACAGCGGGCGCCTCGGGCGTCAGAGACAGCTCGCCCAAGAGCGCGCCGAAGTAGCGGGCGCTCCGGTCGGTGATCACTTGGCGTCGATCGCCGCCGGCTTCGAGAACCCGCCGAACGAGATCGTCCATGTGGAACCGATCCGGTCCGGCAACCTCCATGGTGCCGTTCAGCGGCGAAGCAACGGCCACGTCCGCGACCGCGGCCACGATGTCGTCGGCCGCGATCGGCTGGAAGTAGGCGGACGACACACGAACGCTGTTGCTGTCCGAGGTCTCCTGCGCGATGCGCCCGACGAACTCGAAGAACTGCGTCGAGCGCACGATCGTGTACGGAGCTCCCGACGACTCGATGAGGTTCTCCTGCGCCAGCTTCGCGCGCATGTAGCCGCTCTCCTGAAGACGATCGGTGCCGACGATGCAGAGCGCCACGTGATGGCCCACGCCGGCGGCTTTCTCTGCCGCGAGCAGGTTGCCGGTGGCCGTCTTGAAGAACTTCATCACCGCGTCGTTTTCGAACGACGGCGAGTTCGACACGTCGACGACTACGTCTGCGCCCTTCAGCGCCGCCGCCAGACCCTCGCCCGTGAGAGTGTTGACGCCGGTGTCGGGCGACGCGGCCAGCACGTTCTCGCCCATCCCGCGCAGCTTCTTCACGAGCTTCGAGCCGATGAGGCCCGTGCCGCCGATCACTACGATGTTCATGGTCTGCTCCTTGAAGTTGGTTGTCAGGCTCGAGAAGAATTTGCGGCTGCAAGCGGCTGCTCTTGCCGATTGCGCGCGGCCGGCTCGAGGCGCTCGTCGATCCAGGTCTGGATATCGGCCATGACCTGCTCCTTGCCGAGGTCGGCGAGCAGATCGTGAAAGTGCCCGTCGTACAGCTTCAATGTCTTGTCCGTGGAACCGGCCCTTTCGAAGAACTCCTGGCTGCCGCTCGCCTTGGTGACTCTGTCGCTCGTGCCGTGCAGGATCAGAAGCGGCAGGGTGATCCGCTGGAAGCTCTTCTCGAGCAAGCGGTCCGCGCGGACCATCTCGGCGATCGTCTCGCTCGGCTGCGACTCGTTGGCGATCAGCGGGTCGGCGTCGAGCGCCGCCACCACTGCCGGGTCACGCGAAAAGTCTGCGTTCTTGAGCTTGAACACGTGCGCGTGCGGCGCGAGGTAGCTGACTCCCTCGAGGATGGCCAGCGCGACAGCCGGCGCCGGCACCTTGTACGCGAAGTCTTCGCAGATGAAGCCGGCGATGTCGTCTTGATGATCGAGCGTGTAGACGCAGGCGATCACTCCGCCTGCACTGTGTCCCAAGAGGAACACCGGCAAGCCGGGTTCGCGCTCCTTGACCATGTCGATGAACGTGGCGAGATCGCTCGTCCAGTCGGTGAGCTTGCCGATGAAGAATCGCTCGCCGTCGGAGCGGCCTCGGCCGCGATGATCCAGCGCGTAGACGGCGAGACCGTTGGAGACGAACTGCTGGGCGACCCAGTCGTATTGACCGCTGTGCGCGTTGAATCCGTGGGATATGACGACAACGCCATGCGGCTTGCCCTCGGGCTGCCATTCGCGCGTGAAGATCTTGATGCCGTCGACGCCCTTGAAGCTTCCTTCGTTCATGTGCGTGTACCTCGTCGTGTGGGAATACTGCCGGGGGTCAGCTTCGGTGACTTGCCGCGGCGGTTCTTGACGAGCCTGGCGCTCATTTGTACGGGATTGACGCCGGATACGAAGGTACAAGACGCGCCCTTGGGGGCGGCGCAGCATCGGCCTCATGAAGACGCCGGTTCTACGTCGAGTGGTTCGCACCCTCGTGGTCGCGCTGGCTTGGGCGACGGTCGCAACCGCGCACGGCGCGGAGCCCAAGTCTCTGCGCGACATGAAGGTGTTCCGCTTCGAGTTCGACAACGACCTGATGCTCGGGTCGGACGACGCGTTCACCGCCGGCTGGAGCGCGCAAGTTCACTCGGCGTTGCTCGATCAGTGGCCGCGTGCCCTCCAGGGTTGGATCGGACGGGTCCCGACATTGGGCGACGACGGAGAGGGCGGGCGAATCGTACGTTGGTCGTGGGGCATCACCCAGCTGATGATGACGCCGCGAGACCTGACGATCGCTGCGCCGCAGCCCGACGACGTGCCTTGGGCGGGAATGCTCGGCGGCTACCTGTCATGGTCGGCGTACGACAACCGGCGGCTCGCCGCGCTCCAGGTCTATGTCGGCTGCATCGGGCCGTGCGCGCACGCCGAGAATGCACAGAAGTTCGTGCACGAGACCTTGAGCTTCGGTGACAGCCCGAAGGGCTGGGCGAATCAGACCGACGACGACGTGCTGTT
>DASUFK010000309.1:0-6258 GCA_036274615.1 Gammaproteobacteria bacterium | reverse complement strand
GTCGTGCTCGTCGCGAACAACACCTTCTTCGCGCCGGTGCAGCTCAAGTTCCACCTCGCGAAGATGGCGAATCTCGGCGACGAGGTGCCTAGCGATGGCTGGCGGATCCTGCCGCCGCGGGCCGAGACCGAGCTGCTAACCGTGAGCAAAGGCGATCCGGACGCGGCGTCCACGTTCGAGTACGAGTTCGCGTACATGGTGGGCGACCCGCACGCCGAGCACGAGCCCGACCGGCCGTACCGCTTGCCGTACGCGATCGCGAGCAGCGTGAAGGTGTCGCAGGCCTATCCCGCCGCGATCACGCACCGCGACGCGGCCAGCTTGCACGCCGTCGACTTCGTGATGCCCGTGGGCACGCAGGTGTTCGCGGCGCGCGGCGGTGTGGTGATCGAGGTGGCGAGCGAGTTCCACGACTCCGGCCTCGACCCCGAGGTCGACGGGCCGCGCGCCAACATCATCCGCGTGCTGCACGACGACGGCACGATGTCGCTCTACGCGCATCTCAACTGGAACTCGATCCGCGTGACGCCGGGGCAGCACGTGGAGCGCGGCGAATATCTCGCCGACTCCGGCAACACCGGTTTCACGACCGGGCCGCACCTGCACTTCGTGGTGCAGCGCAACCGGGAGGGGACGCTGATCTCGGTGCCCGTGCAGTTCGCCGCCGCCGACGGCCGGCCGATGAGCGTCGTCTCCGGCCAGACCTACGTCGCCCACTGAAGAGGGCTGGCACTCCGTAGCCCGGCGGAAAATAGGGACATGTTACTTTTTCGCGGGGCACCGCCGGTGCAGTCCCCGAGCCTCTCAATCGCGAAAAAGTAACATGTCCCTATTTTCCGCCTAGCGATGCGTCGAGGTCGGCGGGCGTGCCGATCGGCGCGCGGCAGGTCATGCCGTCGCAAACGTAGGCGACGCCCGCGCCGCGCGGCGCGCGCTCCGCGAGCAGGCCGGGCAGGCCCGGCGCGCCGGCCGGGATCGCGAACGACCACGTGAACGGCTGGTAGCCCGCGTGCAGCACGTTCTGCCACGGCTCCAGGTCCGCGGGCGCCGCGCGCACCACCACGAGCTGCGGCGGGCGCAGCAGCTGCTCGAGCGCGTGCAGCAGCGTGGCGTGGCCTTCCGGGTAGCGCTGCAGCGCGTGGTACGCCGCGCGCACGGTGCGCTCGGCGGCGTCGAGATAGCGCTGCTCGCCGAGCAGGTGTCCGAGCGCGACCAGCACGCCGGCGGCGACGCCGTTGCCCGACGGCACCGCCTCGTCCGCGAACGGCTTCGGCTTGTGGATCAGCTGCTCGTGATCGTCGGCCGTGAAGAAGAAGCCGCCGCGCGGGTCCTCGAAGTGCGCGAGCAGCGTGTCCGCGAGCTCCCGCGCGAAGTCGAGGTCCGCGGCACGCCAGCGGTACTGCAAGAGCTCGAGCAGACCGTTCGCGAGGAACGCGTAGTCGTCGAGATAGGCGGCGAAGCGCGCGCGGCCGTCCTTGTACGTGGCGTTGAGGCGGCCGCCGCTCCAGAGCTCCGCGCGGATGAAGTCGACGGCGCGGGTGGCCGCCTCCGCGAAGTCGGGACGGTGGAGACGGCGCGCGGCGCGCGCGAGCGCGGCGATCATCAACCCGTTCCACGACACGAGCGCCTTCTCGTCGCGGCCCGGCCAGACGCGCTGCTCGCGCGCCGCCAGCAGCTTGCGCCGCGCGCTGTCGAGCAGCGCCGGGTCGAGGCCGAGCGCGGCGGCCGCCGCCTCCGGCGGCTCCGCGATTTGCAGATGCCAGTGCTTGCCCTCGAAGTTCGGCGCGAGCGTGAGCCCGTACACGCGCGTCGCGAGCCGGCTCTCGTCCGCCGAGAGCAGCGCGTCGAATTCGTCCGGCGTCCAGACGTAGAACTTGCCTTCCTCGTGCTCGGAGTCCGCGTCGAGCGTGGAATAGAACGCGCCGCGCGCGTCCTGCATGTCGCGCAGCACCCAGGCCGCCGTCTCGGCCGCGATTCGGCCGAAGAACGCCGTGCCCGTGGCCGCGAACGCATCCGCATAGATCGAGAGCAGCGCCGCGTTGTCGTAGAGCATCTTCTCGAAGTGCGGGATCGACCATTGCCCGTCCACGCTATAGCGGAAGAAGCCGCCGCCGAGCTGGTCGTACAGGCCGCGCAGCGCCATGCGCTCGAGCGTGTGCGTGACCATCAGGAGCGCGCGCTCGTCGGCGGCGCCGCCCGCGGCGCTGCGTTGCCAGCGCGCGAGCAAGAGCTCGAGGAACGTGGTGTGCGGGAATTTCGGCGCGTCGCCGAAGCCGCCGTTCTCGCGGTCGTAGCTTTGCGCGAGCCGCTCGCGCGCGAGGCGCGCCGGCTCCGCGGACAGATTCGCGAAGTCGTCGGCGCCGCTGGTCTCGAGGTCGGCGAACGCGCTCACCAGACCGGCGCCGCGCTTGCGGATCTCGTCGCCCTGCGTGCGGAAGTACGAATCGATCGCCGTGAGCACTTCGTGGAACGCCGGCATCCCGTAGCGCCGGTCCTTGGGGAAATAGGTGCCCGTGAAGATCGGCAGGTGGGAGTCCGGCGTGAGGAATACCGTGAGCGGCCAACCGCCCGGGCGGCCGGTGTAGAGCTGATGCGCGGTCTGGTAAATCTTGTCGATGTCGGGCCGCTCTTCGCGGTCCACTTTGATGTTGACGAAGAGGTCGTTCATCAGGCGCGCCGTGTGCGGGTCCTCGAAGGATTCGTGCGCCATCACGTGACACCAGTGACAAGCCGAGTAGCCCACCGACAGCAGGATCGGCTTGTTTTGCGCGCGCGCGAGCTCGAGCGCCTCGGCGTTCCACGCCTGCCAGTGCACGGGGTTGTCCGCGTGCTGCAAGAGGTACGGGCTCGTTTCCTCGGCCAGACGATTGCGCATGGGTCCACTATCGGCCCGCCGAACGCGTCTGGCAAATCTCGATCGATGCGGTCGCGGGCCACGGCCGCCGCGGTTTACACTTAGCGAAATCCATCGGCGTTGCGTTCCGACACGTGCAATATCCCGGCTTCAATCCCGTCGCCTTCAGCATCGGCCCGCTGTTCGGCTGGGGCCCGCTCGAGGTGCGCTGGTACGGGCTCATGTACCTCGCGACGTTCGTGATCGCGTGGTTCGGCGTGCGCGCGCGCGCCAAGGCGCCGTGGAGCAAGCTCGAAGTCCAGCAAGTGGACGACATCATCTTCTACGGCGCGCTCGGCACGATCATCGGCGGCCGCTTGGGCTACATGTTGTTCTACGACTTCGCCGAGCTCGTGGCGAACCCGCTCAGCATCGCCACCGTGTGGAAGGGCGGCATGTCGTTTCACGGCGGCCTCGTCGGCGTGCTGCTCGCGATGTGGCTCTATTCGCGGCAGATCGGCAAGTCGTTCTTCGTGCTCACCGACGCGATCGCGCCGTGGTCGGCGTTCGGGATCTTCCTCGGCCGTATGGGCAACTTCATCAACGGCGAGCTCTGGGGCAAGGTCACGAGCCCCGACGCGCCGTGGGCCGTGATCTACAAGGGCGAGGCGCGGCACCCGAGCCAGCTCTACGAAGGATTTCTCGAGGGGCTCGTGCTCTTCACCGTGCTCTGGGTGTACGGCCGCAAGCCGCGGCCCACGATGGCGACGTCGGGCCTGTTCCTGACGTTGTACGGTATTTTCCGGATTGCCATGGAGTTCGTGCGCGTGCCCGACGGCGGCGTGTACCTCGCGCTCGGTTGGATCACCAAGGGGCAAGTGCTGTCGGTGCCGATGGTGATCCTCGGCGGGCTGCTGCTCTGGCTCGCGTTCCGCGCGCGGCCGGCGCAGGAAGCGGCCGGGCGGCGTGGGGATGCCGACTCGCCGGCCGGTCCGGCCGCTTCGGGTTAGGCGCTCGTCAATGCGGCAGTACCTCGATCTCGTTCGAGCGATCCGCGAGCACGGCGCGCGCAAGGACGATCGCACCGGCACCGGCACGCTGAGCCTGTTCGGCCATCAAATGCGCTTCGACCTGCGCGACGGCTTCCCGGTGGTCACCACCAAGAAGCTGCACCTGCGCTCGATCATCCACGAGCTCCTGTGGTTTCTCCAAGGCGATACGAACGTCCGTTACCTGCGCGAGAACGGCGTGACGATCTGGGACGAGTGGGCCGACGAGCACGGCGACCTCGGCCCGATCTACGGCAAGCAGTGGCGCGCGTGGCCCACGGCCGACGGCGGCGAGATCGACCAGATCACCCGCACGCTCGAGCTGATCCGCAAGGACCCGAGCTCGCGCCGGATCATCGTGAGCGCGTGGAACGTGGCCGAGATCGACAAGATGGCGCTCGCGCCGTGCCACACGCTGTTTCAGTTCCATGTGTCGGATGGACGGCTGTCGGTGCAGGTGTATCAGCGCAGCGCCGACGTGTTTCTCGGCGTGCCGTTCAACATCGCGTCGTACGCGCTGTTGTTGCACGTCATGGCGCAGCAGTCCGACCTCGCGCCCGGCGAGCTGATCTGGACCGGCGGCGATTGTCATCTGTATTTGAATCACCTCGCGCAAGCCAAGGAGCAGCTCGGCCGAGAGCCGTTGCCGCTGCCGACGCTCGTGATCAAGCGGCGGCCGGCGACGATATTCGAGTATCGGTACGAGGACTTCGAGCTCGTGGGGTATCGGGCGCACGCGGCGATCAAGGCGCCGATTGCGGTTTAGGCGCCTCGGTCCAGCGGACTCTTTACCGCGCCCGCACCTTTCTTCATCACGTGCGTGTAGATCTGCGTGGTGCGCACGTCGGCGTGCCCCATCAGCTCCTGCACTGTGCGAATGTCGTAGCCGTTTTCGAGGAGATGCGTAGCGAAGCAGTGCCGCAAGGTGTGCGGACCTACGGGCTTGAGAATGCCTGCGCGTCGAGCCGCGCCGCGAATCGCGCGCTGAATGCTGGTCTCGTGGATATGATGTCGATGGCTTGCTCCGGTTCGGGGATCGCGGCTGGGGCGAGACGCAGGGAAGACGTACTGCCACGCCCAATCCTTGGCGGCACGAGGATACTTTCGGGCAAGAGCGTCCGGCAAGCTTACGCCGCCATAGCCGCGCGCCAACGCTCGCGAATGCCGCTCGCGAATCACGACCAAATGGACCTCCAGCGGTGACCGGACTGAAGCCGGCAGCAGGGTTACGCGATCCTTATGACCTTTGCCATCGCGAACAATGATCTGGGAGTACTCGAAGTCCACGTCTTTGACTCGGAGTCGCAGCGCCTCCATCAGCCGCAGCCCGCTGCCGTAGAGAAGCTGAGCTACGAGGTGGAAGTCACCGTCAAGCTGTGCGAGCAATGCTTGGACTTCTCGAGGCGGAAGGACGACCGGTACGCGCACGGGAACTCTGGCGCGTACGACGTTTTCGATCCACGGCAACTCGATCTCGAGAACGCGGCGATACAGGAACAAGATTGCCGATAGGGCCTGGTTTTGTGTGGACGCAGCGACGTTGCCGTCGACCGCTAGGTGCGTGAGGAAGGCTTCGACCTCGGGTGCGGACATTTGAGCCGGATGCCGCTTCTCGTTGTGAAGGATGAAGCGCCGGATCCAATCGAGATACTGACGCTCGGTTCGATAGCTGTAGTGTAAAGCGCGGAGCTTGGCGCGCACTTGCTCGAGAAGCTTCGGTTTGGCATCCATGCTGTATAACGCGCACGTGCTAATTGACGCATATCTGCAACCATGCTCTAGTAGAAACAATCAGCTATGCCGAAATCAATCACGTTATACAGCGTCTTGCTGCAGTTTCTTTGCAGCTGGGTGCTGCCTAGATACTGTTATGCGGCTCTTTAGCCCTCTCACGATCCCATGAGCCTCGTCGCAGGTGTCGTCGTTGTCGTGTTCGCCCTCTGTCTCATCACTTTCACAGGCGTGGCATTTGCGAAGCCAGCGATTGCCGAGCGATTCTTGGTGGCTTTCGCGAGTTCTCCGCGAACGCACTACATAGAGCAAGTGTTTCGCTTGCTGATAGGGGCGGCACTTGTCGTGCTTTCGCGGACTATGTGGCAACCCAGAGTGTTCTGGCTATTCGGGTGGGCCCTGGTCCTAAGCTCCGCGATATTGATCTGCGCTCCGTGGCAGTGGCACGATCGGTTAGGGGAGCGGTTGCGCCCTATGCTCGTTCGATACCTCAGGCTGTACGCCGTGGGTGCATTTGCGTTGGGCGCACTGCTGCTTTACGGGTGTTTTGCCGGTGGTGGAGCCGCATAACAAGCAGTTGCAGCGGACGGGGTAGTTCCTTCGCTTTAGTGGACACCCTGAACTAACCGTTCAGGAGTGTCGAAT
>DASUFK010000308.1:0-11151 GCA_036274615.1 Gammaproteobacteria bacterium | reverse complement strand
ATCCCTGTGCCGCGACGGTCTCGGAAAGACCCTTCGAGGTGCGGCCGCAGCTGTTGGCGTGTCGCGCGGCCAAATCGAGACAAGAGCCGCGGGTGACGGCGCCGTTGCGCGCCTACGCTTCGTCTCGGGTGCTCTGGGCGGGATCGGTCGCCGGCGTCGTGCGGTCGACGGTGGCGGCGAAGGTGCCGCGGGCGAGGCGCACGTCGACCTGCGTGCCGGCGGCGATGGCCGCGCTGTCGGTGACGAGGCCGCCGTCGTCGTGGCGCTGCACGATCGCGTAGCCGCGCTGCAGCGTGGCGAGCGGCGACAACGACGCGAGGGCGCGGTCGGCGAGCTTCAGCCGCTGCTTCGTGTCCTCGAGCCGGCGCAGCAGCGCGCGGCGCAGATCGCCCGCGGCGACGCGCGTGCGCGCGCGCAGCTGCGCGACGCGGTGCGCGGGGTTGGCGTGCGCGACGGACGTGGCGAGGCGTGCGAGCCGCGTGCGGCGCTTGTTGATCGAGCGCTCGATGGAGTGGTGCAGGCGAGACTCGAGCTCGTCCAGCCGCTGGCCCTGCTCGCGCAGCCGCACACCGGGATGGCAGCGCGACAGCCGGTGCGCAAGCGTCGAGTAATGCCGTTGTTCCGTGGCGAGCCGCTGTCGCGTGCATTGGACGACCTGCCGACCGAGTCGCGAGAAGCGCGTGAGCCACTCGCTCTGATCCGGCACCGCGAGCTCCGCGGCTTGCGATGGCGTGGGCGCGCGCAGATCGGCCGCGAAGTCCGCGATCGTGAAGTCGATCTCGTGGCCCACGCCCACGATGATCGGCAGCTCGACGGCCGCAACCGCGCGCGCGACCGCTTCCTCGTTGAACGCCCAGAGATCCTCGAGCGAGCCGCCGCCGCGAGTGAGGATCAGCACGTCGCAGTCGGCGCGCCGGTCGGCAAGCTTGAGCGTGCGGCAGATCTCGTCGGCCGCGCCCGCGCCTTGCACCGACGTGGGATAGACGAGCACGGCGGTGGAAGGGAAGCGCCGGCGCAGCGCGATCAGCACGTCGCGCAACGCGGCGCCCGTGGGCGAAGTGATCACTCCGATCCGCCCAGGCAGCTTCGGCAGCGGCCGCTTGCGGGCCGCGTCGAACAAGCCCTCGGCCGCGAGCCTTTTCTTGAGCTCCTCGAACCGGCGGCGCAACAGACCCTCGCCGGCCTCCTCCACGGAGTCGACGATGAGCTGAAACTCGCCGCGCGCCTCGTAGAGGCTCACGCGGCCGCGAACCTGCACCTGCCGGCCGTTCGCGAGCTCGAACGCGAGGCCGCGCGCGCTCAAGCGGAACATGGCGCAGCGGATCTGCGCTTGCGCGTCCTTCAACGACCAGTAGAGGTGTCCCGACGAAGGGCGTGAAAGGTTGGAGATTTCGCCCTCGACCCAGACCGTGCCTAAGCTTTCCTCGATGATCTGCCGGGCTTCGCGGTTGAGCCCGGACACCGAGAGGACGCGCCGCTCCTCGAAGGGAAGTTGGAGGGGTTCGCCCGGGCGCATTGCTCTCAGTATACGACGCGAGAGCCCCTCTTGGCGCGGGGTTTACCGCGCCCCAAACGGTCAGTAAACTGCCGCGCTCAATTTCCCCGGCGGAGGTCCCATGCGGATCATTCACGAGGCGCTCACATTCGATGACGTCCTCTTAGAGCCCGCTTATTCCGATTTTCACCCGCGTGAAGTTCAGCTCAAGACCCAGCTCACGCGCGCCATCTCGCTGAATATCCCGATCGTCTCCGCCGCGATGGATACGGTCACCGAGTCCCGCCTCGCGATCGCGCTGGCGCAAGAAGGCGGCATCGGCATCATCCACAAGAACATGTCGCCGAAGGACCAGGCGCGTCAGGTGCGCTCGGTGAAGCGCTTCGAGAGCGGCGTGATCCACGACCCGATCACCGTGTCGCCCGACGCCACCATCCGCCAAGTGATCGACCTCACCCGCTCGAAGAACATCTCCGGCGTGCCGGTGGTGGAGGGCGAGGATCTCTTGGGCATCGTCACCCACCGCGACTTGCGGTTCGAGACGCAGCGCGACGCGCCGATCACGTCGGTGATGACGCCGAAGGAGCGCCTCGTGACCGTGCGCGAGGGCGCGGACAAGGACGAGGTGCTCGGCCTCTTCCACCGCCACCGCATCGAAAAAGTGCTCGTGGTCGACAAGGCGTTCAAGCTGCGCGGCATGATCACGGTAAAGGACATCCAGAAGGCGCACGACTACCCGTACGCGTGCAAGGACTCGCGCGGCGCGCTGCGCGTGGGCGCGGCGGTCGGCACGGGCATGGATACCGAGGAGCGCGTGGCCGCGCTCGTCGAGGCCGGCGTCGACGTGGTGATCGTCGACACCGCGCACGGCCATTCGAAGAACGTCATCGACCGCGCGCGCGAGGTGAAGCGCCGGTATCCCGACTTGCAGCTGATCGCCGGCAACGTGGTGACGGCCGCGGCCGCGAAGGCGCTCGTGGACGCCGGCGTCGACGGCGTGAAGGTGGGCATCGGTCCGGGCTCGATCTGCACCACGCGGATCGTGGCCGGCGTGGGCATCCCGCAGATCACGGCGGTGGCCGAAGTCGCGGAGTCGCTCGAAGGCACCGGCGTGCCGTGCATCGCGGACGGCGGCATCCGCTACTCCGGCGACCTCGCCAAGGCACTCGCGGCCGGCGCGCACTCCACGATGATGGGAGGCATGTTCGCCGGCACCGAGGAGTCGCCGGGCGAGGTGGAGCTCTATCAAGGGCGCTCCTACAAGTCGTACCGCGGCATGGGCTCGCTCGGCGCGATGGCGCAAAAGCACGGCTCGTCCGACCGCTACTTCCAGGACGCGTCGGAAGAGCTCGAGAAGCTCGTGCCGGAAGGCATCGAGGGCCGCGTGCCGTACAAGGGCAGCCTCGTCGCGATCGTGCACCAGCTGATCGGCGGCTTGCGCGCCGCGATGGGCTACACCGGCTGCCGCAACATCCAGGAGCTGCGCACCAAGCCGAACTTCGTGCGGATCACCGGGGCAGGCCGCCGCGAGAGTCACGTGCACGACGTGACGATCACGAAAGAGCCGCCGAACTACCGGACCGAAGTGTGAGCGCCGCGCTCGAGAGCCGCATGAGCGCCCCCGACGCCTCGCGGATCCTCGTCGTCGACTTCGGCGGGCAGTACACGCAGCTCATCGCGCGGCGCGTGCGCGAGGTGGGCGTCTACAGCGAGATTCTGCCGTTCGACGCTTCGGCGGAGGAGATCGCGAAAGTCGATCCCACCGGCATCATCTTGTCCGGCGGCCCCGAGTCGGTGGGCGAGGCGGGGTCGCCGCAGATCAGCGACGCGCTGCTCGCGCGCCGCACGCCGGTGCTCGGCATCTGCTACGGCATGCAGGCGCTCGCCGCGAAGCTCGGCGGCGCCGTGGAGACGTCGGACCACCGCGAGTTCGGCTACGCCGAGGTGCGGTTGAGCGGCAACGACCCGCTGCTCTCGGGCCTCGCCGGCGCCGGCGCCGATCTCAAGGTGTGGATGAGCCACGGCGACCGCGTCGAGAAGCTGCCGGCCGGCTTCACCGCGATCGCGTCGTCGGCCAACTCGCCGCTCGCCGCGATGGCCGACGTGAAGCGCAAGATCTACGGGCTGCAGTTCCACCCGGAAGTCACGCACACCGAGAACGGCATCGAGATCATCCGCCGCTTCGTGCTCGACATCTGCGGCTGCGCGCCGAACTGGACGCCGAAGAACATCATCGCCGAGCACGTGGAGAGGATCCGCGCGGCCGTCGGCAAGGACAAGGTGCTGCTCGGGCTGTCGGGCGGCGTGGACTCGTCGGTGGTGGCCGCGCTGCTCAACGCCGCGATCGGCGAGCAACTCACTTGCGTGTTCGTCGACACGGGCCTTTTGCGCCTGAACGAAGGCGACCAGGTGATGGACGTGTTCGGCAAGCACCTCGTGGCCAAGGTGATTCGCGTGAACGCGGGACCGCGGTTCTTCGCCGCATTGAAAGGCGTCGCCGATCCCGAGCAGAAGCGCAAGATCATCGGGCGCCTGTTCGTGGAGGTATTCGACGAGGAGGCCGAGAAGCTCACCGCCGTGCGCTGGCTCGCGCAGGGCACGATCTATCCCGACGTGATCGAGTCGGCGGGTGCCAAGACCGGCAAGGCGCACCTCATCAAGTCGCACCACAACGTGGGCGGGTTGCCCGAGCGCATGAAGCTCGAGCTCGTGGAGCCGCTGCGTGATCTCTTCAAGGACGAGGTGCGCAAGATCGGCGCGGAGCTGGGGCTGCCGCCGGAGCTCATCCAGCGCCATCCGTTCCCGGGGCCGGGCCTCGGCGTGCGGATTCTCGGCGAAGTAAAAGAGGAGTACGCGGACGTGCTGCGGCGCGCCGACGACATCTTCATCTCGGAGCTGCGCACGCAGGGTCTCTACGACACCGTAAGCCAGGCGTTCGCGGTGTTTCTGCCCGTGAAGTCGGTGGGAGTGATGGGCGACGGCCGGAAGTACGACTACGTGGTCGCGCTGCGCGCCGTGGAGACCATCGACTTCATGACGGCGCGCTGGGCGCGGCTGCCGTACGACTTCTTGGATCACGTCTCGCGCCGCATCATCAACGAGGTGCGCGGGATCTCGCGCGTCACCTACGACATCTCGGGCAAGCCGCCTGCCACCATCGAGTGGGAGTAGGGTCGTCGGTCCTGGGGATTGTTATCTCGTAAGATCAATTAGTTACTCGCGCTCAAAGATGGTTCGTTGCCGGTCATTTTCAGCCGGTAGCGCTAGATGACCGATTGCATCTAGAGGGCTTTAGGCGCAGTTCAACGGATGGATCAGGTCGATCCAAGCCGACGTTTCTGACGACCGCGAATACGAGGAGTTGCGCCGCTTGCGAGAGTTTGAGCGCCGCGTCTATCGGCTGAAGGGATTGCCGACAGAAGTGGCCGAGGCGATCAAGAAAGCCAAGATGGATTCCGTGCACGATCCTCTCAACGAGCTGCTCGAAGAAAAGTAGATCCGCTCGCGTTGAGCGTCGGATGGCTGGACTTCCTGAACCTCAACCGGGCCTGGTCATCTCGTGCGCCTATCTCTGGAGTGAGGAAGCTGGTCAAGGACGAGTAGAGGGCCGCAAAGATAGGCCGTGCGCGATTGTCCTCACCGTCGAAATTCCCGGGCCGGCGCCACGCAAGCGCGTCGCCGTCGTACCGATCACCCACGCACCGCCGAGCGATCTGGCCGTGGCAGTTGAGATTCCACGCCGCGTCAAGGAGCATCTCGGGCTCGACGGCGAGCGCTCGTGGGTCGTCCTCGATGAGTTCAACGTGTTCACATGGCCGGGCTTCGATCTTCGGCCCATCAAGAACTGAAATGGCCGCGTGGATTACGGTTACTTGCCACCGCGTTTCTTCGACCGACTGATCGAGCGAATTCGGGATCTCGACGGGCAAGGTGATGTTGCGCGAACGTTGCGCGACGAGTGAGATAACATTCCGCCGAAACACGCGTAGATCAGAGCCTTCCATCGCCCACGGAGCCGTGGGATTGGCAATTGGACGGCCACCACTTGGTCGTCAACTTCTTCGTGTTGCGAGACCAGGTCGTGATGACCCCGGTGTGTTCATGGGCGGCGAGCCCATCGTCACGGAATCGGGCAGGCACGCCGGCAACTCCATCCTGCAGGACGAGCAGAACAACGCACTCGCGCTGCTGCAATCGTTGAACGACGAGCAGCGCAAGGCCGCGATTCTCGGGGTCGATAAGAGTCGCGACTTCCTCGTCGCCGGCGCTGGGCACGCAACGTACTTCGCATGGATCGGCGGAAGCGACGCGAGCGCCGTGTTCTACTACCGGATCCAAAGTCCCGTCATCTTGATCGAGTTCGACCACCAAGGTCCGATAGGCATGCAGGGTTTGCCGCCGGGTGTGCTTACTCGGCAGCACATCCACACGATCGTGCGCACGCCGAACGGCAACGACTACGGCAAGGACCTACTGCGTCAGCACCTCGAACGGCATCCGCACGCTGCTCCTTCGCTCGCGCGAAGGCGTATGCTGGAAGGCGCCTGTACGTGTGGAGGAGCCATGAGACGAACGCATACGCTGCTGGTGTCCGCGAGCGCGGCCTTGTTGGCCTTGCTCATCGAGCTCCCCTCGGCTGCGCATCACTCCGTAGCGATCAACTTCGAGCGCGGCGAGCCGATCGAGGTTCGCGGCACCGTCAAAGAAGCGCACATCCGCAATCCGCACTCGCAGTACGTGGTGGCCGTGCCCGACAAGGACGGCGCGGTCACGGATTGGCTCGTGGAGTGGTCCGATCGGAATTCTTTGATCCGCCGCAAGGTCGATATCGACCTCATCAAGGTCGGCGACACCGTCACGTTCACGTTGTGGCCGAGCCTGCGACTACCGAACGTGGGCTATTTCGTGCAGGCGGTGTTGGCGGACGGATCGGTTTACCGTGACTGCGGCTTCGTGAAGTACCGGGAGGCTGTGGTGAACGCCACGCAATTCCGGTGCGACGAGGGATCGCGGGCCGCGCCGCAGCAATAGCGCGATGGGCATCGGCAGGTTCCAGCTGGCTCCGCTGCTTGCGTGCGCGTTGATCGGCACCGCGTCCGCGGCCGGCACGCGCGGGGACCTCGACGGCGTGTGGTTGTTCTACGGATCGCAGGTGCCCAAGGATCCGGCCCTCACGGCGGCGGGCCGCGACAAGCTCGAGCGCTACGATCCGCTGCGCGACGACGGCGACCTGAAGTGCAAGCCCGTGTCGTTCACGCGCATCATGCACACGCCTTCGCCGCCGATCGAGATTCGCCAGAAGGGCGATCGCGTCGAGATCAACTACGAGTTCATGGACGTGCATCGCCGCGTGCCGCTCGCGGGCAAGCTCGCCGACGTGCCGTACACGGTTGCCGATCATCCGCACATGGGCCGCTCGCTCGGCCGCTACGAAGGCGAGGAGCTCGTCGTCGACACGGTGGACGTGGAAGCGGGTTATCTCGACACGCTAGGCTTCCCAGGGTTACCGCAATCCGCGCAGATGCAAACCGAGGAGCGCTTCATTCCAAACGGCGATCGGCTCAGAGTGATCGTCACGCACACCGATCCCGTGTACTACACCAAGCCCATGGTCATGACCTACGACTTCGTGCGCGTCGACACGGAGATCATGGAGTGGGGTTGCACGATCGAGGGTGCGAACTACGACAATCGCCTCGACGCCGCGAAGCCGAAATAATCGTCGCTCGCGGTCGCGTCGGGCAGCGGGCGGCCGTTGCCATCGACCACGGCGACCTCGATCTGCAGCGCGGAGTCGTGCTCGATCCGCGTTCCTGGTTGCGGCCAGCATCGCGCAACCAGCGGGTAGCTGCTGGCGGCCCCCTCCACCGTGTAGCTCAACGAAGCCGTGGCCGCGCTGCCCGCGCGATTGCGCGCCGTGCAGGTGAGCTCGCGCCACCCGGCGGTGCTCGTGTCGACGGCGCCGCAGCTGCTCGGCTTCAGCGAGGCAAGCGCCGCCGCGGAGAGACGCGCGGGTGGTTTGAGCGACACCGCCGGCGCTCGTTTGCGCGAGCCGTCGGCCGTGTGACAGACTCCTCGGGCGTCCTTCTTCGAACAATGGGGAAAACAATGAACCGGCGCCGTGTCTCGACGTTCTCGAGCCTGTTGTTTGCACTCACGCTCCTCGCGCCGCTCGCCGTCCGCGCGCAAGGGCAACCGGACTTCAGCCAAGTCCAGATCAAGACCACGAAGCTCGCCGGGAACCTGTATACGCTCGAAGGCCAAGGCGGCACGATCGGCGTTCTCGCCGGGCCCGACGGCGTCTTCATGGTGGATTCGCAATTCGCGCCGCTCTCGGAAAAGATCGCCGCCGCCATCAAGCAGATCTCGGATCGCCCCATCCGGTTCCTGGTGAACACGCACGTGCACGGCGATCACACGGGCGGCAACGACAACTTCGGCAAGATGGGCGTCACGATTCTCGCTCGCGAAAATCTCCGCAACAGGCTGGAGCACCCGAACCCCGGTGCGAACGGTCAGCCGGGCGTCCCGATGGCGCCGGCCGGCCTGCCGGTCATCACCTACGATGCGCCGCTCACTTTGCGGTTGAACGGCGAGGAGATCCGCCTCATCCCCGCCCCCAAAGCGCACACCGACGGCGACACGTTCGTGCAGTTCGTGAACGCCAACGTCATCATGACCGGCGACTTCTATCGCTCGATTCAGTTCCCGAACATCGATCGCGCGAGCGGCGGGTCGCTGCCGGGATTGATCGACGCGTTGAACGCCGTGATCGCGCTTGCCGGGCCGGCCACGAAAATAGTCCCGGGGCACGGCCCGGTGGTCGACCGCACGGCCGTTGCCGCACACCGCGACATGGTGATCGCGATTCGCGACAAGGTCGCGAAGCTCGTGAAGGAAGGGAAGACACAGGAAGAGGTCGTCGCCGCCAAGCCCACGGCCGACTACGACGCCAAGGTGCAGCAGCCCGGCACGACCGCGGACCGCTTCGTCGGTCAGCTCTACGCGGAGCTGAAGCAATAGGCGGCAGCGCGTTTCCGGGCATCGATATTGCATCTTTCGCACGATGCCCGACCCGCGCACCGACGAGCTCGACGAAGCGTTCCACAAGATCGAGGGCGAAGCGCCTGGCCGCCTCCGGCGCGCGATCCGTTGGATCCGCACTCCGAAGGCCCGCCTGTTGCGGGTGCCGCTCGGCATCCTCTTCATCCTCGGCAGCTTCTTGTGGTTCCTGCCCGTGCTGGGACTCTGGTTCCTGCCGGTCGGGCTACTGCTGATCGCGCAAGACGTGCCGTTCCTACGCCGGCCCGTGGGCAGGATGACGCTCTACCTCCACGACCGCTGGATTCGCCTCCGCGATGGGTGGAGGCGCCGCCGCGCCGCACGCCACCCCTGATCCCCTGACGGCGTCGTCATCCCACCGGGCGCCGCTTCGGCGCGGAATGGACGCGCGATTACGGCCGCCGGACCGCCGTCGCCCCCGGCGCTGGTCATTTCTTTGGCGTTCCGGGGGGCTTCCCTGGTTAAAATCGGTACCTAGGCTTGAAGCGTGAAGGCTGGCCATCGTAGCCCGTGCCCCATCCGGAGCTCGGGCGGCCGCCGCGTAAGGGGAAACTCGTGAGACTAACCGCTGCCGCGGCCCTCGCACTGGCCGCTGCCACGACAGCGGGCTGCGGCCTCGTCGGCGACGAAGGCGAGCGCCAATCGGCCGTCGTCCATAGGATTTGCCTCGACTGCCACAACGCGGCGGAGCAGGTCGCGGACCTGAATCTGCAGTCGCGCAGCCTCGAACGCGTGGCCCAGGACGCGGAAATCTGGGAGAAGGTCATCGCCAAGCTGCGGGCGGGCCTCATGCCGCCGTCCGACGGTCCCATCCTCCATCCCAAGGAGCGCAAGGCGCTCGTCGCCTATCTGGAGCACCAGATCGACGAGCACGCGCAAACGCATCTCCCGGCCCCCGGCCTGCACCGGCTGAACCGCGCCGAATACACCAACGCCGTGCGCGACCTCCTGGCGCTCAACGTCGACGCCACCAAGTTCCTGCCGCCGGACGACTCGAGCCACGGGTTCGACAACATGGCGGGCACGTTGACCACGTCGCCGGCGCTCATGGAGGCGTATCTGTCGGCCGCCGGCAAGATCAGCCGCTTGGCCGTCGGCACCGAGACCGCTCCGACGCTGGCCGTATTCGACGCGCCGCACGACACGTCGCAGAACGCCTACGTGGAAGGGCTGCCGTTCGGCACGCGCGGCGGCATGCTCATCGAGCACGAGTTCCCGGCCGACGGCGAGTACTTCTTCACGGTGAAGGGCATGACGGGCTACTTCACCGCCGTGCTCGGCAACGTGAAGGGCGAGAAGCTCGAAGTCACGATCGACGGCGAGCGCGCGTACCTCTACGACTGGGATTCGGAGATCGCCCGAACCGAGGGCAACGGTGGCCGCACGCCCGCGATCCCGGTCAAGGCCGGCTTCCATCGAGTGGGCGTCACCTTCATCGCCACCAGCGACCTGCCCGACACCGGCCTCAACCGGTCGTTCGTTCGCACGGCCAACGCGCCGGGCGCGATCGCGGGCTACACGTTCTATCCGCACGTGGGCCAGGTGTTCATCGAGGGGCCGTTCAACGGCGCTCCGGCCACGCGCACGCAGAGCCGCGACAAGATCTTCGAGTGCTACCCCGAGAGCGTCGACACGGAAAGCGCCTGTGCGCGCAAGATCGTCTCGACGCTCGCGAGCCGCGCCTTCCGCCGCCCCGTGAACGATGCCGACATCGAAGGGGTAATGAAGCTCTACGAAGCCGGCCGTGAGGAGGGCGGCAAGTTCGACTACGGCATCGAGGCGGCCGTGCAGCTCATCCTCGCGGATCCGGAGTTCATCTATCGGTCGGAGATCGAGCCGGCCGACGTCGCGCCCGGCTCGCCTTATCGCATCAGCGACCTCGAGCTCGCGTCGCGGCTCTCGTTCTTCCTCTGGAGCAGCATCCCGGACGACGAGCTGATCAAGCTCGGCGCAGAGAACGCGCTGCACGATCCCAAGGTCCTCGAGCAGCAAGTCGCGCGCATGATCGCGGACCCGCGCTCGCAAGCGTTCATCCAGAACTTCACGGGCCAGTGGCTCAACGTTCGCGGCATGGCCGCGAGCGAGCCCGTGGTGGATCTCTTCCCCGACTTCGACAGCACGCTGCGCGACGCTTTCCGCCGGGAGATCGAGCTGTTCTTCGGCAGCATCATCCACGACGACCGCAGCATCGAAGATTTGCTCACGGCCGATTACACGTTCGTGAACGAGCGGTTGGCCAAGCACTACGGGATCCCCAACGTCTACGGGTCGCAGTTCCGTCGCGTGGATCTCGGGCCCGAGCTCGACATGCGCCGCGGCCTGCTCGGCAAGGGAGCGCTGCTCACCATCACGTCCGACGTGGCCCGCAGCTCGCCGGTGAAGCGCGGCAAGTGGTTCCTGGAAACGTTCCTCGGGCTGAGCCCTCCCGATCCGCCGCCGGGCGTGAACACCACGCTCCCCGACACCGCACGCGAGGCGCCGAAAACGCTGCGCGCGCGGATGGAAGCGCACCACACCAACCCGAACTGCGCGGCGTGCCACAAGGTGTTCGAGCCGATGGGGCTCGCGATGGAGAATTTCGACGCGGTGGGCAA